>NZ_CP094723.1:1860852-2191278 GCF_025558585.1 Staphylococcus sp. IVB6214 | reverse complement strand
TTTTAACGCCATCTTCCTCTATAAAATTTTAGTTATTCACAATATCCCCATTGGAAAAAATAAATAAACACAGGCTGTGAACAATTATCCACAAACTCATCCACACCCTGTGGATGAAAAGAGATACAACGCTGGTTATTCACAGAATAATTGGGGAAAAGCGATAAGTATAAAGCCAGATAATATAAGGGTTCTAAGCACTTATCCACACAATTATACTTTTTAACATATGTGACTGTCAAATAGGTGTGAAAATGTGTGTGGATATTTGGATAAATTGTGGGGAGAAAATAATTATCCACAGTTTCTTATAAACACTTTGTGCATAAGTGGATAACTTACAAACGGTTTCAATTTTGTCTGTGGATAGTATTTTTGTGTAATTACTTAGATATGAATGCATAGTATGATGAAGTAGATAGTTGTGAGATTCAATAGTGGGTGCTATTAATAATAGATAAAACCCGGTATTCAATTTTGTGAGATTTTTATGTTGAGTGTGATTCCTTATATAAAACTTGATTGTTCATCAGTTTTCTCAGTTTGTTGGATACAAAATAATAGAAGTTATAAAAATCATACTTGATTTACAAATTGTATTTTGTTATATTGTAGTAGTTGCTTGAAATGTAAACATTTCATTTAAAAGACAGTTCTATTTTAAATGTAGAAATCGAAAATTAACTTATCTAGAGTGATGATTAGATAATTGGACGAATTGAGACGGAGGTGTTTTGCATGGTAAAACGTACTTATCAACCAAACAAACGTAAACATAGTAAAGTTCATGGTTTCAGAAAACGTATGAGCACTAAAAATGGCCGTAAAGTATTGGCGCGTCGTCGTCGTAAAGGTCGCAAAGTTTTATCAGCATAAGATCACTGACTTATTCAGTGGTCTTTTTTTTGCGAAAGTATCGTGCATCTGATGTGATGAATAGGGTAGGGGAGTCTACCCGACGAGTGAAATAACGGTGTATAGAGTGGATATAGTATAAATGATAGTAGAGAGAGACGTTATAATCAGAAAGACGAGTGATAGTAAATGGAAAAAGCATACCGAATTAAAAAGAATGCTGACTTTCAAACAATTTATCGACATGGCAAATCAGTCGCGAATCGCCAGTTTGTCGTTTATAGTTATGATCGACAACAAGCGGATCATTTTCGACTGGGGATTAGCGTCTCTAAAAAACTAGGGAATGCAGTCACACGAAATCGTATTAAGCGAAGTATTAGAGAGTGCTTTAAAGTGCACAAGGTGGACTTTTTGCCGAAAGATTTGATTGTGATTGCACGCTTTCCTGCAAAAGATATGTCGGTACAAGAGATACAGAAGAGTTTAGAGCATGTCTTGAAGATTGCAAAGGTTTTTAATAAGAGAATACCATAGCGGTTAGACTTCGGTTTGTGTGACGTCAGACAAACCGAAGTCTAAAATGTAGTGACTCTCACAATGTTTGAACAGGATAGTCGCAATTCGGACTGAAACATTTTACAATAAGGCATAATCAACTTGAGATAAAGGAGGCACGTGAACGTGGAACAGTTAGATACAATCACGAGTATATCAACACCGATGGGTGAAGGTGCGATTGGCATTGTGCGTTTATCTGGACACGATGCAGTCGCAATTGCAGATAAATTATATAAAGGTAAACAAAAGCTTGAACAGGTGCCAACACATACAATTAACTACGGACACATCATTGATCCAGAGACGGGTGATGTGGTGGAAGAAGTGATGGTTTCCGTTTTACGTGCACCACGTACGTTTACGAGAGAAGACATTGTTGAGATTAACTGTCACGGTGGTATTTTAACGATTAATCGTGTGCTAGAGTTAACGATGACGCACGGTGCACGTATTGCTGAACCGGGTGAGTATACGAAGCGTGCCTTTTTAAATGGCCGTATCGACTTATCTCAAGCTGAAGCAGTGATGGACTTTATCAGGTCTAAGACGGACCGAGCGTCTAAAGTAGCGATGAATCAAATAGAAGGGCGACTGAGTACGCTAATCCAACAACAACGTCAATCAATCTTAGAAGTATTGGCGCAAGTCGAAGTGAATATCGATTATCCAGAATACGACGATGTTGAAGAAGCGACAACAGACTTTTTATTAGAACGTTCTCATCAAATCAAGCAAGAAATTCAACAATTGCTTGATACAGGTGTTCAAGGAAAGATTATGCGTGAAGGTCTTTCAACTGTCATTGTTGGGAAGCCCAATGTAGGGAAGTCTTCTATGTTGAACAACTTGATTCAGTCTAACAAGGCGATTGTGACAGAAGTGGCTGGAACGACACGAGATGTTTTAGAAGAATACGTGAATGTACGTGGCGTGCCATTGAAGTTGGTCGACACGGCAGGTATCCGTGAAACTGAAGACATCGTGGAACGTATCGGTGTTGAGCGTTCACGCAAGGCATTACAGGAAGCAGATTTGATCTTGTTTGTTTTAAATAACAACGAAGCACTTACGCAAGAAGATCGTCAACTTTATGAAGTGATAAAAAATGAAGACGTTATTGTCATTGTGAATAAGACTGACCTTGAACGTCAACTCGATATCGATGAAGTGAAACAAATGATTGGTGACAAGCCACTCATAGAAACATCCATGCAGACACAGCAGGGAATTGATGCGTTAGAACTGCAAATTCGTGATCTGTTCTTTGATGGATCAATACAAAATCAAGATATGACGTACGTGTCGAATTCACGTCATATTTCATTATTAAAGCAAGCGAAACAAGCAATTCAAGATGCGATAGAAGCAGCAGAGTCAGGCATCCCAATGGATATGGTACAAATTGATCTAACACGTACATGGGAGTTGCTCGGTGAGATTATCGGTGAATCAGCAAGTGAAGAACTAATCGACCAGCTCTTTAGCCAATTCTGTCTCGGAAAATAATGTATGGAGGAATACGAATGATTAAAACATATGATGTCATTGTTGTAGGTGCGGGACATTCAGGCGTTGAAGCAGGTTTGGCTTCTGCACGTCGCGGCGCACGTACATTAATGTTAACAATAAATTTAGACAACATTGCATTCATGCCATGTAACCCTTCAGTGGGTGGACCAGCAAAAGGAATCGTCGTCCGTGAAATTGATGCACTCGGTGGACAAATGGCGAAAACAATTGATAAAACGCACATTCAAATGCGTATGTTGAATACTGGGAAAGGGCCAGCTGTTCGTGCATTGCGTGCACAAGCAGACAAAGTTTTGTATCAACAAGAGATGAAACGTGTGTTAGAAGACGAAGATAACCTTGAAGTGATGCAAGGGATGGTTGATGAACTGATCATTGAAGATGGCGCTGTAAAGGGTGTTCGTACGAGTGTTGGTACAGAATATCGTGCAGAAGCGGTTATTTTAACGACTGGAACGTTCCTACGTGGTGAAATCATTCTCGGTAACTTGAAGTACTCAAGTGGCCCGAACCACCAATTGCCATCAATTACATTGGCAGATCATCTGAGAGAGATTGGTTTTGATGTAGTGCGTTTTAAAACGGGTACACCACCACGTGTGAATGCGAAAACGATTGATTACAGCAAAACGGAAATCCAACCAGGTGATGATGTCGGCCGTGCATTTAGCTATGACACAACGGAATATATCTTGGATCAACTGCCATGTTGGTTAACGTATACGAACGGTGAGACGCATAAGGTCATTGATGATAACTTGCATTTATCAGCAATGTATTCGGGTATGATCAAAGGAACGGGGCCACGTTATTGCCCATCTATTGAAGATAAGTTTGTGCGTTTTAATGATAAACCACGTCACCAACTGTTCTTAGAGCCAGAAGGTCGTAATACGAACGAAGTATATGTTCAAGGATTGTCTACGAGCTTGCCTGAAGCGGTTCAACGTCAAATGCTTGCGACGATTCCTGGACTTGAGAAGGCAGATATGATGCGTGCAGGATATGCGATTGAATATGATGCGATTGTACCAACACAACTATGGCCGACGTTAGAAACGAAAATGATTAAGAACCTTTATACAGCTGGGCAAATCAACGGTACATCAGGTTATGAAGAAGCTGCAGGACAAGGTTTGATGGCGGGTATCAACGCTGCTGGACGTGTGTTAGGTAAGGAAGAAAAAATCTTACGTCGTTCGGACGCATATATCGGCGTACTGATTGACGACCTTGTGACGAAGGGAACGAATGAACCTTATCGTTTATTAACTTCTCGTGCAGAGTACCGTCTGTTGTTGCGTCATGATAATGCAGACTTACGTTTAACAGATATCGGTCATGAACTCGGTTTGATTACGGAAGAACGCTACGCACGATTTAACGAAAAACGTGAACAGATCAAAGACGAATTGGCACGTTTAGCGGGGATACGTATTAAGCCTTCAGAACGTGTGCAAGCGATTATTGAACGTGAAGGTGGTTCTCGCCTGAAAGACGGTATCTTGGCGAATGAATTGTTGCGTCGTCCAGAGATGACGTATGAAACGGTCTTAGAAATTTTAGAAGAAGATCATGTTTTATCAGCAGATGTTGAAGAACAAATTGAAATTCAAACGAAATATGAAGGTTATATTAATAAATCCTTACAACAAGTCGATAAAGTAAAACGCATGGAACAGAAAAAAATTCCAGAGGATCTAGATTATTCTAAGATTGATAGTTTAGCATCTGAAGCACGTGAAAAGTTAGCGGAAGTGAAGCCGTTGAATATTGCGCAAGCATCACGTATTTCTGGGGTAAACCCAGCCGACATCTCTATCTTGTTAGTATATTTAGAACAAGGGAAAATACAAAGGGTGAAATAAATGAGTGTAGAATGGTTAGCGAAACAATTAGATGAACATGGTATTACGTTGTCAGACAAACAGAAACAACAATTTGAAACATATTATGATATGCTTGTAACGTGGAATGACAAGATCAATCTGACAAGTATTACAGAGAAACATGAAGTTTATTTGAAACACTTTTATGACTCTATTACACTGAGCTTTTATTGTGACTTGAGTGAGCCATTACACGTCTGTGATGTTGGTGCAGGTGCTGGTTTTCCAAGTATTCCATTGAAAATTGTCTTCCCACATTTACATGTAACCATTGTAGATTCATTGAACAAACGTATTCAGTTTTTAAATCAATTGGCCGATGCGTTAGAATTAGAAGGTGTACGCTTCGTGCATGATCGTGCAGAAACATTTGGTAAAAATGAAGACTACCGGGCGTCTTTTGATATCGTTACAGCACGTGCCGTAGCAAGATTGTCTGTATTGAGTGAACTCTGCTTACCACTTGTTAAAAAGCATGGACTCTTTATGGCATTGAAGTCTTCAAAAGGTCAAGAAGAACTGGATGAAGCACGCTTTGCGATTGGAGTCTTAGGTGGTCGTGTAGAAGACGTATTTGGTTTCACGTTGCCAGAAGAGGCGGGGGAACGTCAGATCATCAAAATTCAGAAGCGCAGTCAGACGCCGAAGAAGTATCCGCGCAAACCAGGTACACCCAATAAAGCGCCACTCGTTGAATAGCAATAGCTGAAAGTGAGAGATGCGTATGAAGAAGCCCTTTTCCAAGTTGTTTGGACTTAAAAATAAAGATGCATTATTAGAAGTATCAGAAACAGAGCGTCACGGTGTTGAGACGATTCGCATAGAGCGCATCGTTCCGAACCGTTATCAGCCACGTCAGACATTTGATCGTGCACGTATTGAAGAACTTGCGGAATCTATTCGTGAGCACGGCTTATTACAGCCAATCGTCGTGCGCCCGATTGAAGAAAATATGTATGAGATTATCGCAGGAGAACGTCGCTTTCGTGCTTTACAGATGAATCAGATGACTGAAGCGGAAGTACTTGTACGTCAGCTTGATGATGAAGAAACAGCAGTTGTTGCGTTGATTGAAAATATTCAGCGTGAAAACTTGTCGGCAGTAGAAGAAGCTGAAGCGTACAAGAAACTCTTAGCGTTTGAAGGTATTACACAAGCAGAACTCGCAAAAAGTGTTGGAAAAAGTCAGAGCTTTATCGCCAACAAGTTGCGGTTGTTGAAACTAACACCATGTGTCATACAAGCAATCCGTGATCACCAAATTACGGAACGTCATGGCAGAGCACTTGTTGGCTTGTCAGCAGAGCGTCAGGAAGAGATGTTGCGTTTGATCGTGAAACAACAGTTGAATGTCAAACAGACTGAAGACAAGTTGAAAGAAGCGGCTAAGACAGAAGTTGTGGCCACAGGAGGCACTGATGAAACAGCGCGAGAAATCGTACATGATATATCTGCAGCACGTGACATTATTGCTGATAGCTTATTAGAAATCCGCGCAAACGGTATTAAGTTCGAACAAAAAGAACAAGATCATGATGACTACTATGAGATTCGTTTGAAAATCTATCGAAAATAAATACAACGGACAGTAACCCATTAGAGAGAAGGTGTTGCTGTCCGTTGTTTGTTATTGTGGAAAATTTAATAACTATATTAATCTTTTTTTGATGCTGATATAATAAAAGTGTCGCCTATCTCTCGGGCGTCAAACTTGACGTAGAGAGGAGGTGCTGAAGATGACAAGTATTCTTGTTCATATCACAACTGCTGTTATTAGTGGTTGTATCATTGCGCTTTTTTCGCATTGGCTTCGAAAACGCGATGAAAAGTAAAAATAGGTGACTAAGCCACACTAAAAATCCCCTTACTACTGGCATAGTAAGGGGATTTGGTGCTTCAAATGCAAGTATTCTTGTTATTTGTAGTGTAACATAAGTTGATGAAAAATACAATTACAAGTATTGACGTATCTTCTTCAATGCGAAAGTAATATTATCAATACTTTCGTAAGCGTATGAAAGGCGTATGGTGTTCTCTTGACTACCATATATAAAACCGGGATTGATGAGTATCTTTTCTTTATCAATAAGTGTTGTAAAGAGTTGTTTGATATTTATATTGTTTGTAAAAGTGAGCCATACAAAGAAGCCACCTTCTGGAATTTTCCATGTTGCTATATCAGTATAATACTGGTCTAAAATTTTTAACATTGCGTTACGCTTTATTTTTAAGACATTCCGCAGTTTTTGTAAGTGTTGATCGTAGGCACCATTTTTTAACATTTCATAGATGACCATTTGCGATAAAATACTTGAGCCGTAGTCGTTCTGCATACGAATATCCGCTAATTGTTCAATGATTTTTTCTGATGCAACGATCCAACCGATGCGAAGGGCGGGAGCAATGGATTTTGAAAAACTACTAATATGAAGCACAGTACCATGCTGATCTAGTACTTTCATGGGTGTATTTTCTGAGTGTTTAAACCAAATGTCTTGATAGATATCGTCTTCAATAATAGGAATATGATGGCATTCACAATATTTAACTATTGCTTCTTTGGTGTGTTCTGAAAGTGACTGACCTGTTGGGTTATTGAATGTTGGTTGAATATAGAGTGCTTTGTCTTGGTGACTGGGGAGTTGTTCAATCATACGATGAAAATGTTGAAAAGTATTGTATGGTATCTTGATGTTTTTAGAATGAAGACTACTAAAAAGAGATGTGGAATCAATATATGAAGGTGCATGGGATGGGATGACCGTATGACGACTTAAAAAACCAGTTGTAATCAGTTGAATGGCATGTAAGGCACCGGATGTAATGAGCACATTATCTTGAGTAACATTTATTCCTTGGTTACGTAGACGTTGAGCGATCAATGCTCTTAGGTGATCATAACCATAACCGTTATAATAGCCAAACGATAAGTCGCCAATATAACGAGATACTGCTGTCATAGCTTGTTTCAATGCAATATGCGGTATTAAATCTTTGCCGAGTTCTCCTTTACTGATATGGATATAAGTTGTATCTGTTTCTAATTTATTAATAAGTTGCACAGTATACTGATTTCTTGCACTTAATGACCATGCCATCATGTCAGACCATTTTTGTGTCTTAACATCTTCATTGAGATAGTTATTGACATAAGTCCCACTTCCTTGTTTTGTATAAATAAATCCTTCTGCTTCTAATAGTTCAATACTTTTGATAATTGTAACCCTATTGACGTGGAATTGGTTGGCCAGTTGTCTTTGAGAAGGAATTTTCATACCATAAAACCAATTACCACTGATGATTTTGTCACGAATATATGTTGCAATGTCTTTATATTTAATTGTTCGCACCTCCTTGAAGATTGGTTGGGTAAATTTCCAGTTAATTGGTTGTACTCATTATAGAACAGCTTCATTAATATGAGAACATACTATTTTAAGGAAGTGTTCGTATGAATGATATGAAAAAATTTGGTTATTCACGATATGATTTGATGAAGAGCTTGAAATATGAAGGTTTAAGTTATGACTATAATGAGATATTAGAATATTTCAACAAACTACCGTTAGATAATTATGCACCAGATTCAAATCGTTATAGAACCTACTCAAGAGCAATTATTTTACCAGGTACAGAAGAGATTTATTGGCTTCCAACTATAAATAAAGAGGGTTTTGACTATGCTGCTTATTTTCAAGGTAAGTTTAACCCTGAACATCCAGATTCATACAGAGAATTTCATGCTATAGACAAAAAGATTAGGAATAATAAACTATTAAACAAGATTATATTACATGACTATAAAGAAACTTTTTGGAATGAAGTTGACAAAATTTTACCAATCCATGTAGGTGTTCACTTTGTAAAACTTTATGTAAAAACTGCAGATGACGAAGCTATTTCATCACCAAATTCTTTTCATCAAGATGGTGAACCATTTACTTTTGCACACTTAATAGAAAGAAAAAACATACTTGGTGGTATTAATGCAATAGCAGTTCCTAGTGCTATTGGTAACACATTAGAAAATATTGATCAAAATGACCTAAAAGAAGTGTTTGAATTACAAAATCCTCTCGAATCATACGGAGTATATGATAGGAAGGTAAGTCATTATGTGAGTCCGGTTAAAAAAGGAAAAGATAATTTATCAGGTGCAAGATCAGTGATACTAATCGATTATCAACAAACTGTAGTAGCTGATATTAATGAATAGACATCAGTATACTTGGACGATATATGTTGCATTTGGAGTCACGATTACATTATGGGCATCTGCTTTTCCAGTCATTAAGGTGGCGTTACAAGATTTTGAAGCGGTACATTTGTCGACGCTGAGATTAGTAATTGCTAGTATGATGATGTTACTGATAGCTAGCATTAAAAAGTTATCATTCCCAGATGTAAAAGATATCCCACACATCTTATTTCTCGGTTTTTGTGGTTTTGCAGTATATCATACGACTTTGAGTATCGGTGAAAAATATGTGAGTGCAGGAATAGCAAGCTTACTTGTATCAACAACGCCTATTTTCTCAGCGATACTAGCGGCATGTTTTCTAAAAGATTCATTTCCTATGGTTGCTTGGATAGGGTCTATCATCGCATTTCTAGGTGTTGCGTTAATTTCTTTGGCAAATGATACATCATTAACAAGTCTTGTGTGGGGTATTTTGTTGATTTTAATTGCTTCATTCAGTGAAAGTATTTACTTTACATTTCAGAAATCATTACTTGAAAAGTACGGATTTATCTCTTTGACAATATATACAATGATCGCTGGAGGTTTGTTTATGTTGGTATGGCTACCGGGAAGTCTCGATGACCTACAACAGGCACATATCAATACTGTGATAGCGCTTTGTTATTTAGGTGTTGGTCCAACGGTGATACCATATATTGCATTAGCATATACGATTCAAAAAGTTGGCGTGTCTGACGCAACGCTTTCACTATATTTAACACCAGTTGCCGCATTAATTATCTCTTATATTCTTTTAGGAGAAATCCCAACTTTTTTCGCAATAGTAGGTGGTATCATTACATTAATAGGTGTTGTCATGACGGTTGCTCGAACAACTTAATATAAGAAAACAAGGTACACAGCGGGGAATGTGTACCTTGTTTGTATATTATTGAGGGGCAATGGCGAAACTACGAACGGGGAAGCCGGGTGCGTGATCGGGTTTTGGGGCGATATTGTAAATCACGGCACCACGTGCTGGCAGTTGATCTAGGTTGGTCAAGAGTTCGATTTGGTAACGATCTTGACCAAGAACGTAGCGTTCACCAATAATGTCTCCATGTTTGGCGATGTCAACAGAAGCATCCGTATCAAATGTTTCATGACCTATCGCCTTTACATGGCGTTCTTCTAATAGATATTTGAGGGCATCGAGCGACCAACCAGGCAGATGTTGGTTACCGTCCGCATCTTTGTTCTCGAATGCTTTATGATTTGGCCAGCGTTTGGACCAGTCACTGCGAAAGGCGACAAAGGTATCAGGTTCAATGGCGCCATTTTCCGCTTCCCACTGTTCGATATGCGCTCGTGTGAGACGGAAGTCTGCATCCTTAGCTACTTCATCTGAAAAATCTAATACGATTAGGGGAAGGACAAGTTCTTTCAGATGAAGTTCATGCAAGTAGCGTTGATTGTCTACAAAATGTATCGGTGCATCGATGTGCGTCCCATACTGTGTGACGAATGACCATTCTTGGACGAAAAAGCCATCCTTTTCAACAGTGAAGGGTGTTTTAACACGTGCCCCTTCAAATGCGGAGAAGTGAGGGGAGTCCGCATTGAAGGTATGTGTTAAGTCAATCCAACGTGTTGTTTTGAGTGTTTGAAGTTGTTTCCATAATGGGTTTGTCATAGGCAAGCCCCTTTCTGAATATGAATCATCATTATGCGTTTCGAAGTTTTTTAGCGCTATCGACAAGGACAGTCAGTGCAGCTTTTACTTCATCTTCTTTACGTGTTTTTAATCCGCAGTCTGGGTTGACCCAGAAGAGAGAGCGATCGATCTGTTGTAAGGCACGGTTAATCGCTGTTGTTATTTCATCTTCTGTTGGAATACGTGGACTATGGATGTCATAAACACCAAGACCAATACCGAGATCGTAGTTGATATCTTCAAAGTCCTGAATCAAGTCACCATGACTACGTGATGTTTCAATTGAGATAACATCAGCATCCAGTTCATGAATTGCATGGATGATTTGACCGAACTGTGAATAACACATATGTGTGTGAATTTGCGTATGGTCTTCCACTGATGATGTTGCTAACTTAAAGCTATGAACTGCGTTGCGTAAGTAATCTTCATGGAACTCTTTGCGAAGTGGTAGACCTTCACGTAATGCAGGCTCGTCTACTTGAATGACTTTGATACCTGCTTCTTCAAGTGCTAACACTTCTTCGTTAATTGCGAGTGCGATTTGGTTTTGCACTGTTTCACGTGGAATGTCGACGCGTTCGAACGACCAGTTCAAGATTGTGACAGGACCTGTGAGCATGCCTTTAACAGGCTTATCAGTCAGGCTTTGTGCATATACTGTTTCTTTAACTGTTAATGGTGCTGTCCATTTTACATCGCCATAAATGATTGGTGGTTTTACAGCACGAGAACCGTATGATTGTACCCAACCGAACTTCGTTACTAAGAAACCTTGTAGTTTTTCTCCAAAGAATTCAACCATGTCATTACGCTCGAATTCACCGTGTACGAATACATCAAGTCCGATGTCTTCTTGGATATCGATCCAGCGTTTAATTTCATTTTTTAAGAATGTGTCATATGCTTCATCTGTAATGCGTTGATTTTTCCAATCCGCACGGTATTTACGCACTTCAGGTGATTGTGGAAATGACCCAATTGTTGTTGTTGGTAAGTCTGGTAAGTTCAGTCTTTCTTGTTGTGCTGCTTTACGTACTTCGAATGCTGAGGCACGTTGTGAACGTACACTGTCGAAATCATAGTCTAAATTTTTAAAATCTTGTTGTTGGAAACGTGCATATTGTTCAGCCAATGTATCGAATTTTGTTGTGTCGTCTTGATTGAATAAGCGTTTTAAGGCATCGAGTTCATTGAGTTTTTCAGTCGCAAAGCTTAAACCGTCACGAATGTCGCTATCTAATGTCTCATCATCTAATGATACTGGAACGTGAAGTAATGATGATGATGGGTTGATGTATAGGTCATCTGTATATTGTGTGAGTGTTTCAATTAACGCTTTTTTCGCTTCGACATCTGCTGCCCACACGTTACGGCCATCGATAATACCTGCAAATAATGTTTTTGAAGCATCAAAATCACCGTTTTTAATTTGGTCTAAGTTATGACCATGGTCATGTACGAAGTCTAAGCCGAGTCCTTTCACAGGCAAGCTACTTAAAAACTTCACGTTTGCACGTTCAAAGTATGTTTGGATAATGAGCTTATCAGCGAGTTCCGCATCCGCAAATGCTTTATAAGTATCTTGAGTGACCGCTTCAAGTGCTGTACCTTGATCTGTCGCTAAAATGGGTTCATCCACTTGAATCAATTCTGCGCCTGCTTGAACAAGTGATTCGAATACTTCGATATAAAGAGGTAATAATGTACGTACCTTCTCTTCAAAAGATTGGTCGCCACCTTTAGATAATGCTACGAATGTAATCGGGCCAACAATGACAGGGTGTGCAGAGATATTGAGTGACTTCGCATAATTGAAGCGCTCAAGCAATGTGTTTTTGCTGACTTTCGGTGTCACATTGTTCCATTCAGGTACGATGTAGTGGTAGTTCGTATTGAACCATTTGATCAGTGCACTTGCAACGTGCTCTTTATTACCACGTGCGATATCGAATAGTAAGTCATCGTCTACGTCACGACCTTGAAAGCGCTCAGGAATAATGTTGAATAATAATGATGTATCGAGAATGTGATCATAAAGTGAGAAGTCACCCACTGGTACACTGTCGAGTTGATGATTTTTTTGTAAAAGTAAGTTTTCACGATGTAAATCTTGAAGTGTGTCATCAAGTTCTGTTTTTGTGATTTTACCGTTCCAGTAACCTTCGATAGCTTTTTTCCATTCACGTTTGCGTCCAAGTCTTGGGAATCCTAAGTTTGTTGTTTTAATTGTCATAATATAGCCTCCTGATTATCATTTGTAATAGATTTTGAGTATTCGGCGAGCGCCAGTGAATAATCGACCCGCTCAAATGGTGTGATGAGATACAGTCCATTGAAATGGCGATGGACTTCATCTATCAATGATTTGCAGAGTGATAAGCTAAGCGCATAAGTGGCATCTCTATCACCTGCAACAGCTTCAAATTGTGCAAGTACATCTTCAGACATCTTGATGCCGGGCACCTCGTTATGTAAGAATAAGGCATTTTTGTAGCTGGTGATAGGCATGATACCGATGAAGATAGGTACATCTAGATGTTTTGTTGCTTCATAAATTTCAGTAATTTTCTCTTTAGTAAATACAGGTTGTGTAATGAAATAATGCATGCCGCTTTCAATTTTTGTTTCCATTTTGCGTACAGCGGCTTTGATATTTCGGACATGTGGATCAAATCCCCCTGCGATGTTAAAGTGTGTTTCTGTCTTTAGCGCATCGCCATTAGAATTAATCCCCCTATTAAAGCGTAGTGCAAGTTCAGTCAATCCTTTTGAGTTCACATCGTATACATTGGTCGCACCGGGGAGATGTCCAACTTTTGAAGGATCTCCAGTGATGGCTAATATTTCATGGATACCGAGAAGTGACAGACCGAGTAGATGAGACTGTAAACCGATCAAGTTGCGATCTCGGCAGGTAATGTGTACGAGTGGCTCAATATTGAATTGTTGTTTGATAAGACTGGCTGCTGCAATATTTGAAACACCAACGGTTGCCAGTGAATTATCCGCTAACGTCACAGCGTCAATTTGTGCCTCATCTAGTGCTTTAACATTCTCGAAAAAGCGCGTTGTATCAAGATGTTTTGGTGTATCAAGTTCAACAATAATCGTTGGACGTTGACGTACACGTTCAGCCAATGTGAGCCGTTGTGAAGTTTTTTTCTTTTTCTCTCGCTGTTTATGGATTGGAATGACTTTTTTTTCGTTAATCGGTTTTAACGATGCCACAGACGACTTGATATGACGAATGTGTTCAGGTGTCGTACCACAACAGCCACCGATGAGTCGAACGCCTTCTTGGATGAGCTGTTCAGCTGTATCACCGAAGTATTGTGCGTTGTTACTATATTTAATCGTGTCATTGTCAATATCGAGTAAGCTTGCGTTCGGATAGCAGGATAGATACGCACGCTCTGGTAAGGCGATATGACTGAATGAATTTTTCATATGCATCGGACCATGGTGACAGTTAAGACCGACAATGTTGGCACCTGCAGCAGTCACTTGTTGCAGGGCGTCGTTAATCTCCGTACCGTTAATCAAGTAGTTTGTATTTGAAGCGGTCAACTGTGCAATGATTGGGATATCAGTAAAGCGTGCACGTGTTGCTTTGATGACTTTGAGCAACTCTTCTAAGTCGTAATATGTTTCAAATAACAGACCATCAACGCCAGCATGGACGAGAGTATCTACTTGAATTTCTGTGTGATATAGAATGGCAGAGAGTGAGAGTTCGCCTTGTTTGACACCACGAAAACCACCGACTGTTCCAAGTATAAAGGTTTCATCGTTAGCAGCACGTTTCGCAATATCAACGGCAGCTTCATGGATCGCTTTGACCTTGTGCTCCAAGCCAAACTGTTTCAACTTCTCAAAGTTTGCACCATACGTATTTGTCTGAATAACATCGGCGCCTGCCTGAATATATGAGCGATGAATTTGTTCGATTTTTTCAGGATGTGTGAGATTATAAGCTTCTGGACAAGTATCCAACCCTTCAGAGTAAAGGATTGTTCCCATTGCACCGTCAGCCACTAGAACTTTGTGCTTCAATGTGTTTAATAATCGACTCATCGTATACCTCCTTTAATGCATCATCTAAGTCTGAGATGAGGTCATGGACGTTCTCTAAGCCTACACTTAATCGGAAAAGGCCAAATGTAATCCCACGTGCTTCACGAATATTCTGTGGAATCGCAGCGTGTGACATTGTATTTGGATGCGATAAGATAGTTTCCACACCGCCTAAGCTGACTGAAACGAGCGGGATAGAGAGTGCATCGACAAATTGTTGTGCCTTCGTTTCATCTGCTAAACGGAAGCCAAGTACTGCGCCGCCATGATGGGCTTGTTGTAAGTGTGTGTCGCTATTTCCCGGGTAATACACTTCAGCAACAGCAGGATGTGTGGACAAGAATGATTGGATTTTTGTCGCACTCGCTACTGATTGTTTGAAGCGAACATCGAGCGTTTTGAGATGTTGTGTTAATGTCCAACTATCGTATACAGATAGGGCTGTACCCGTACCATTTTGGATAAGATAAAGTGCTTCAGCGATGGCGTCATCGTTTGTGATGACTGCTCCTGCAATGACATCACTATGACCACTTAAAAACTTTGTAGCACTATGAATGACGATGTCAGCGCCTAAATCCAAAGGTTGCTGTCCGAGCGGCGTCATAAACGTATTGTCCACTGCAACTCGCAATTGATGACGTCGTGCAATATTGGCGACTGCCCGAATGTCGGTAATCTTGAATAGTGGATTTGAAGGTGTTTCAATATATATCAACTGTGTATTTGGTTGAATGGCACGTTCGATTTCCGATGGTTTTTCAGCATTGACGGTTGTAAATGAAATATTGAATTTTGATAGTATTTGTTCAGTTAAGCGGAATGTTCCGCCATAGACATCATCAGGTAAGATGACATGATCGCCTGACTTCAGTGTGAGGAAGACGGCTGTAATGGCTGTGATACCTGAGTTGAAAGCAAAGCCATGCTTGGCATTTTCCAGTTGTGCAAGCTTTGTTTCGAGGTTTTCACGGTTTGGATTGCCGCTCCGTGCATAGTCATAATGTGCATTGCCACCAAGTTGAGTTTGGCGAAAGGTCGACGAATAATAGAGTGGTTGGTTCGCACTTTGATATGTCGGGTCATGTTTGCTGTCATGAATTAATTGTGTTTGCTTTGTTAAAGTCATACAGGCACGTCCTCTCTTGATTTTGTTAATGCTTGAATCAGGTCATTTTCAATATCTTCATAGCCTTCTATTCCGATAGAAAGTCTGATGAGTTGTTGATCAATGCCACGTTTGTCTTTTTCGGCGTCAGGCATATCCACATGTGTTTGTGTGTAAGGGAACGTAATAAATGTTTCAGTTCCACCTAAGCTCTCAGCGAAGCGGCAAACTTTAATGTGCTTGAGCAGTGCAGCAACTGAGTAGCCTTCTGCTAGCCTTAAACTCAACATGCCAGTTTGTCCGCTATAAAGGACTTCATCAATTTCTTGTAATGTCCGACATCGTTCAGCGAGTCGTTGTGCATTACTTTCCGAGCGTTCCACACGTAAATGCAAAGTTTTAAGTCCTCGTTGTAATAAATAACTATCGAAAGGTGATAGAGTTGCACCAATCATGTTGTGTAACACACCTAACTGTTCAGCGAGAGTGTCATCTTTAACCGATACGACACCGGCAAGCACATCGTTATGACCACCGATATATTTCGTTGCAGAGTGTAAAACAATGTCTGCGCCGTCTTTGAGTGGTGTTGATAAGTAAGGCGTTAAAAATGTATTGTCGATAATTGTCAAAATACCGTGTTGTTGCGCGAGTGTATAGTACGGTTTTAAGTCAATCGCAATCATGAGTGGATTCGATATCGGTTCAATAAAAAATGCACGTGTATTCGTATTGATATGTGCTGCAACTTCTGTTATGTCTTCAAAGTGTACGTATTTGAATGTCACACCATATTGTTGTTCATAGTATTGGAATAAGCGGAAAGTACCACCGTACAAGTCATATGACACGAGTACTTCATCATCAGGTTTGAACAAACTGCAGATTAATTGGATGCTTGCCATGCCGCTCGCTGTTGCAAAAGAGGCAATACCGCCTTCAATCGCTGCGAACGCTTCTTCAAAAGCATTGCGCGTTGGATTCTTCGTTCGCGAATAATCATAACCTGTTGATGCACCGAGTTCTGGATGTGCATACGCAGTAGATAGATAAATAGGATTTGCGATTGCGCCTGTACAATCATCTGTTAGAGCAATTTGTGCCAGTTCAGTTGCTTTCATCGTGATATAACCTCCTAAAACAAAATAAAAAAGCTTCCGTCCTTTATAGCCGATTCGTTGATCGGAATATAAAGGACGAAAGCTTCGTTCGCGGTACCACCTTTGTTCGTTGCTTCATCACTAAAGCAACCTCTTTCAGTACGCCAAGTTGTATCGTGTACTTTAGAGTATGCGTATACTGTGAGGGTGTATACGTGGAATTCCAGTACGCCACTTAACAACATGTTAATACTGTATCGCTATAACGGGCGAACCCGGTGATACCTCATATTGGTATCAACACTCCAAGGCCATTTTCAAACGTGCTTTCAACATCTTCTCTCAGCAAATGAAGACTCTCTGTAATCGCAGGGAACGTTCTACTTTCCTTTTTACAGTGTTTCGAATATTGTGTGTTTCGTTTTGGTAAATCACACTTTACACGACTCAAAAAATCTTGTCAACACATTTTTCTGAAAATTATGATTAGACAGTTATTTTTTCGAACTAGAATATGACGGCTATCCCTTGTCTATCTAGGGCGCAACCAGTAAAATAGAAGAGTCAAATTTTTTGTGAGAGTAGGTGAATGAAATGTCAGATGTGACACCTAAGTCAAGAGATGAACAAGTCAAAATGTTACCTTTGATTGAAATACGTCCAAATCCCTATCAGCCACGAAAAAATTTCGATCCTGACAAGTTATTAGAACTTTCACAGTCTATTGTGCAACATGGTGTATTACAACCAATTGTTGTTACACAGTCCATTCAAGGATATTACATTGTCGCAGGAGAACGCCGTTATCGGGCAAGTGAACAAGCAGGTCTCACACACATTCCAGCAATTGTTCGAGAGATGACAGATCACGAAATGAGAGAACTGGCCATTATTGAGAACTTACAGCGGGAGAACTTGAATCCAGTTGAGGAGGCAGAGAGCTATCAGCAATTGATGGAAGCACACCATATGACACAACAAGCAGTAGCAGAAAGACTAGGCAAATCACGTCCGTATATCGCAAATATGTTGCGTTTGTTAAAGTTGCCAACATCTATTCGCCAATTGATACGAGAAGGCACATTGTCAGGTGGACATGGACGTACTTTGTTAGGATTGAAAGACCCTGAAAAGATGCGTCGATACGCAGATTTAGCCGTCCGGGAGTCTTGGAGTGTTCGCTACTTAGAACAGCGTGTTGCTGAGACACAGTCATCACCAGATCATCAGACTGCACAAACAACAACCAAGAAACCAAAACTTATTCGTCAACACGAACAACAGTTAAGTGAGCAGTATGGCACATCAGTAGAAATTGCGACAAAACAAAACAAAGGACAAGTGACATTTACATTTCATTCAGAAGCGGATTATCGACGACTGATTCAGTTGTTGAAACAAACATAGCCATATCAATTGAAAGAAAGGATATCATTATGCAAAAATTTGAGTCTATTATTAAAGGAATGATTCAACCATTTCTTGAACCAGAGACTTATTCAAATCTTTTAACACAGTTAGTCATTGTTGGGATATACGTCCTAGCAGCATTTATCGTAACGCGTATTTTGAATAAAGTAATTGAACAATTCTTCAAAGTAAATAGTAATGCAGGCAGAACGAGTCGTGCTAAACGCTCGCATACATTGATTACACTCGTTCAAAATGCAGTCGGATACCTCGTATGGTTTATTACATTAACGACAATTTTAAGTAAATTCGGTATCAGTGTTGAAAGTATCTTAGCCGGTGCCGGTGTTGTTGGTTTAGCAATCGGTTTTGGTGCGCAAACATTAGTGAAAGATATTATTACAGGCTTTTTCATCATTTTTGAGAACCAGTTTGATGTCGGTGACTATGTCAGTATTAAAAATAGCGGCGCACCAATCGCAGAAGGAACTGTAAAAGCAATTGGCTTACGTTCCACACGTATTTTGTCGATTACAGGTGAGCTTTCTACGATTCCTAATGGTACAATGAGTGAAGTAACGAACTACTCTGTAACAAATGGTGTCGCAATTATTAATATTCCTGTTTCTATCGATGAAAACCTTGAAAAAGTTGAGAAAAGAATGAATCAATTTCTTAAAGGGATTCCAAAGAAGTATGACTTATTTTTAGAGGCGCCGGAAGTCTTGGGTGTCGATGCGGTGAACGCATATGAAGTCAGCATTCGTATTGCGGGTGAAACATTACCGGGTGAGAACTTCACAGGTGCGCGTATTTTACGCCGTGAACTGAAAGACTTTTTCCAAGTAGAAGGCATTAAGGCACCAGCACCTACACTTGTTCAAATGTATCAACAAAACAACGAGCAACCATAAATGAAAGGTGGCGTGACGCACGTGTCTGCAAAATATGGTTTAAATGATATAGTAAAGATGAAGAAACAACATGCATGTGGCACGAATCGCTTCAAGATTATTCGCATGGGCGCGGATATTCGTATTAAATGTGAAGCTTGTCAGAGAAGTATTATGTTGCCACGTCAAACATTCAATAAAAAATTAAAAACCGTACTCGAGTCTGCGAGTATGCAAGATAAGGAGAATGAATAATGGCTTTAACAGCGGGTATTGTAGGTTTACCGAACGTAGGGAAGTCTACGCTATTTAACGCAATTACAAAGGCAGGTGCGTTAGCAGCTAACTATCCCTTTGCGACGATTGATCCTAACGTAGGTATTGTAGAAGTACCAGATAAGCGTTTAGATAAGTTAGCAGAAATTGTCAATCCAAAGAAAACTTTACCGACAACTTTTGAATTTACGGATATTGCGGGTATCGTAAAAGGTGCTTCAAAAGGGGAAGGTCTTGGTAATAAATTCTTATCACACATTCGTGAAGTAGATGCCATTTGCCAAGTGGTACGTGCATTCGACGACGACAACGTGACGCATGTTGCCGGTCGTGTGAATCCGATTGAAGATATTGAAGTCATCAATATGGAACTTGTGCTCGCAGACCTTGAGTCAGTAGAGAAACGCTTACCACGTATTGAAAAAATGGCGCGCCAAAAAGACAAAACAGCAATGAATGAAGTGCGTATTTTAAGCAAAATCAAAGAAGCGCTGGAAGATGGTAAGCCAGTGCGTAGCTTAGAATTTAACGAAGAAGATCAAAAATATGTGAACCAAGCACACCTATTAACGTCTAAATCGATGCTTTATATTGCGAATGTCGGCGAAGATGAAGTCAATGATGCAGAAAATGACAAAGTACAAGCAATTCGTGAGTACGCAGCGAAAGAAGATTCAGAAGTCATCGTAATCAGTGCTAAAATTGAAGAAGAAATTGCGACACTCGATGATGAAGACAAAGAAATGTTCTTAGAAGAATTAGGCATTGAAGAGCCTGGTTTACACCGTTTGATCCGCAAGACATACGACTTACTTGGACTTGCGACATATTTCACAGCAGGTGTACAAGAAGTGCGTGCGTGGACATTTAAAGAAGGCATGACAGCGCCACAATGTGCCGGCATCATCCACACAGACTTCGAGCGTGGCTTCATTCGTGCGGAAGTGACAAGCTACGATGATTTCGTCAACAATAATGGCGAACAAGGGGCGAAAGAAGCGGGTAAAATGCGCCTTGAAGGTAAGGAATATATTATGCAGGATGGCGACGTCGTGCATTTCCGTTTCAATGTATAAGACGAAAAACTTCATATTAATTTATCTGACAGTATGGAAAAGTGTAAGGAATACATCACTTGTTGTTAATACTGTTGGATGACATGGATAATAAATTTTCACTTCTTTCATGACTTTACTTAAAGATGAAAGGAGTGATTTTTTTGGCTATCACAATAAAATCTAAAATATAGAAGGTTCATGATTGTCAAAAAGGTAGGGGTATGATACAATTTTGAAATGTGAGTAATGAAAATTATTCCTTGCTTGTTGCAAAAGCGTAACAAGCCGCATAGACCACAAGGAGGTGCAAATATACAATGAGAAAATATGAAGTAATGTACATCGTTCGTCCTAACATCGAGGAAGATGCACGTAAAGCAGTTGTTGAACGTTTCAACGGAATTTTAGCTTCTGACGGTTCTGAAGTATTAGAAACGAAAGACTGGGGTAAACGTCGCTTAGCTTACGAGATTGAAGATTTCAAAGATGGTTACTACTACATCGTACGTATCCAAACTGAAAACAACACAGCGACTGACGAATTCCAACGTTTAGCAAAAATCAATGACGATATCATTCGTTACATTGTTGTTCGTGAAGACGAAGAAAAGTAATAGAATTTTAATGGGGGCGTGAAGCATGATTAACAGAGTTGTATTAGTAGGTCGATTAACAAAAGATCCTGAATACAGAACGACACCCTCAGGCGTAAGTGTAGCGACTTTTACTCTCGCAGTGAATCGTACGTTTACGAATGCGCAAGGGGAACGTGAAGCAGATTTTATTAACTGCGTTGTTTTCCGTAAACAAGCTGAGAATGTTAATAATTTCTTATTCAAAGGTAGCCTTGCAGGTGTTGATGGTCGCTTACAGTCACGCAGTTACGAAAACCAAGAAGGCCGACGCGTCTATGTCACTGAAGTTGTTTGTGATAGTGTTCAATTCCTTGAGCCAAAATCAGCGAATCAACGACACGCACAAAATAGTCCAAACCATGGAAACGACTTCCAAAGTTATGGACAAAGTTTCGGTGGACAACAGCAAGGCCAAAATTCGTCATATCAAAACAATCAGTCACCACGTAATGACAACCCATTTGCGAATGCGAACGGGCCAATAGACATTAGTGATGATGATTTACCATTTTAAAAAACGAACGGAACAATAAAAATATTGAACAGGAAGGAGGCACACATCATGGCAGGTGGACCAAGAAGAGGTGGTCGTCGTCGTAAAAAAGTTTGCTACTTCACAGCAAACGGTATTACACACATCGACTACAAAGACACTGAATTATTAAAACGTTTCATTTCAGAACGTGGTAAAATTTTGCCACGTCGTGTGACAGGTACTTCAGCTAAATATCAACGTATGTTGACAACAGCTATCAAACGCGCACGTCATATGGCATTATTACCATTCGTTAAAGACGAAGCGTAAGATATATCAAACCTCGCAGCTTGTTGAAGTTGCGAGGTTTTTTGTGTTTTTTAGGGTCTTAATCTTTTGTGGTGGGATGGCATGAACTGCTATCCCGCCCTTTTTGTTTTTTAAATCATTTTGATACAAAAAAAGCGCTCATGCCTCTATAATTTTAAGTGACTAAACAAAAAAATAAAGAGGAGACATGATGCACCTATGTGTAATGATATATTAAAACGACTAAAAATAAAAGTATTCAAGTTCTTAAAGTGTAAGAAGATGTAGAAGCTTGGTTGTGTAATACATAAGAATAGGAAAGGTGCTCCGTGTTTAGCACTGTTATTGTCTCAAGAGTCCAATGTTTTTTTCTTCTTTTTCTTAATTTTATAAATATAATATATGATCGCTATAATGATTGTTAATAAATCAAAAGATAATGCAAATGAATCACTCAATGATTGCTTCAACCAAAAGAACCTTATGATAAATAATAAAATCGATTGTATCATGATAGCTATGAAAACATTTATAATAGGTTGATCCTTGATAAAGTTGTAAAGAATGTAAGATATAACTGAAATAGTTATTAAGAACATAATTACATATGGTGTCATTAAAAATCCCCTTTATTAATATATTCTCCCAACAAAAATATTCCTAAATATAAGGTAACATAAAAGTGAACATTGAAAAAATTCGATGTAGTTATTCTGCTGTTGTTTAGATGTGGCATACATTTTTATAGTGATGTTTTATTATTTATAAATTAAATTTATTTACATAATGAATACGTTTACATCATAATATTTCTAACTATCTTTCTCAAAGATGTGCTAAAGTGTTATTAACGTATGAAGTCACATGATCAATAGAGACAAAATGACGTGTCTTTACACGTGATAAGGTTGCATATATCATGTATTTCAAAACTTAGAAATAGCAGATTCATCGCATTGTAATACTTGTTGTTCTATCAACTGCTATTTTTAAAAATTAATGTGAGCAGCGCATAAGATATATCAGTTGTTGTGGTGGGAAAATAGCTGAATTGGATTGATTCCTATCACTATCTTAAAAGTTACGAACATCAGCAACCGCCCATATATCTTATTGAAAGCTTAGGAGGAACAAGTATGGTTCAACAAGACAAGACGCAAATGTATCAAGGAGATAATAAGTTAATTTTAGGGATTGTACTCGGGGTCATTACATTCTGGCTATTTGCTCAGTCGCTATTGAATGTGGTGCCTGCCTTACAGAATACGTATCATAGTAATCTCGGCACAATCAGTATTGCTTTGAGTATTACCGCACTCTTTTCAGGGATGTTTGTCGTTGGTGCGGGGAGTTTAGCGGATAAAGTTGGGCGTGTAAAAATCACATACGTTGGGTTATGGTTAAGCGTCATTGGATCATTAATTATTATTGTCAGCAACGTGCCTGCATTATTGATTGTAGGTCGTGTGATTCAAGGGCTGTCTGCCGCTACAATTATGCCTTCTACTTTGGCAATTATGAAGACGTACTATCAAGGCAAAGATCGTCAACGTGCATTGAGCTACTGGTCTATTGGTTCATGGGGTGGTTCGGGTGTTGCTTCATTGTTCGGTGGTGTTATTGCGACGAACTTCGGATGGCGTTGGATTTTTATTATTTCAATTGTGGTAGCACTGGCGTCGATGGTGTTAATCAAAGGAACACCTGAAACGAAAGCGACACATCAGTCAGATTATCGCTTTGATGTTCGAGGACTTATCTTATTTGTATTGATGATGTTGAGTATCAATATTGTCATTACACAAAGTGGTACGTTAGGCTTTTTGTCACCGATTATTTTAAGTTTAATTTTAATGTTTATTGTGACGACATTCCTTTTTGTCAAAGTGGAAAAATATCAAGAAACGCCATTAATCGACTTTAAGTTGTTTAAATCAACGTCGTATATGGGTGCAACATTGTCAAACTTCTTATTAAATGGTGTAGCAGGGACGTTGCTCGTCTCTAATACTTTCGTTCAACAAGGACTCGGGTTGAATGGCTCTCAAGCGGGTTATCTATCAATCACATATCTGGTTACCGTGTTGGCAATGATTCGTGTCGGTGAGATGGCGTTGCAGCGTGTGGGTGCGAGAAAACCAATGTTGATCGGTGCGATGTTTAATATGTTTGGAATTGTGATGATTTCAATGACATTCCTACCAAGCACAATGTATATTGTCGTTTGCGTGATCGGCTACTTGTTCTATGGCTTTGGTTTAGGTTTCTATGCGACGCCATCAACAGATACAGCCATTGCAAATTCACCGCAAGAAAAGGCGGGTGCGGCATCAGGTATCTATAAAATGGCATCTTCGTTAGGTGGCGCGTTCGGTATTGCGCTATCAGGTGCGGTTTATGGTGTTGTAACCAATGCAACGAATATTCATATGGGTGCGATGGCAGGGCTCGGCCTAAATGTATTATTGGCACTCCTTGCGTTCATCATTATCTTTGTCACAGTGCCTAAAACACAATCACATATGTAAGAGAAAGCCCCTATTTCTGAAATGATTAGAAATAGGGGATTAGTTTATGTTAAATAGTTTAATACTGTGATGCCGACTGCTTCAGCTGCGACACGTAATGATTTCTCACTAATATCAAATTTTGGATGGTGATGTGGGTAATGTTCACTATCTTCAGGTGCAGCGCCCGCATAAATAAAAGTACTTGGCAAAGTTTTAGCGTAATAAGCAAAGTCTTCGGATGGCGGTTGTGGCTCACAACGTTCAATCCCTTGAATCGCATCTGTTTCAGCTTCCTCAATGGATGATACGACGAATTGTGTGAACGCTGGATCGTTATAGAGAGCCGGGTAGTCATCTTGGTAGTCTAAATCACAAGTCACCCCATACATCGCTTCAAGACCATCAGAGAGACGATTGATTTCCCTTTTAATTGTCTGCTTCGTAACATCAGTTAATGCACGTACATCACCCGCAATTTCAACGCTGTCTTGAATAATATTGAATTGTCCTTTGCCATCGAAAGAGCCGATTGTCACGACACCCGTTTCGAATGGATTGAGACGTCTTGAGACAATAGTTTGAAGGGCAGTGACAAAGTATGATCCTGCGACGATACTGTCGTTGGCAGTATGCGGTGATGAACCGTGACCGCCCTTTCCTAGTATTTTTAAGTTAAAGAAATCTCTACCTGTTTGGACATTGCCTTCACGATAATAGATGTTGCCAACAGGCATATGGCTCATAACATGTACGCCTAAGACATGGTCGACGCCGTCTAGGACACCGTCTTTAATCATCGCTTGTGCGCCACCGGGTGGGACTTCTTCTGCTGGCTGGTGAATAACGATGACTTTTCCGTTGAATTGTTCTTTCATCTCGATCAATGTCTCTGCCAGTATGAGCATGTAGGCAGTGTGTGCATCGTGACCGCATGCATGCATCACACCTTCATTTTTAGAAGCAAAAGGCAAACCTGTGTCTTCTTGAATCGGTAGTGCATCAAAATCTGCACGAATGGCAATTGTTTTGCCGGGGTTACCGCTGTCGATTGTGACTTTCAAGCCGTTTGGACCGACGTTGGTCTCTACTGTACAGTCTTTGTCTCGATAAAAATCTGCAATATATTTTGGTGTTTCTTCTTCATGAAATGATAACTCTGGATATTGATGTAGGTGACGTCGAATCTCAATCATGCGAGATTCTTTCTCTTTTAATGTATTGATAAGTGTTTGTAGCATTATGAATCCTCCTCTTTATGCGTTTTTTTAAATAAAGGCACAGTGATTAAGATAATAATGAATGATAAAAGCCATAACAACGATAGGTTTTGTGGTGATTAATCCAAAATCATTCGCCAATCTGATAGGATTGCGCTTGTTAGTACTAAATAGATCATGAATCTTTCATGGTGCTCTCACTTGTTCGTTACTTTGATGATGCGTTTAATTGTACAGAACTTTTTCATAAGCCCTTATTCTAATGCTTCTCTATATGGCTTCAGTCTATTAACACTTTCTATTTTAGCAGTTGTCTAAGAAAAACGCTTGAATAAGAAATTGATACATAATTAATAAAGGAACAGTGATGACCGAATTGTTCGTGTACGTTATATGAACGTATCATGATATGTGTCGAATTTTTGTTTTTTTTACAGTTTAACATCTCTTTTTAAGAAACAGTGTGTAAGCTATGTATTGTTATTGAATTCTGACAGATGTGAAATGATTCGGATTGTTAGAC
Source organism: Staphylococcus sp. IVB6214 (assembly GCF_025558585.1). Classification (NCBI taxonomy): domain Bacteria; kingdom Bacillati; phylum Bacillota; class Bacilli; order Caryophanales; family Staphylococcaceae; genus Staphylococcus; species Staphylococcus sp. IVB6214. The sequence goes on along the minus strand of NZ_CP094723.1, from coordinate 2,164,955 downwards.
GAAATAGATTGCACATCCATAAACATCAGGAAACGCTTACAATAGTTATAAGGAGGTAATACATTTGTTGAGTAATCGTCAAAGACAAATTGTAGCTTATCTTTCATCACGTCATGATTTCGTGACGATTGCAGAACTTGCCAACAGATTCCGTGTGTCAGAACGTACGATTCAATATGATCTAACGTATATCGAAACCTATCAGGAACAGTATCGGTTAGAGGTTATGCGCAATAAAAGTTTAGGAATTAAAATCAATGATCAAGCAGCTGTTCAAAGTTCAGAGAATGATGCTTTGCTCGTTCATTATTCAAAAGAAGAACGTAGAGATAACATTCTCTTAAAGCTTTTTGAATCTGTGCAACCTGTGAGTTCTAATACACTGGCTGACATGTTACACGTATCTAGGCGTACCGTTGTTGAAGATTTGAAGAGTGTACAAAGTGAATTGTCGGACTACGGTTTAACGTTAGAATATATTCGCAATAAGGGTTTTGTGATTGAAGGCAGTGAAAAAGCTTTGAGAGAAGCCTATGCAAAAGTAGTACAAGCATACTTTACACATGCGGCTCCACAGCTAGGTATCGCACCTTTCTCACAAAAAGAATTGGAACAAATCAGGCAGATTGTCGTATCATCATTGCGCAGTCAGCAGTTACAGCTCGTACAAGAAGCAATTGATGGCTTAATCTTTCATATTGTCATTGCGATACATCGCGCACGTGATCAATTCCATTTCGATATACCTGATTCGGAATATAGACGTTTACAAAATACAGATGCTTTTCAACTGGCAATCGATATGACGCAACAGCTCGAATCATTGTTCAATGTGACGTTCCCAAAAACAGAAGCGGCGTTTATCACGCTCCATCTACTAGGTGCAAAAGGGACACGTTTTGATGCGGCGTCAGATGTCGATGCTTTAGGACAGGTCATTCAAAAGTTTGTACAACAAGTGAGTGCGCAGATGGGTGTTTCATTTGATCGAGATCATAAATTACGCACGAGTTTGTTGACACATCTTCAGCCAGCAATGCATCGCATGCGCTTTGGTATGACGCACACGAACCCGTTGAAAGCAGAGATTCTACATGATTATCAAGAGCTGGTTGCAGTGATTCAGCAACAAGTTCAAATTTTAGAAGAAACGTACGATGTCACGTTTAGTGAAGATGAATTGGCATATTTGGCACTTCATTTTGCGTCTTCTATGGAGCGTGTGGATAATACACAGGCATCTCGAATTAAAGTGGTTTTACTCTGTGGTTCAGGTGTTGGGACATCGCAACTGTTGAAAAGTCGCATTAAGAGAATTTATCCAGAATTAGAAATCTTAGATGCTTTTTCAATCTATGATATTTCAGAAAGCTTTTTACAGTCGCAAAATATTGACTATATTATCTCGACTGTACCGGTTGATGCATTCTCAGTTCCTGCAATCAATGTATCACCCTTCTTGAATAAAAACGATCGGGCGAAAATCAATCAAATGATTAATGCGTACCGAGAGGCAACTGTCGCACATGATCAATTGTCAGGGCCAGCGCTCAAAGCTGTCTTACCACCTAAGCATATTTTAACAGCACAACATGCAGAAAATCGGACAGCAGCCATTTATCAAAGTGTGGATGTACTCGTTGCATCGGGACATGTTGATGAACAATACGCACAGGAGATACTGACGCAATTGGATCGTTTTGGTCCTTATATGGTGATCAGTCCTCATATCGCATTAGTGCATGCACATTTTGAACATGTACGCGTACCAGTTAGTATGGCAGTTGTACATTTTCAAGAAGGTGTGGCGTTTGACCATGAACGCTTTGATCCTGTAAAGGTCGTCATTGTACTGGCAACGAGTAATGCACAAGTCCATTTGAATGCATTGGGACAGTTAAGTCAGCTGATTATGAATGAAGATGACAGGCAGCATATGTTGGAAGGTCATAAAACAGCTATGATTGAGAGTATCGAAAGGATAAGTCAGGAGGGAAATTTATAAATGTCAGAGATGATTCAAGCATCACATATTCAGTTACAGGATCGTGTGACCAATTGGGAAGAAGCGATTCGGGTAGCAGCAGAACCTTTACTTGAATATGGGTATTTTGAACAATCATATGTTGATGCAATGATTAATAGCGTGCATGAAATGGGTCCTTATATTGTCATTGCACCAGAGATTGCGATTGCCCATTCGAGACCGAGTGAAGATGTTCATAAGGTTGGGCTAAGTTTATTGAAGTTAGAAGAACATATTAATTTTTCAGAAACAGGACGCTATGCCACATTAGTTTTTGTATTAAGTGCTGTCGATGAAGCGGCACACTTAGATGTGTTGAGAAATTTGGCTATGCGTTTAAGCGATACCAATACGGTTGAAGCGTTAATGGCAGCTCAAAGTAAGGAAGACATTAAACAATTATTAGAGGAGAGAGATTAAGATGAAAATATTAGTAGTATGTGGACACGGTTTAGGAAGTAGCTTTATGGTTGAGATGAACGTACAGGAGGCTTTAAAACAATTACAAGCACCTTCAGATATTCAAGTTGAACACAGTGATATTATGACGGCAAGTCCTGAAATGGCAGACTTATTCATCTGTGGACGTGACTTAGAAGAAAATGCGCAACGTCTTGGAGAAGTCATCGTATTGGATAATATTTTAGACAAAGTAGAATTACAAGGTAAGTTAGAAGAGAAGCTTCAATCAATGAACGTATTGTAAGTGAAAAGGAGTAGATGGCATGAATTCAGTATTAGGATTTTTCGTCGATGTTTTTAGCCAACCCGCAATTCTCGTCGCATTAATCGCATTTGTCGGATTGGTTGTCCAAAAGAAATCAGCAGCAGATATTACGTCAGGTACGATTAAAACGATTTTGGGATTCCTTGTATTAAGTGCCGGTGCAGGTGTCGTTACGAACTCTTTGGAGCCATTTGGTCAGATGTTTCAGGAAGCATTTGGTGTACAAGGGGTTGTTCCTAACAACGAAGCGATTATCTCTATCGCATTGAAAGAATATGGTACGACAGCAGCGCTGATTATGATGTTCGGGATGCTTGTAAACATCTTAATCGCACGTTTTACAAACCTTAAGTATATTTTCTTAACAGGGCATCATACATTTTATATGGCAGCATTCTTAGCGATATTGCTTACAGTAGGTAATATCACAGGTACATTAACAGTTGTCTTAGGTTCATTGATTTTAGGCTTGATCATGGCAGTGTTACCAGCATTAGGTCAGTCTACAATGACAAAAATTACTGGATCAAATCAAGTGGCAATCGGTCACTTTGGTACAGTCAGCTATTGGGCTGCAGGTGAAGTTGGGAAGCTGTTTGCAGGAAAATCAAAATCTACAGAAGACATTAAGTTTCCTAAAGGATTAAGCTTTTTACGAGAAAGTACAATTAGTATTTCATTAACAATGATCGTTCTATACATCATCGCAGCATTATTCGCAGGTCCTCAGTATGTTCATACAGAGTTAAGCGATGGTACAAACTTCATCGTATTCTCAGTCATTCAAGGTGTTACATTCGCAGCAGGTGTATTCATTATCTTGACAGGTGTACGCTTGATTTTAGCAGAAATTGTTCCAGCATTTAAAGGTATTTCTGAAAAACTCGTACCAAATACAAAACCAGCTTTAGACTGTCCGATTGTCTTCCCATATGCGCAAAACGCTGTGCTTATTGGATTCTTTGTAAGTTTCATCACAGGTGTTATTGGCATGTTCATCATGTTCTTACTTGGTGGCGTTGTGATTCTACCTGGTGTTGTGCCACACTTCTTCTTAGGTGCCACAGCAGGTGTGTTCGGTAATGCACGTGGTGGTATCAAAGGTGCAGTGGCAGGTTCAGCGCTTAACGGCTTGTTGATCACATTCTTGCCATTATTGTTCATTCCATTCATGGGTGAGCTAGGTTCAGCGGCAACAACATTCTCAGATACAGATTTCTTGGCAGTGGGTATCATTGTTGGTTACATTACAAAATACCTTGGTACAATCGGTATTGCAGCACTGATTGCGATTGTAGCGGTGTTAGCAGTGATGTTCCAAAAACGCTCAGACGACAAATATGCACAAGAGAAATAAATAAAGAAGCGGTAACGACCGAATCTCATTCCTTTGAGAGGGTGGTTACCGCTTTTCTTTGGATTGTTATTTCAAGTTATCTTCAATTTCCTTAATTTCTGATGGTTTCAAGTCGATGACAATTTCACCGTCTTTAGTATCTTCTTTTAAGGCATCTTTTGCTTCATCAGAGTGATAAAGTTCGGCGATGCGTTGGAATGTTTTGTTGTCTTTGTCTTTTGTATTCACTGCGATAATGTTAATGAAAGGCTTTGTAGTGTCCCCTTTTGAATCTTCAAGGAAAATAGGATCTTTCTTCGCATCTAAACCTGCTTTTGATGCAACCCCATTATTAATAACCGAAATATCTACATCTGACAAGGCACGTGCTGTTTGTTGTGCATCCACGGCAGTGATATCTAAGTTTTTCGGGTTGTTTTTGATGTCTTTGATTGAGCTAGAAAGACCGAAGTCATCATTAAGTTCTAGTAAGCCTGCTTTTTCGAGCAGTTTTAATGCGCGTGCTTGGTTTGAAATATCATTAGGAATGGCTACCTTAGCGCCATCCTTTACATCTTTTACGTCCTTCACTTTTTCAGAGTAAATACCGAGTGGTGCGAGTACAGATGTACGAATTGGTGTGATATCTGTCCCTTTATTCTCTTTTTTGAATGTATCGAGGAAAGCAAAGTGCTGGAAGGCGTTCATATCAATATCCCTGTCGCTTAGCGCTTTGTTTGGTACATTGTAATCAGAGAATTGCTTAATCTCCAAATCAATATCTTCTTCCTTCGCTAGTTCTTTAACTTTTTCCCATGCTTTGGAATCATTTGAAGCGATACCAATTGTTACTTTCTTTTGATTGTCAGTGTTTTGACCACAAGCAGCTAATACAAAAATAGCTGCAAGTAGTATCGTAATAATTCTTTTCATATTGATAAAACCCCCTAAGTTTAATTTCTTCTGACTTTTCTTGCGAGTACGTTACCGAGTGACTGAATCAGTTGCACAATGATGACTAAAACGACAACGGTGATGAGAATGACGAATGTATCAAAGCGCTGATAGCCATATACCAGTGCCATATCACCGATACCGCCACCACCGACCGCACCAGCCATCGCAGTCGCACCAATCAAACCAATAATGGCAGTTGTGATAGACAAGATCAGTGAGCCGAGTGCTTCTGGTAATAAGAAATAGCGTATAATTTGGATAGGTGATGCCCCCATCGCATGGGCTGCTTCTATAATACCGTCATCTACTTCTAATAAAGAGTTTTCGACGAGTCTGGCGATATAAGGTGCCACATAAACGGTTAATGGTACAATCGCAGCTGTTGTTCCAATAGACGTACCGACCAATAGTTTTGTAAATGGTACAATTGCGATGAGCAAAATAATAAATGGTACAGATCTTAAGATATTGATAATTGGATTCAAGGCATGGTGGATCAAGGCGTTTGGCCAGATACCATTTGGACGTGTGACCACAAGTAAAATGCCGAGTGGAATCCCGATCAATGCACCGATAACAAGTGCGACAGATACCATATACAGTGTTTGGTAAAGTGCTTCAAGTAACTGTGATGAATCAATGGATGAACCGAGCATCTGCTGACACCTCCTCATATTGAATGTGTTGTTCTGTTAAGTGCGCTTGAATTGCTTGTTGTTGTGTCGCATCACCAATGATTTGCAACCAGAGATAACCGACAGCTTCTGTTTGAATCTCTGTCATAAAGGCATGAATAATGTTCACTTCAACTTGGAATGTCGCAATCAAGTCATTGACAATCGCATTGGAGATTTGATCACTCTCGATGAACAAGCGATAAACTTGTGCATTATCATGATGCGCAATCTGTTTTAAAACATGTTCTGACGGTTCAGTATTAATGACCGTAGAAACAAAGCGTTTAGCAGTCTCTGTTTTTGGGTGACTGAACACATTTTTGACAGAGTCTAATTCAATTACACGGCCTTGTTCCATTACTGCAACACGATTACAAATTTTTTGAATCACGCTCATCTCATGTGTGATGACAAGAATCGTAACACCGAATGTTTCATTAGTTTTCTTCAATAAATCAAGAATTGCATCTGTCGTTGCTGGGTCGAGTGCACTTGTCGCTTCGTCACACAACAAAATTTTAGGGTTCGTGACGAGCGCACGTGCAATGGCGACACGCTGTTTTTGTCCACCAGATAGTTCGCTTGGATATTGTTGTGATTTGCCTTCTAACCCAACGAATGTGAGCATTTCATCGACACGTTTCTTGATTTCTGTTGGATTAATACTGCTGAGAATGAGTGGCATTGCAACGTTTTTGAAGACTGTTTTTGAGTTGAGAAGGTTAAAATGTTGAAAGATCATGCCGATATCTTTTTTGACTTTGCGCAAATCTGCAGGTGTATATGTATTTAAGTGATGATTATCGACATATACATCGCCTGATGTTTGTTTCTCTAGCTGATTGACGAGTCTTACTAATGTACTCTTACCGGCACCACTATAACCAATAACGCCAAATATGTCGCCTTGGTCAACGGTGAAAGAAACATCATTTAATGCATGCACAGTGGTCTGTTTTTTACTGAATGTTTTACTGACATTTTGAAACGTAATCATACGAGCCTCCTTAATTCCGACTTAATTAGTAATGATTGTTATTGTAGGCTACATTTTACATCGAGTCAACACAATATTGGTTATTTTCTGAAAATAAAGTTAAACCTTTATGTTATAGATAAATTTTGTAGTAAAAATAACATAATATATTCATATTACTTGGTATTTATGTGGCTACCACGAATGTAAACTTAAATATAAAAAAAGATTACAATTATGCTATAATACTTCTATATTGAGGAGGTTTTGATATGAATATTGCACGTAATATCCTTGATGGAGTAGCACTAACACAACAAAAAGCATTGGAATTATTTACAGATGCCTCATACGACACGATGTCACTCGTCTACGAAGCATATCAACTACGGAAACATTATTATGGACACAAAATAAAGTTGAACATGATATTAAATGCGAAGAGTGGTATTTGTCCGGAAGACTGTGGTTACTGCGGGCAGTCTAAAGATATGAAAGAGAAACAAAGATATACGTTGATTCCAGAAAATCAAATTACAGAAGGTGCCAAAGTTGCAGTAGAAAATGAGATAGGGACATATTGCATTGTGATGAGTGGTAGAGGTCCCAGTGATAAGGAAGTCGATCATATCACTGCATCCGTCGAACACATTAAAGCAGCACACCCACAATTAAAAGTCTGTGCCTGTTTAGGATTAACGAATGAAGCACAAGCGGCTAAGTTAAAAGCAGCAGGTGTCGATCGATATAACCATAACCTGAATACGAGTGAACGGTACCATGAAGAAGTCGTCACAACACATACATATCAAGATCGTGTCGATACGATAGAAATGATGAAGTCACACAACATATCTCCTTGTTCAGGTGTCATATGTGGGATGGGAGAAAGCGATGAAGATATTGTCAATATGGCTTTTGCATTAAAAAAGATCGATGCAGACAGTATCCCAGTCAACTTCTTACATCCGATTAAAGGGACGAAGTTTGGGGAGATGGATGAGTTAACACCTATGCGTTGTTTACGTATTTTGGCGTTATTTCGCTTAGTGAATCCTTCCAAAGAAATCCGTATTGCAGGAGGACGTGAAGTGAATTTACGTTCTTTACAAGCGACTGCATTGATGGTGGCAAACTCTATTTTTGTAGGTGATTATCTTATTACCGGTGGACAACCTAATCAGTTGGATTATGACATGATCAAAGATTTAGGATATGAGATTGATTATGGAAACTTAGAGACAACTTCATCATAATGAAATAAGACCTGTGCTCCGATATGAGAGCGCAGGTCTTTTACGAAAGCAGGGAGTAGTTCAAGTTCATTTTTGAGTGTTGGAGATGTTTGACAAATGATATATTGTTCTAATACGACTTAAATGTTAAGCAGTTATTTTTGCCAATTAGTTGGTTCGATATATCCACTGTATTCTTTGTGGTCTCGGAACCATTTTTGGAATTCAGGGTCTTTATATGTGTCGCGCAATGCTTTCGCCCATGCTTTGTCTTTATCCGACTCGTTGATGCTCAACATTACTTTATGCGCATCAGGTGTTTTTTCAACGACAAGTGCGTCACTTATTTTTTGACCGCTATCTGCAATGTAGTTTCCGTTTACAATACCAAAGTCGACATCTTCAAGTGAACGAAGAACTTGTGGTGCTGCAACTTCGCTGAATTTCAAGTCATATTTGTCAGGATGAACGCTTGATAGTTTGAAATTTACGCCTGTTGTTTTATTGTCTAACTTAATCCATCCAAGTCCTTCTAGAATACGTAATGCCCGTTCTTGGTTAACAGGATCGTTAGGTACAGCAATTGTTTGTCCGTCTTGAATGTCATCGAGTGATTGGTGCTTTTTAGACCATAGTGACTGTGGAGCAGTAGGGACTTCGTTATTTTTAATCATTTTTGCATCGATTTTATCGTTGATACTGTCCATATAAGCGGTACTTTGGAAGATAGATGCTTGAATGTCACCATCCTTCATCGCTGGATTGATTTGATCTGTTTGAGAGAAGCTTTTGATTTCAACATCATAGCCCTTTTTCTCTAGGATAGGCAATGCGCCACCACGGAATATTTCTTCGTATGTTCCGGGACCGAAACCGATTGTAAAAGATTTTTCATTCTCTTGTTTACTGTCTGACCCTTTGCCACATGCAACAAGCACCAGTGCCAGCAAGAAAATAATACTAAATTTAAAATATTTCATTGTATCCCTCCTATATCTTAGTTATATGATAAGAATTAAAAGGATTATATCATAGAAAAACGGATTTGGCGAGATGAATTTTCAGAATTTTTTGTGCGTCTAAGGATTGATACTTAAATGCGTATCTCATGTTAAAATAGGGTAAAGCGTGGAGAAGGAAGTGAGTATATGTATAAGAAACTATTAATCAGTGGGTTGACAGCTTCTTTGTTGATGGTAGGTGTTGCGCAGAATACCTATGCTGCCAACGAATTCAAGCCTAAGGAAGAAATCTTTCTTCAAGGGGCAGACTTGAATGAGAATCAATTGGAAGCAACAAAAGATAAGTTGGGTGTTGGCAAGAGTGTAACGACTTATCAAGTAACGAATACAGATGTTATTCGTTTTACTGGAACAGAGTATGACTATATTCATTCGAGTGCGCTGATTAAGCCTAAGCGTTTTGGACGTGGGGTAGATGTTAAGATTGAAACGCCTGAAAATATTACACGTATTACGAAAGAACAGTATATGAATGCAGCCATTACGTCGGGTATTCAAGATGCGACGATTCGTATTGCTTCTATTGATCAGGTGACGGGTGAAGGTGCGTTGACAGGAATATACAAAGCTTACGAAGCGCAAGGCAATGCGTTGAATAGTGAAGATATCCAAAATGCACATGCTGAATTGAATGAATTGGCACGTATCAGTGAGAACAACGCAGAGAAAGAAGGCTACTCTGATGAAGCGTTGAATGAAGCGATTGCTGACATGAAGGCGCAAATTGCGGAAGCCAAGGCGTCTGATCAACAGATTAATGAATTGACGATTAACAACATTGTGAACCAGACATTGAATGTGCGTGGATTGGACAATGTATTAAGCAATAATGAGATTGCTGTGATTCAAAATATGATGATGAATGTGGCACAATCAGATGTGCTTAATCAAGATCCTGAAGCTTATCAAAAACAGGCAAATGAGCTGAAAGATACGATTCAAAAGACAGCGGGCGATAAGTTAGAAGCGTTGAAATCATTGGATAACGAAGAGACGCGTAATTTCTTGCAGAGATTATGGGATGAGTTCGTATCATTGGTGACAAGAATCTGGCATTGGCTCGTATCATTTGTATAAAAGCATATAAGAAAAGAAGTGGCTACTGAGCTGACCCCATATAGTGGGAACTTTATAAAAACACTTTCGTTGAATTCAGTTAAAATGAATTTACGGAGGTGTTTTTCTATGCGCAGAGTGGCGTATTCAGTTGAAACAAAGTTTAAAGCAGTGAAGATGAAAGCAGAAGGTTATACAACTAAAGAAATTATGTGTGAATTAAATATTAGAAATAGCACACAGGTAAAAACATGGTGGAGATGGTATAGAAAGGGTGAAACATATCGATTTAGTCAACAAGTAGGCAAACAATACTCCTATAATAAAGGATTAGTGGAACTTTCTGAACTGGAACAATTAAAGTTAAAGAATAGAAGAAATCAAGCCGAAATAGATATTTTAAAAAAGTACAAGGAATTGGAAAGGAAGTGGTACCTGAAGTAGTGATAGAATTAGTGGATGAGTTAAAGCACAGGCATCCTGTGAAGCTGATTTTGGAAGTGTTGAATGTCCCTAAATCAAATTACTACCGTTGGAAAAATAAGAAGAAAACGGAAGATACAACAGTTAAAAAGGTTAAGGAATTATGTGAAGATAATCATTACACGTACGGCTATCGCAAGATAACTGCTCTGATGAATCAGGCCTCTAAACAACCGATAAACCATAAACGTGTACAAAGAATTATGAGAGAAAATAATTTGAATTGTAGAGTTAGAATTAAGAAATCTAAACGTCGAGGGAAGGCATATTATCTTACAAGCAATAAACTGAATGGTAACTTTAGAGCAAATCAACCTCTACAAGTACTGACTACTGATATTACGTATCTTCCCTTTGGTAATTCAATGTTGTATTTATCTTCAATCATCGATTTATATAACGGTGAAATTGTGGCTTATAAGATTAGCGATACACAAGATCAAAGTTTGGTAAATGACACCTTAAACCAAATTGATATTCCAGAAGGATGTCTACTTCATAGCGATCAAGGAAGCGTCTATACATCGCATGCTTACTACCAATTATGCGAAGAAAAGGGCATTATCAGAAGTATGTCTCGCAAAGGTACACCTGCTGATAACGCCCCGATAGAATGTTTCCATTCCTCGCTAAAGTGTGAAACATTTTATCTTAACAATGAGTTAAATAACTCTAATTTCATTGTAAAGGATATTGTCGAAAAGTACATTGAAAACTATAATAATAATCGAATTCAACAAAAATTAGGCTACTTATCCCCTGTGCAATACAGAAAATTAGCAGCCTAATTCAAGTGTTTTTATGTGAGTCCCATATTAAGGGTGCAGTGCCCTACTCAGCCACTTCTTTTTATTAGTTACGGATAAGGTAGTCAAAAGCAGAGAGTGCAGCTGTTGCACCTGATCCCATAGAGATAATGATTTGCTTGTAGCGTTGATCTGTACAATCTCCAGCAGCAAAGATACCTGGTACGTTTGTAGCACCTAAACGGTCAACTTCGATTTCACCCATTCTGTTGCGGTTAACTGTATCGCCTAACCATTCAGTATTAGGAGAAAGACCGATTTGAACGAAGACACCGTCCAATTCGATATGTTGTTGTTCTTTAGATTGTGTATCTTCGTAAGTCAAACCAGTGACACGTTCATCACCAGTGATTTCTTTCGTTGCTGCGTTTGTGATGACTGTTGTATTGGATAGAGAGTTCAAACGCTCTTGTAAGACTTGATCGGCACGCATTTCTGCACCGAATTCAAGTAATGTCACGTGCTTACAGATACCTGCAAGGTCGATGGCAGCTTCGACACCAGAGTTACCGCCGCCGACAACAGCGACATGTTTGTCTTCGAATAATGGACCGTCACAGTGTGGACAGTATGCCACACCTTTGTTCGCAAGTTCTTGCTCACCCGGTACACCAAGTTGTCTCCAACGAGCACCTGTTGAAACGATGAGTGTTTTTGCGTGAAGAACGGCACCGTTATCTAATGTAAGGTCGATGCTTTGGTCTGTTTTATTTACAGATTCAGCACGAACCCCTTTCATGACATCGATATTGTATTCGTTAATATGTTCTTCAAGATTACCCGCAAGTGCTGTTCCTGTCGTTTTCTTGACACTGATTAAGTTTTCGATGTCTTGTGTATCATTGACTTGACCACCAATGCGATCTGCAACGATACCTGTACGTAAACCTTTACGTGCAGCATAAATAGCAGAACTTGCACTTGCTGGACCACCGCCGACAACGAGTACATCAAATGTTTCTTTACCCTCAAATTCCGAAGCATCAGGGCCTTGACCGAGTGCAGTTAAAATATCAGTAACGGTCATACGACCACTACCGAATTGTTCACCATCTAAGAAGATAGAAGGTACGGCCATGATATCTTCAGCTTCTTCTTTGAATGCTGCACCGTCAATCATTGTATGTGTGATATTAGGGTTAAGAACACTCATTAAGTTTAATGCTTGAACAACGTCAGGGCATTTCTGACATGTTAAGCTGATATATGTTTCAAAATTTAATGGTTTATCAATTGCTTTGATTTGATCAATTACAGATTGTTCTTCTTTCGGTGCACGGCCACTCACTTGTAGCAATGCTAATACGAAAGAATTAAACTCATGACCAAGAGGAACACCGGCAAATGTAATGCCAGTGTCCTCACCCGGTCTATTCACACTAAAGCTAGGTGAACGTTTTAAGTCTGCTTTTTCTACTGTAATGCGTGATGACATGTCTGCTACTTCATTCACAAGATCTTCCATCTTTTGAGATGTTTCATCTGAGCCTGTGCTCAATTTGAAGACAACGTCACCTTCCATCAAATCAAGAAGTTGTGCAAGTTGATTCTTTAACTCTTGATTAAGCATTCAGTATTGCCTCCTTAAATTTTACCTACTAAATCTAAACCTGGTGTTAATGTTTCGCTACCTTCTTCCCATTTCGCTGGGCAAACTTCACCTGGATTTTGACGTACATATTGTGCTGCTTTGATTTTGTGTACTAATGTGCTAGCGTCACGACCAATACCGTCAGCATTGATTTCAGCTGCTTGAACAACACCATCAGGGTCAACGATGAAAGTACCACGTTGTGCAAGGCCGGCTTCTTCATCTAATACGTCGAATAAACGTGTAATTTGTTGTGATGGGTCACCGATCATTGTGTATTTTAATGTGCTGATAGCATCTGAGTGATCGTGCCAAGCTTTGTGTACGAAGTGTGTGTCTGTTGATACAGAGAATACGTTTGTACCAAGTTCTTGTAATTTTTCATAATGGCTTTGAACATCTTGTAATTCTGTTGGGCACACGAAAGAGAAGTCAGCTGGATAGAATACAACGACACTCCAGTTACCTTTTAAATCTTCTTGTGTTACCTCAACGAACTCATCTGTTTTTGCGTTGTACGCTTGTGCTGTGAATTCTCCAATTTGTTTACCGATTAATGACATAGTGAATAGCCTCCTAGAAATATATTGATTATTATTAGATTAGAATCACTCCAAAGTCTTCTTTGTTATAATTCCTTCTTAATAATAATTCTAATCTTTAGTGTTATTATGCCATGGAACGATACATCCGTCAATTATTAAACTTAAATAATTGTGCGCCATCTTTTGATAGGCGAAAAGGCGCAACTATCCGAATGTGAAAGGGTGTTTCATGCACTTAATGTTTCTATGTTCATCATAGCATTGTTGGGGTTTAATTCTCAATTAATGATACCTTTATTGAAAATTAAATGCGTTGAAAAGGCATTTCAAGTTGGACTTAAAATGCCTTTGTATACTAATAAAACGATGGTTTATAGGTGAGTGTTGCCTACCATTTGTACCATTATTCAAATGTAACAGTGACTCGACCGACATGTTGATAATCGACCGTATAAGTACCTTGCTCTGCCTTGATAGGTGGGATGAAAGTGCCTGATGAGATGACATCTCCTTTTTTGAGTGACTTTCCATGGCTGGCCAGTTTTTGACTGAGCCACTGTACGGACTTGACTGGATTGCCTAATACTTCTGACGCAACGCCTGTTTTGACTTCTGTACCATTATGTTTCAATGACATTGTGACTTGGCCAAGGCTGTCATAATCTAATGGGGGAACGGGCTCTCCGACAACGACAAGGCCAGTCGCTGTGTTATCTGCTAATAAATCTCCTAATGTAAAGTTAGGGAACCAGTCTTGATAGCGTGCATCAGGTACTTCAATCGCTGGGGCCAATTGCGAATGATTGAGCACATCTTCAACGCTTGGATTAGAAGGCAAGTCTTCTGTAATCACAAATACCAATTCCGGTTCGATTAATGGAGCGAACAAGTGATTCAATTGTACAGTGGCATCATTTTGCTGGATGACTGTTTTGAGCAATGTACCATAAGCAGGCTCATGTGTATTGGCATATGCTTGCGTTTCTGCGCTTGTCATACTGACTTTGTAGCCGGCCACATCTGTATTGTTATGTGCCTTTAGTTGTTCAATTAAGGCATCTTGTGTTTGATAGCCTAACACTTCATCAACATTCTCTTCAGGGTTGAGAAATGGGATAGGTTGTTGTGATTGATAAGCTTGAAAAACTTTCTCTGCTAATTGTTGTGGTTGCTGAGTCATAAAGACACTCCTTTGTCAGAAAATTGATACTTTTATGATAAAGGTTTGTGATTAAAGATGCAAGTGTGCAGTGTACATGCCTTTTGAAGTGTCATTTGCTAATATAAAGACAAAGAATAAGGGAGTGAAATATATGTCAGACTATGTATATCGTTTAGCGAAGCAACATCACTCAGTGAGAAAGTTCAAAAATGAGCCATTAACACGTGAAATAGTGAAACAGTTAATTGAAGCAGGGCAGATGGCTTCAACATCAAGTTACTTACAAACGACATCTGTGATTGGTGTAGAAGATCCAGAAAAGAAAGCTGCTTTGAAAGAAGTGTCAGGGCAACCTTACGTCTTGAACAATGGGTATTTATTAGTGTTTGTCGTTGATTATAATAGACATAATCTTGTGAATGAACAACAAGCACAAGATATGACGACAAGCTTTGAATCAGCAGAAGGATTGCTTGTAGGGACAGTAGATGCATCATTAATGGCACAAAACATTGCATTGACGGCAGAAGATATGGGTTATGGCATTGTTTATTTGGGTTCATTGCGCAATGATGTTGCACGTGTACGTGAAATTTTAGACTTACCTAAGCACACCTTCCCAATCTTCGGTATGGCGATTGGTGTACCGTCTGAGGATGAGAATGGAACACCGAAACCACGGTTACCGTTTGAACATGTCTTTCACGTTGATACGTATGACAATGATTGTGATGTGGCACGCCAACAATTGGCGGCGTACGATAAAATAGTATCTGATTATTATGCAGATAGAACAGGTGGTAAACGTACGGAGACGTGGTCAGAACAAGTAGCGAACTTCATGAGTAGTAAACAGCGTTTAGAGATGAAAGACTGGCTTCAAGATGCAGGATTTAATAAGAAATAGCATAAAAAATACCACGTACGATGTGCTGAGCTGACCCCATATAGTGGGAACTTTATAAAAACACTTTCGTTGAATTCAGTTAAAATGAATTTACGGAGGTGTTTTTTCTATGCGCAGAGTGGCGTATTCAGTTGAAACAAAGTTTAAAGCAGTGAAGATGAAAGCAGAAGGTTATACAACTAAAGAAATTATGTGTGAATTAAATATTAGAAATAGCACACAGGTAAAAACATGGTGGAGATGGTATAGAAAGGGTGAAACATATCGATTTAGTCAACAAGTAGGCAAACAATACTCCTATAATAAAGGATTAGTGGAACTTTCTGAACTGGAACAATTAAAGTTAAAGAATAGAAGAAATCAAGCCGAAATAGATATTTTAAAAAAGTACAAGGAATTGGAAAGGAAGTGGTACCTGAAGTAGTGATAGAATTAGTGGATGAGTTAAAGCACAGGCATCCTGTGAAGCTGATTTTGGAAGTGTTGAATGTCCCTAAATCAAATTACTACCGTTGGAAAAATAAGAAGAAAACGGAAGATACAACAGTTAAAAAGGTTAAGGAATTATGTGAAGATAATCATTACACGTACGGCTATCGCAAGATAACTGCTCTGATGAATCAGGCCTCTAAACAACCGATAAACCATAAACGTGTACAAAGAATTATGAGAGAAAATAATTTGAATTGTAGAGTTAGAATTAAGAAATCTAAACGTCGAGGGAAGGCATATTATCTTACAAGCAATAAACTGAATGGTAACTTTAGAGCAAATCAACCTCTACAAGTACTGACTACTGATATTACGTATCTTCCCTTTGGTAATTCAATGTTGTATTTATCTTCAATCATCGATTTATATAACGGTGAAATTGTGGCTTATAAGATTAGCGATACACAAGATCAAAGTTTGGTAAATGACACCTTAAACCAAATTGATATTCCAGAAGGATGTCTACTTCATAGCGATCAAGGAAGCGTCTATACATCGCATGCTTACTACCAATTATGCGAAGAAAAGGGCATTATCAGAAGTATGTCTCGCAAAGGTACACCTGCTGATAACGCCCCGATAGAATGTTTCCATTCCTCGCTAAAGTGTGAAACATTTTATCTTAACAATGAGTTAAATAACTCTAATTTCATTGTAAAGGATATTGTCGAAAAGTACATTGAAAACTATAATAATAATCGAATTCAACAAAAATTAGGCTACTTATCCCCTGTGCAATACAGAAAATTAGCAGCCTAATTCAAGTGTTTTTATGTGAGTCCCATATTAAGGGTGCAGTGCCGTGCTGTACGTGGTATTTTTTGATTAATGACTTGTTGTCAGTTCATCATATTGATTGTCATTAAAGACATCTTCATCAAGTTGTTTTGTGAGCTTAGCAGTACCTGTTCCGGCTAACATTGAATCATTCACGTTCAATGCAGTACGTCCCATATCAATTAATGGTTCTACGGAGATAAGGACGCCGGCAAGACCAACTGGTAAGTTCAGTGCTGAAAGGACGAGAATAGATGCAAATGTTGCACCACCGCCGACACCGGCAACACCGAATGAACTAATAATAACAACGATAATAAGCGTTGCGATGAATTGTAGGTCGATTTCAACACCTGCAACGGGTGCCACCATAATTGCCAACATGGCAGGGTAGATACCCGCACAACCATTTTGACCGATAGACAGACCGAAAGAGCCTGAGAAGTTGGCGATGGCTTGTGGGACACCTAAACGATTCGTTTGCGTTCGAATGTTAAGTGGCAATGCACCTGCGCTTGAACGTGATGTGAAGGCGAACATCATTACTTCTGTCGTCTTTTTCACGTATTGGATTGGGTTGACACCTAGTACTAATAAGATTAATAAATGGATGATATACATTGTGAGCAATGCTGCATAAGATGCGATGACAAATTTGCCAAGTGTCCAAATCGCTGCAAAGTCACTTGTCGCTAATGTGTTTAACATAATGGCTAAGATACCATAAGGTGTTAAGCGCAATACGAATGTCACAACAGCCATAATCAATGAATATACTGCATCAATACCACGTTTTAATACATGGCCATTTTCAGGTTGTTTGCGTGCAACGCGCAAATAAGCAAAGCCTAAAAATGCTGCAAAGATAACGACAGCAATTGTTGATGTCGCACGTGCCCCTGTAAAGTCTAAGAATGGGTTCGCAGGGAGTAGTTCTAGAATTTGTGCTGGCAATGTTGTTGCTGTTAAATCTTTCGCTGTTTGTGTAATTTCTGAACTACGTGCGTTTTCGGCTTGACCGAGATCAATCGTTGATGCATCGAGACCGAATAGCATCGCATAAGCGATACCAACGATGGCTGAGATGGCAACGGTACCGATTAAAAACATGAAAATGTAGCCGCCCATTTTGGCGAACTTCTCACCGAGATCAATCTTCGTAAATGCCGCAATAATTGAAATGAAAACGAGCGGAATGACGATCATTTTCAAGAGGGAGATATAGCCATTCCCAATGATACCGATCCATTCTGTTGTTTGTGTTGTAATTTTGCTATCTGCACCGTAAAGGAGCTGTACAATGATTCCCAGTATGATACCAAGGCCAAGTGCCACAAAGACACGTGTAGGGAATTTGACGTGTTTCTTCGCCATGACCCATAGGCCGATAAGGAACCCAGCAAAAATTAATAGGTTAAGTATAATTAGAAATATAGACATTTAGATGCTTCCTTTAATTCCGACTTGTATTATAAGAATAAGTGCAAGTCTCCTTAAAATCAACCCCTACATACAAATTTTCTTATTTTATAGGCGAAAAAGGTCTTAATTGCTGGGCTGCATTAGATTTTCCATCAACTAATTGCGCCATAAGTTGACCGACAATGGGAGAGAGTAGAATGCCGTTTCGATAATGTCCGGTTGAGACATATAGATTGTTATGAAGAGCGCCCATAATCGGAACACCGTCTGGCGTAATCGGTCGAATACCAGTCCAAGTCTTAATGACACGATGTTCTCGCAGATTAGGTATCATAGCTTGACTTTCGGCATCTAACCATTGAAGATTTTCAGCTTTATTTTGTGTGCTCCAATTATCGAGTTCTGATGTAGCACCGATGAGAAAGCGATTGGGTTTCTTTGGGACGATATAACAACCATTCATATTGAAAATGGTTTCTTTCAGTTGTGAATAAGATGATTCGATTAACTTTACATCGCCTTTGACAGGGTGTGTCGGAAGATTGATCCCGAGTTGATGCAACAATGTACCACTCCAAGCACCAGCAGCAATGACTAATTCGTCTGCATAGAATGTTCCTTTAGAAGTGGTTACTTGATAATGCGATGCATGTTGCGCAATCTGTAACACTTCTGTCTGCAAGTGAAGGTCAATATGCGAAAGTTTTGAGACGGATTGTAGTAATGCCTGTGTATATAAGTTAGCATTGATTTGGCCGTCGTCATGTATTTTGAATGCTGCACAAGCTTCGACGTCACAGTGGGGGAAGCGTGCGCGTAATTGATTGTGTGATAACTCATAAATTTCATGGTCTTGCTGCGAGAGAAATTCAAATTGCTTTTTAACTGCTGGGACATGTTGTGCGGTAGTTGCTACCTTAATCAGTCCATATGTTTGCAGTTCAATATCGATATGTGTTTCCTTTAAGAGTTGTTGTGCAGTATCCTGCATCATTGCACGGCTTGCCATTGCAAGATGATATAAAGGTGTATCTTCAAAAAACTCATTCTGTGCGCCTAACATTCCACCTGCCGCATAAGATGCATTCATGCGGGGTGTTGAGCGATCGATGATATGTATGCGACGACCTCGTGCGTTGAGTTGACGTGCAATGGATAATCCCATCACGCCACCACCAATAATAATCGTTTGTAACATAAAAAAACCTCCTGCATGTGAGGGTGCAGGAAGTTGACATGTATGATTGAAATTGAGTCATCTGTGATGCATGCTTTAACGCTGCATGGCTATCATGAAGCACATGACATGTAATTGCTTCCCTTCGATGGCATTAACCATATCAGGTTCAAAGAGTTAAGAGTCCGTCTTTCTCAGCTCACTTCGAGCACCCCTAGCATGTTATTTAATTGTAAAACAAGTCATTTACTCAAATAAAAGTTGTGTTTTAACCGCCGAATAATCGTTGGAGAAAACCTTTTTTCTCATTGCGTTCAATTGTGTGTGCTAATGCTTTTTGTCCTTCTATTTGTGATTCAATATGTTTTTGTGTTGTGCTGAGTTGTTCAGTTTGTTGTTTTTGTGCTTCAGTGAGTGATTCCATAGATGCACTGTTCGATTTAAGCTGTGCTTCTAACTTGTTATGTAACTCAGTCAATGCCTCTTGTTGTTTGTGAACTTGCGTCACCATTTGTCCAAGTATTTGACGCTCTTCACGCATTTGATTGATTTCGTTGTGTAATTCTTTGAATAGATTAGAAAGTTGTTGGTCAGCAGGAAGTTGTTGTGTATCTTCCTTCACAATCACTTGTAAAAAGTCTTTTTCTTTTTCGAGTTCTTCAAATGCGAGTTCGTAACTGTTTGTTTGTCCAACACGTTCTGCGATTTCTTGAAAGAGTTCGATATCTTCTTCTTTAAAATCTGTCGCTTCACGTCCACGATATTCCGTTTTATCTAAGTGATAACCACGTTCTTCGAGATGCTGAACAATTTTTCGGACTTGCTTTTCGCTTAAGCCAGATTTTTGTGCGAATTCTTTTGTTAGCATATAATCGGATCCTTTCTCCTACAATTTAGACAGCTGTCAGTGTTCGTTCAGTGAGCCGTCAGTCTTACCTCTACTTCATTGTAGCGACTTTACGGATTGATTTCAAGGGCTTATGCATTCGGTTCTTTACGCAAATCCATCTTGACGAGTAACGGATAAATAACTTTGCGTGGCAGTCTATTCGCAAAGACATATTTGAGAATATAACAAGACTTGATACTTGCACCGTAGATGTCTTTCGTTAAAGGAATGTTCGCCTTAATATATAAGTCTAATGGTACAGGCTTTCCGTTTCGGTCGAGTGAAGGTTGTATATATGAAATCTTTGTCTGCTTTTCAAAGCCTTGTTGTGTTAAGAAACGTCTGCGAAATGCAATATCGTCTGCCGTTTTAGAATCGACATCCGGTGACTCGAACGTTGACTCGAACATAAAGAAGTTGACATCACGACCATGTAATTGTTGTGCCAGTGCATTGATGTGGACTTCAGTTTGATGGAGTGTCTCTTCAAGATAAGCTTCATGATGTGTGCCTTGTTCGGCAAGTAAGTAGATAATGAATCCTGCATTTGTCGTTGCTTCATAATGCGCAGTTGCAAAGCTGACAACACGGTCATCTTCAATGCCGACTAAAAAAACATAATCGTTTTTCGTCTTTTCTGTCTTGAGTGATTGGACGAAAACCGACTCGTCTTCAGTGACAAGTGCATCTAATCTCCCTAAGTAAAAGTCTAGTGCAGGTTGATACCATTGATCTTGCGTTGATTTGATTTGAATAAAATCCATCGTCTATCACCTCTTTTTAATGGCTCTAGTATAGCATAATGACAAATCGGTACTCCACGTAAAAAACACTCAAGCAAGATATGTTGCTTGAGTGTTAGATGTTTCTATATTATTCAATATCGCCCTTATGTTCAGATGGGTGATGTTTAAAGTCATGTGTGTCGTATGAACTATTTGTTTGCGATACTTCGCTGTGATTGCCAGATTCAAAGTGTTTCACAAGAATAACAATTTCGCCATCAAGTACGGCTTGCTTAAGTTGTTCTTTTTCATTGTCTGGAAGCTTAAAACGTGTGAATGCAGCTTCTTCAGGATCTTCCCCGATGAAAAAGCGCATGAATTTATCGCTGATTGTACCAGCTGTTGGTGTTTGTTTAATTTCTGAGTCGTTAAATCGGTCTGTTGATAATCGATTTTTACTAATGATTGTAATTTCGTGTTCTTTATATCCATCACGTAATAATGCATCTACTGCTTGAATTGCGTCATCTTCTGTTTTTACTACTTTAAATTGAGTCATAGTGGATCCCCTCCGATTAATCGTTACTTATTTTGTCACTTACCCTTTAAATAAAAAGTTAAACGCATACATTATTATTATGCGGTTAATCTATCACTTTTGTAAAGTAATGGCGGTATTTGAAAAAGCGCTTGTTTTTTAGACGAGTATTGCGAAAAAACGTTAAATTTGCTATCATCAGTTAATAATTTATATAGACTCATATAATCTGAAGAATATGGCTTTAGAAGTTTCTACCACGTCGCCTTAAACGATGTGACTATGGGTAATGACGGCATCTGTAATACGCAGCTTTTGTCAGTTCTTATTTATTGTATTGATTCACATCGCAAAAACCGTGCAATGAATAGCGAAGAGACTGCCAAATGAGCGACACTTTACAATTGTATGACGATTACTCAAACACCTGAAACGATATTCTTTAGTTTTGGGGTTTTTTCATATCTTGATGTATTTAGGAGGAGTCGTTTTGGACGCATTAAAAAGAAAAGTCATCGAAGACGGTGTAGTAATTGACGAATCAATATTGAAGGTGGATGGTTTCTTGAATCATCAGATCGATGCAGGTTTAATGTATGAGATTGGTGAAGTGTTCCATTCACAGTTTGGAGACCAAGGTGTGACGAAGGTTTTAACGATTGAGGCGTCAGGAATTGCACCTGCCATTATGGTTGCACATCGTTTTAATGTTCCGTGTCTGTTTGCTAAGAAAGCAAAGCCGAATACGTTGAATGAAGGACATTATCAGACAGATGTTCATTCGTTTACGAAAAATAATACGAACCGTGTCATTGTGTCAACAGAATTTTTATCAGATCAAGACAAAGTATTGATTATTGATGACTTTCTAGCAAATGGTGAAGCAGCACTTGGATTACATCGTTTGGTACAACAAGCAGGTGCAGAAACGGTCGGCATTGGTATTTTAGTAGAGAAGAGTTTCCAACCAGGGCGTGCACGTTTGGAAGAAGCAGGCTTGAACGTCTCTTCGCTTTGCCAAGTGGCATCGTTAAAAGATAACAAAGTCACATTGTTAGGAGACGACAATGATTAAACGATTCTTGTTGAGTTTACAGCATCTATTAGCTATGTATGCCGGCGCTATTCTAGTCCCTATTATAGTTGCGACAAGTCTTGACTTTACTGCTGAACAAACGGCTTATCTTGTCACAGTAGATATATTTATGTGTGGGATTGCAACCTTTTTACAAGTTTATAAAGGCATCGGTATTGGACTCCCGGTCGTCTTGGGATGTACGTTCACTGCGGTTGCACCGATGATTTTAATTGGGCAGACGAAGGGGATTGATGTCTTATATGGTTCACTCTTCTTATCTGGATTACTTGTGATCATCATTGCACCATTTTTTGCTTCACTCGTTAAGTTATTTCC
The DNA here is from genome assembly GCF_025558585.1 of Staphylococcus sp. IVB6214. NCBI lineage: Bacteria > Bacillati > Bacillota > Bacilli > Caryophanales > Staphylococcaceae > Staphylococcus > Staphylococcus sp. IVB6214. Next base: position 2,142,015 of record NZ_CP094723.1, on the reverse strand, counting down.
TCCTGTTGTGACGGGTAGTGTTGTCACGATTATCGGAATTACACTGATGCCCGTTGCAATGAACTATCTCGCAGGGGGACAAGGTGCGAAAGATTACGGAGATCCTAAGCATCTATTATTAGGTGTCGTGACATTGGTGATTATTTTGTTACTGCAACGTTTTGCACAGGGCTTTTTGAAGTCTATTGCGATTTTGCTCGGTCTTATTATCGGTACAATCTTTGCAAGCTTTTTAGGTGTGATTGATGCGGGTCAAGTTGCGTCAGCACATTGGTTTGAATTGCCAAGACCCTTCCGCTTTACAGGATTTGCTTTTGACTTTGGTGCAACGGTCGTATTTTTTATCGTAGCATTGGTGAGTCTAATAGAATCAACGGGTGTCTATCATGCATTAAGCGAGATTACCGGCAAGACATTGACGCGCAAAGACTTCCGTAAAGGTTACATGGCAGAAGGGATTGCAATCACGTTAGGCTCTATTTTTAATGCATTTCCATATACAGCATACTCTCAGAATGTAGGACTTGTTTCGCTGTCAGGTGCAAAAAAGAATGATGTCATCTATGGAATGGTGATTTTGCTTATGATTTGTGGTTGTATTCCTAAGTTAGGTGCGCTTGCCAACATGATCCCACTATCGGTATTAGGTGGTGCAATGCTTGCGATGTTCGGCATGGTCATGGCATACGGGATGCGCATATTGAACGACATTAACTTCAAGAATCAAAACAACTTAATTATTATTGCTGTGTCAGTCGGTCTTGGTGCAGGGATTACAGCAGTTCCTGAAGCATTCCAAGGGTTGGGCGACCAGTTTTCTTGGTTGACACAAAACGGGATTGTATTAGGTGCAATTTCAGCAATTGTATTAAATTTATTTTTTAATGGTCTAAACTATCAACAAAATCAAGAAAATGTGAAATAATATAACTAATCATTTTGAATGGAGGCTGTATAGAAATGTGGGAAAACAAGTTTGTTAAAGAAGCGCTAACGTTTGATGATGTATTGCTTATTCCAGCTGAATCAAATGTATTACCAAAAGAGGTAGATTTAAGTGTGTCATTATCGGACAAAATTAAGTTAAACATTCCGATTGTATCAGCAGGTATGGATACAGTAACAGAATCAAAAATGGCAATCGCAATGGCACGTCAAGGTGGTCTCGGCGTCATTCATAAAAATATGAGCATTGAAGATCAAGCAGACGAAGTACAAAAAGTAAAACGTTCAGAAAATGGCGTCATTACAGATCCATTTTACTTAACACCTGAAGAAAGTGTGTACGAAGCAGAAGCGTTGATGGGTAAATATCGTATTTCAGGTGTGCCAATTGTTGACAACAAAGAGACACGTAAACTTGTCGGTATCCTTACAAATCGTGACTTGAGATTTATTGAAGACTTCTCGATAAAAATTTCAGATGTTATGACGAAAGAAGACTTGATTACAGCTCCAGTTGGTACAACTTTAGAAGAAGCGGAAAAAATCCTTCAATCACACCGCATCGAAAAGTTACCACTAATTAAAGATGGCGTTTTAGAAGGACTTATCACAATTAAAGATATTGAAAAAGTACATGAATATCCTTACTCAGCCAAAGATGAACATGGACGTTTACTCGTTGCTGCAGCAATCGGTATTGCAAAAGACACAGCAATTCGTGCGAAGAAACTTGTAGAAGCAGGCGTTGATGCACTTGTTATCGATACAGCGCATGGTCACTCACAAGGTGTCATCGATCAAGTGAAATTTATCAAAGAAACATACCCAGAAATTACAGTGATTGCAGGTAACGTTGCAACAGCTTCAGGTACCAATGCTTTATTCGAAGCGGGTGCAGATGTTGTTAAAGTTGGTATTGGACCAGGTTCAATCTGTACAACACGTGTCGTTGCAGGTGTCGGTGTACCACAAATTACAGCAGTTTACGACTGTGCAACCGAAGCACGCAAACACGGTAAAGCTATCATCGCTGACGGTGGTATTAAATTCTCAGGCGATATCGTAAAAGCACTTGCTGCTGGTGGACATGCAGTGATGCTTGGTAGCTTGTTAGCAGGTACAAAAGAAAGTCCTGGAGAAGTTGAAATGTTCCAAGGTCGTCAATACAAAGTATATCGTGGTATGGGTTCATTAGGTGCAATGGCAAGCGGTTCTAACGATCGTTACTTCCAAGAAGACAAAACACCTAAAAAATACGTACCAGAAGGTGTAGAAGGTCGTATCGACTATAAAGGGCCATTACAAGAAACGATTTATCAATTAATTGGTGGTGTGAAGAGTGGTATGGGATACACAGGTTCACACAACTTGCAACAATTACGTGATGAAGCACAATTCACAAAAATGAGTGCGGCAGGCTTAGCAGAGAGTCACCCACACGATGTTCAAATCACAAAAGAATCACCTAACTACTCATTCTAAGATTAAAGGAGTACAACAGTATGGAAATGGCAAAAGAACAAGAACTGATTCTTGTCCTAGACTTTGGAAGTCAATACAATCAGCTTATTACACGTCGTATTCGTGAAATGGGCGTGTACAGTGAACTGCATGATCATGAGATTTCATTAGATGAGATTAAAAAGATGAATCCTAAAGGGATCATTTTATCAGGTGGACCGAACTCGGTTTATGAAGACGATGCGTTCACAATTGATCCAGCAATTTATGACTTAGGCGTACCAGTATTAGGGATTTGCTATGGTATGCAATTAACAACAAAACTTTTAGGCGGTAAAGTAGAGCGTGCAAACGAACGTGAATACGGAAAAGCCATCATTAAAGCGAAGTCTGACGAATTATTCCACGGCTTACCAGAAGAGCAAACAGTATGGATGAGTCATTCGGATAAAGTGATCGAAATTCCAGAAGGGTTTGAAGTGATTGCGGATAGCCCAAGTACGCAATATGCGGCGATTGAAGACAAAAAACGTCGCATCTACGGTGTGCAATTCCACCCAGAAGTACGTCATACAGAGTTTGGTAACGACTTGTTAGAAAACTTTGTGCGTCGTGTTTGTGATTGTACAGGTCAATGGACAATGGAAAACTTCATCGATATCGAAGTACAAAAAATCCGTGAACAAGTGGGCGACCGTAAAGTCTTATGTGCGATGAGCGGTGGCGTAGACTCATCAGTTGTTGCGGTGTTATTACACAGAGCGATTGGCGACCAACTGACATGTATCTTCGTTGACCACGGACTACTCCGTAAAGGTGAAGGCGACATGGTAATGGAGCAGTTCGGTGAAGGATTCAACATGAACATTATTCGTGTGAATGCGAAAGAACGCTTCATGTCAAAACTTGAAGGTGTGTCAGATCCTGAGAAGAAACGTAAAATCATCGGTAACGAGTTCGTATACGTATTCGATGACGAAGCATCTAAATTAGAAGGCGTTGACTTCTTAGCTCAAGGTACGTTATACACAGACGTAATCGAGTCTGGTACGAAGACCGCACAAACAATCAAATCACACCATAACGTTGGTGGACTACCAGAAGATATGGAATTCGAATTGATCGAACCAATCAACACACTTTTCAAAGATGAAGTGCGTGCATTAGGTATCGAACTGGGTATTCCAGAACATCTCGTATGGCGTCAACCATTCCCAGGACCAGGTCTTGGTATCCGTGTTCTTGGTGAAATTACAGAAGATAAGTTGGAAATCGTCCGTGAATCAGACGCCATTTTACGTGAAGTGATTCGTGAAGAAGGCTTAGAACGTGAAATCTGGCAATATTTCACAGTGTTACCAGACATTCGCTCAGTCGGCGTTATGGGTGACTATCGTACGTATGACTATACAGTCGGTGTCCGTGCAGTAACATCAATTGACGGTATGACGAGTGACTTCGCGCGTATCGATTGGGAAGTATTACAAAAAATCTCAACACGTATCGTGAATGAAGTGGATCACGTAAATCGCGTTGTGTATGATATTACATCTAAGCCACCAAGTACCATCGAGTGGGAATAATTATATATAGTAAATGATAGGCTAGAATTACCGTTATTATGCGGTTTCTAGCCTTTTTTATTTTGCATTGAATACGTTTTGAATACGTTATGCTTAAAAATTGATGTATTTTGCAAATTTATCAGCCACTTGATCACGTTGTTTTTCAGTTACGTGAGCGTAAATATCCATAGTTGTTTTAATGTCCCCGTGACCTAATCTATCTTGCACTTCTTGAATAGATAGACCAGCCTCAAATAACAGAGAACAATGTGTGTGTCTAAAGCCATGAACTTTAATCCTCTTAAAATTATTCTTCTCACAAATTAAGTCCAATGCTTTATTGCAATGTTCTGGGTATAAGGGTTTATTATCACGTACAGTAGTAAAAACATATTGATGTTTGTCAGAGGTATTGTGACCATATTTAAGAGACTCCACTCTTTGATGAGTGCGCCATGATTTCAATACATTTGCAGTTTTATCATCAATACTTATTGTTCTATGGGATGATTTAGTTTTAGGCTCTTGTATTACCAGTTTATAATTTGCACCTCTTGCGCAAGTTTTATTAATAGATATGGTTTGTTTAGTAAAGTCAATATCGTTCCATGTTAAAGCCATTAATTCCCCACGTCTAAAGCCAGTAAAAGCTAATGTTCGAAAAATAGCATAATATAATGGGTCATCTTCAACAAAAGTTAAAAACTGTTTCAATTCATCACTTGAATAATACTTCATAGACGCGTCTTGTTGCGTTTCTTTTTTTCTAGGTGCTTTTGTATGTGTAAATGGATTATCAGCGATTATCTTAAGGCTTACGGCATATTTAAACACATTAGATGTGTATATTCGTATAGCTTTAATATCAGAGTACTTTTTGTTCCATTTATTAATAACTTTTTGGCAGTATGGCACGGTTATTTTCTTAATAGGTATATCATTAAAATGTTCTAATATAGCTGTATCAAATAAAGTTAAAACACGTTGATATGTGCTTTCTCTCACAGTATTCTGATACTGTTCAAGCCATAACTCATATACTTCTTTAAACGTCGTTATATCGTTGTTTAGAAAGCCGTTTTGGCTTACCTCTGTTTGAAGTTTTGCCTCTGCAATCTTAGCTTCTCTTTCAGTTTTAAATCCTCGTCTAGTGGTTCTCTTTTGTTTACCCGTAATTGGATCAGTCCCTAAATATGCAACAAACATATAGGCAGTAGAACCGTCTTTTTTCTTGTATTTCTTAATCATATAAATCAATCCTTTCTATTGCCTGCAACGCGTGAGATTGGATTGACACGCCGTTAAGGAATGGCTACCTTTTGGCGTGATGACTAAAGGAAGTTAGTAATTAAAAATCCATTAATTAATATTTTTGCTAGACTTTTCTATAATTTCATTTAAATCTTCAATATTTATAGTTTCATGAATTAACTGGTTTTTAAATTGCTTTTGCAAGTTAATCTTACTCTTGAAATAGCTATCCATCAAAATTTCTACGTTTTTTCTGTCTATCTCATCTAATTCGACTTTCTTGTAAAACTTTCTATTGTTTTTATCATTCAAGTGGTAATGTAGATCGTTTACAGGTTGGCTAAATACAATCATTTCATGTTCATCACCCTCTATGTATTTATACTCATAAGGGGCAGAGATAGTATCAAGGTTATTTATGAATTTCTTTTCTGATTCGGTTAGATAGCCTTTTGATAAAGACTTTCTAGCTTTATCTATATCCACATATTCAATGAACGGTAATTTTATTTTATCTTCTGACAACTCTGAGATTTTGTTCACATAGAAGTTGTATTCTTTATGTGAATCAGAAAGTTCATCTAAATATTTTTCTAAAAATTGGCTTTTTGGAATTCCTTTTTTACCATTTTCAATGCTACTCACATGACCATGAGAATAGTCGATATCCGATGCGAATTTTCGTAATTTAATATTCTTACCTTCTCTAACCTTTCTTAAGTAGGATCCAACTTTTTTAGCTATGGCATTTTCATCGCACATATTATCACCTCACATAAAATATACCATTTATTGCATCTTTAGAAAACAAAAAACAAAAGTGGTTGCTTTTTCTAGAAAGGCTATGCTATGATATGAGAAACCGAAATAACAAAAACGGTTTATTGTTTTCAAAGGGAGGTGAATTAGATGTGCAAGTCAAGAAAATATAATGATCAAAGAGTTAATAAGCAACTATATGCTAAACCAAAATTATTAGGGGATTTATTTAATTGTAGCTATTCAACTATTTATAGATTACTTAAATCTTATGACGATAATAATTTAGGTGTTGATAATATGTATTTCAATATTAGCGGAAATCTTACTTTGGTGAACATTGAAAAGTTTGAACAGTATTTGCAAAAAAAACACCAATATTATCAGAAAGGTGATTCTTATGATTCAACATCCATTCCTAAGTGAGCAAGCTAGTCAACAGTTGGTCGATAGTATAGTTAATATCGCTGAGAAATTAGCTTTGGAAAAAGTTAAGCAATCACGTAAGCGATATCTTATTCAGAAAGAAGTAATGGAAGAGTACAACGTAACTCATAAAGTCATAACTGAATGGGAAATGAATGGCTTACGGAAAGTTAAAATCGGTAAGACTATTCGTCATGACCGACATGACATTGAAGATGTAATTGAACAAATGAAGAATTGAAACGCCTGCAACGCGTGAGAAGTCAAACCTATTATGGAGGTCAATATGAAGAATATTTTACTGATGGTGTTACTCGCCTATTTTTTACTAAGCACATTGGAATTTCATTTAGCAATAGCAGCATATTTTTACTGTGTGTTGGCATTGCTAGGAATTGAAGGATTAAAAAATATGGAGGTATTTAAGTATGGAGAATAATTTATTTGAAGAGATTTATGAAATTCTAGAATCAACTGTTAATGATCCTCGTTCAGAATTTGAACATAAGATTTCGCAAGACGGTAAAGAATGGACTGAAATTTACAATAGAGAACAGCATTTACAGTTTGTTTGTGAAGTGGTTATGGAAATGATTGAAAATAATATTGTTTTTGAAGGGGAGAATGAATGATGAAACTATTTAAAAAGAAATATGATCATAAAAAAGTTAATCGTGTGAAGGATGTAATTCTATATACAGCGAATGCTATTGAAGCTGACACCTATGGAAAAGCAATTGAATTGCTAAAAGATAACAACAAGCACAAAGCCATCGAAATTATGTATGAGAGATTAATTGAAGCACAAAAACAAGAGTATGAATTGAAATTACAATTAAAAAAAGCGTCTAGTGAGAACTTTGGCGAGGAATCACTAAACGCGTAGCAAGAGTATTTAGCAAAATAAATACTACTAATATGGTAACAAAAATAAAGTTTTCTAGAAAGGGTGTCTTGATGGACGAAGTAGCACTATACAAAAAACACTTCGAGTTTCATTCAAAGTTAGATTATGTGTCAACAATCAACCTATCTAAAATTAAAGAGATTAGTAAAAGAATTAATTTTGCATCTATTACAACAGAAAAGCAGATTTTTAACAATAAAGGTAATGTGTATCATCGTGAAAAAGATGATATAGCAGGTGATTATATTAATAACCTCACTCTAGATTATACCATAAAACCAAGAGAAATTGGGGTTGTTTATGGAACGGTCAATGTTAAAACTATTCATAAAGATGGTGAAGAAGAAAAACAATCTACTTTTAAGTCAGCACACTTTAACAACTATGCGCGATTTATTGCTGATTTGATTGCAAATAAGGTTGTCTATTCTGATGAATTAGAGTGTTTCGTTATAGTTCAAAAAAATCAATATGAAATGATAGATAACACTAATTTTGCACTTACTTATCCAGTAGATAATAAGTATCAAATACTCGATTTTTTAGATGTGATGCTAGAGCTGTATCGTGAACATCTTACAACCAAACATGAGTATAACATTTTTCCTTATACCTTTGCGGGTAACGATTTTACTTATAACTGTAAGAAATTAGTTTTATCAAAGAGTGAACTGAAAGAAAACAGCTTATATAAGGTTAAATATGATGTTGATTTCAAAGATATTAATTTGAATGTAGTTAACGATTTTTACTCGCTTGTAACTGATAATGAGAAAAGCAAGAACAATTTAAAGTTGGTGCACGCATATGCTATGTATCGAAAAATGAAAATCATACAAGCTGAAAAGACTTTTCTAATTAAAGACTTTGGGCGATCAGGTAAGGGTTTATTCATGACAACTTTTGAAAGATTAATGAAAGTTAATAAAGTGAATTTTGACAGTCTTATTTCTGGTGGGTTTGAGTCCGCTAATGAGTGGATGCACTTTTATGGAGCAGACATAGCACATGCAAATGAGACTGGTGAGATTACTAAACAAATGATGCGTATATTAAGGAAAATTGCGACAGGAGAAACAATATCTGGACGTGGTATAGGTAGAAACGCATTCACGTTTAAAAACAATGCTTTATTAATCCTAGATACTAATGAAAGTGTTGATACAGGTGAAATGACAGCTAATAAATCACGTACAGTCAAAATATCTTTAAAGGATAGACCTATTAATGAGACAGACGAAGAACGTTACACAGTTTTCAAACCATATTGGGATTATGTACAACCCAATGGGAAAGCGTCTGTTTCTGCTGCAGTTTCATTTTTAATTGCGAGTCTTGAATATTTAAAAGAATGTGGGCGTGAGTTTAGATTTAAAGACGTTACACTCAAACATTACTTTAGTGAAGATGAACTAACAGAAACACAAAAAACGTTGTTAAGAACATTGTCCAAGCAAGATTTTGTATTAGCTGGAGACGAAATATTACAAAGGTTAATTGAACAGGATTACAAAAATTTGAGGCACAAAAACGCTAAAGAAGATATGAAGAAAATCGGAATAAGTATTAACAATCAAAAGTGGATTGAAGGGGTTAATACAAAAGTACATCAAGTTGGGAATAAAGATCTTTTTAACATGGCGTTATCATTAATAAATGATTAGGGTTAGGAATAACTCTTAATATCTCTCATTATAACCTTTGAAAAGTTAATAAATCAGTCGCTAACCCTTATATCTTATATTTCTTATAGATTCATAGTAGTGCTTTAAGTGTATTAGTAGTTATAGAGAAAATACTGGTTATAAGGGTTAGTCACCTTTGGAGGCATTAGATGACAGGTTATCATGTAGCGAAGAAATTACTAAAAAAGCAAATTGAAATTATCCCTCTTAATGAACAAAAGAAGCCGACTGTATCATTTGCAAATAATGTGATAACTGATGATTTTATAGAACGATACTCTACTCAATACCATAAAGCGAGTGTGTTAGGTGTCTTAACAAGAGGTTTGTGGTGTATCGATATAGATGTAGATCATGAAGAAGGACAAAGTGGCTTTGAGAGCTTAAAACAAATACCTTACTACAAAGAAGTTGTTACTAATGCTCAAAACACATTAGTTCAGACAACGGCTAGTGGTGGCAAGCATATCGTATTTAAGAAAAGAGAGGATATAGATTATAGTCAAAAAATCGGATATTTACCCGCTATTGATATAAAAGCTCATCCAAACAATTACTTTGTACTTGCAGGTAGTGTTACAACAAAAGGTAAATACACTCATAATGGCCAAAGCGTTGCATTTTATCAGGGGAAATTTGAAAAGCGTATATTTTCTAAATCTGGAAACTACGTTCAACAAATATTAGAGCCTTATTCAATAAAAAGAGCGCTGCCTAATTACAGCTTTGATCATATTAGAGGTGGCAAAGGTGGAGAAGGAAAACGTGCTTACCAACGTATTGTAGATGGTCAAAGCGAGTATAGAAACAATGATTTATTTAAGGCAGTAAGCTATGCAGTCCAATGTAACGTGGATATTGAACCGTTAAGAGTTTTAATAGGTGATAACAAAAATGGTGATATTTTTACAGAGAGAGATTGGGAGGCGACAGTTAGAAGTGCAAGCCGTTAAACAAGAATATGATTACGATGAGAAAGTAAAAGGATTGGGATTAATTACAGGTATCTCTAATGAAATTTACTTTTGCTCAATAAGCCATGTCTCAACAGTATATTTTGAATATACCAATAATAGTTGGGTTGCATGGCGTGAGAGTTATATTCCTAATTCAAGCAATAGGACAAGCTACAAAATAATAGCTACAGGGAGTTTTGATTTAGTTTTAGCAAGATTGAAAAATTATCTAAAGTATATTAAAAGGCAGGTTAAATGATATGAACATAGAAATTATCGCAAATCAATTTGAAACACGAGCAGGTACGTTATTAAGGTACTATACAGGTTTATTAGAAAGTAGTAGAGATAACCATTTTGCTTTTAAAATTTACAATGATCCGTTTGATGTCGTTTATATTGTCATGAGAGGTAAATTGTTTGGCCATGTATACATTAAAGATTGCAAAATAAGACAATCGTTTGAATTAGCATCTCCTAAGCACACAGAGGGGCTTATAAGAAGTATAGAGGGTCATTATACAGGATATGAACTACATGATGGTACAACGCTTTCTATAAGCGATATGATGGCCAAAAGTTTATTTGAAGATGAGTATTTCATGTATGGATTAGAAACGTTTGTTGAAAGTAATAACACGGATATGTTTGAGTACATGGAAGGTGGAGTGAATGTTGAAGAATTAGAGGGGGTTCAGTCTAGTAATGCCGATGTGATAGGTAACATTGTAGTGTTGTATCAGTTGGCTGCAGGGGTTAATGAACCCGCACATGAGCTTGTTGAGGGACTTAAATTAGTAACGGAATTTGTACAAGATGAAAAAGCTACACAAGAGGATTACAAAGCGTTAGAACGTAAATTGAATGATTTAAAGGCATCGTATTATAACTTGAGTAAGTAGCAATCACAGGGCTGCATGATGTTTGTAGCCCTATATAAATACTAACTAAATTTATCGAAAACTAAAATATGCTAATGTTCGTGATTTGAATAAAGGGCAAAAGGCTTTTGTTCGTATTTTGTTCGAAAAATTTAGTAGGAACATTTGTTCTTTTAGCTTTGGTTTGTATTTTTGCAATAAACCCCTTAGATGTTCATTTTGAAGTGAACATGAAATAATGCTAAACACCTGATATAATGCGGTTTATACCGAACATAAGTTTGTTTCAACAGTGTAATTTTGGTATAATTAGAGTAAGCAAATAACAGAAAGTGTGGTGAGAGAATGAGCGAATTTGAAGTAAACGAAAAGACGTACAACTTACCGAATGAACACCGCCAAGTACTCAATGTGATAAGAAATACGTCTAATAAATATATTACTAAAACAAAGCTGCTTAATCAATTGGGATATGAAGTGAATAAGGCAAACAATAGATGGTTAACACAGGTCATTACAAGCTTAATCATCAATTATCATTATCCTATCGGATATAGCTATAAAAAAGATGCTAGGGGCTACTACATCATCAAAACACAAACCGATAAGATAGAAGCTATCAAAAGTATTAAAGGCTTAATTGAGGGCAGTCAGAACCGTTTAAAAGCCCTAGAAGAAATTGAAGTATAAATAAAAACTAATAGAGAGTAGGTATATTTGACTATGCAACAAACAGAAGTTTGGAATATTTTCTTTGATGACAACAAATATCAAGACTTATTAAATAAAGTAGATCGCTTTTTAAAAGAATCATCAACGATGTTTTTAAAAGGGTATCGCTTAGATGCCATTGATGAACAACAAAAACCTAAAATGCAAGAATTAGAAAATGCGTTTAAGACATATGCACAGACGCGTTTAGATGATATCGCCAAACGTATTGATGAAATTGAAAAAGAAACTACAACGGATAAGGTGCAGAATCCACAAGAAGAATTAATTCGTCGTCAAAACTTGCAAGCACGCTATGATTTTATAGTAATGGTGAAATTATGAATCATATTAATACCGTTGACGCTCAAAATGTCGATATTTTCGAGTTGAGTCTTTTACAAAAGATAATTTCAGAACGTTTTAATGATACGGAAGAACAACAGGTAGCACATGCATTTGAAGTGTTAAAACAAAACGTTCTGCACCCATATGAAAACAATAGTGAATATGAGAAGCTTGCCTATGATTATAGTGTTATTGAACAAGTTGGCATGAAACATAGCGGCGTTGTAGTGACAAAGGATACCGATTACGACGGTGTTACGCTTAAGTCATTAAGTGACCGTTACAACGAAGAACTTAAAAATGCCAAAGCTAAAAAGTATGGCTCACAGGACAAACCTTATTTTAGAAAATAATATAAATGAAGCCTATCCTTGTTGGGTAGGCTCTCTATATAGGGGTGGATAAATGAAACTGAAAATGGCAAGGAAAGTTTTATATTATCGTAATAATGGCAATAAGCTATCCGAGTATCAACTATTAACACAATATAACCCAGTGTTTATTAATAAGAAAATTCAGATGTGTGAGTTTCAAATCGAGAGTATGTATCATATGAATACGTCTACGACAACGTGTGATGAAATATTCGGCGTTGTATCCGTCTCTTATCCTATTGAAAAGTTGGCTATTAAAATTATTGAGGCGAAAGCTGGCTTAGTAAATTATAAAAAGCGTTCTATGCGTAATATGGAGGTATTAAAGTCTGTCCTTAATCAATATACTGAAAAAGAAAAGAAACAAGTTGTAAGATACATGCGGTCAAATGGTCGATATAAGCCCTATAACGTGATTGAACGACTACAGGTCGATTTATACCACCTCAACATTAAACAACGTATAGCGCGTCAAAAACAAAGGGATATGATGATTGAAAATAGTAAGCGTGAACGTGTGAATGCGTATCATAAGAAACCCATGTTAAAAGTGGTGTAACAATGGATAAGCAGCATATAAAAGATTTCATATATCGCTATCATAAGCAAATTGATAATGATGACACACTAAAAGATGATGATTTCAACACTGATGACTTCTTTAGCATTGGTCATACCGACATAAATAACTGGATAGAAACTGATAATGTAGATGATCACATTCTAAAGAATCACTTAGAGATGTTAGTTGACCAAGTGGCCACAGATAAAGAATTCTATATCTTCGATGCTTTATTACATGGGGATAGTTACAAAGATATTAGTCAAGTTTTAGAATGTTCCACAGAATCAGTCAGACAATGGTTTGGGAAATTATTAGATAAAATAATGGAGGTGATAGAATGAGTGAATTAACGCCTAGACAAGTCCGTTTTGTGAATGAGTATATTAAGACGCTAAACATCACGCAAAGCGCTATAAAAGCAGGCTATGCGCCAAATTCAGCACATGTAACAGGAAGTAGATTGTTGCGTAATGAAAAGGTTGATGAATATATCAAAAGTCAACAGGATAAAGTAATGGACGACAGTATTTTAACGGCCAAAGAGCTATTACATCTGTTAACCAATGCAGCAGTCGGTGATGAGACTGAAACAAAAGAAGTGGTGGTAAAGCGAAGTTCATTTGAAAAGAACCCAGACACTGGACGTATGAACCTTGTCTACAATGAACATGTGGAACTTGTAGAAGTTCCAATTAAGCCAAGTGATCGCTTAAAAGCAAGAGATATGTTAGGGAAGTACCACAGCTTGTTTACAGATAAATTAGATGTGAGTCTTGTGACGCCAGAATTTGTTGATGATATTCAGTAGATGATTAATGCAAAACCACTGCCTTTAATTAGGCGGTGTTTTCGTTTGTATTTTTATTAATTTTAAAATATACTGTGAAAAGTATCTCGTTTTAGATATTATACTTAAATCTTTAGGCGACTATAAATAGTCGCTCTTTTATTTAATTCAAAAGGTAACTGACTTTTTTTAGTAGTGTATGTTTTAAGCTTATTAGGAATTTCTGTTAATTGTCTAAATAAATTGTATTTTCTCAAAGAGTAGTTCCCCTTGCAGCTACTCTCTTTTTATGGTAAGTTATTTACACGATTATTTGTCGTAGAGGACAATGATTAACTAACAGACTAACCTTAATGGTTGGCCTTTTTTTTATGATATTAATAAACGATGTTATTTAATTGAGACGTTTAATCGTGTACTGTATTTTTCTAACTAATAGCTACTTCGTTTATTAAGTTGGGAAAATATATTTAGTATAGACACGTTTAGTATAAAGGTTTAATAGGTGTTTAATATTAGTTATTTATTCAGTATCTATTTATACTTCAAAAGACGGTCTTATTTGGTCGCTTTTTATATAGAAATCACGAAACAAAAGAGGAATTAGATATAAAATTAATATGGAATAGTTCTATGGACCTATTAACATTCAAATAAACCTCAGATAAAATTACATCTAGAGTTCTTAGGAGGTTATTATATGGTAAATAAAAGGATTGAATTGCTAGATTACTTAAGAGGCTTTGCTTTATTAGGAATTATATTGGTTAATGTAGCAGGAATTAAATTAGTAGATTTAAAAATGCCTATAGATGGTTTTGACGCTATGTATGCAAGTTTTTTGAGTATATTTATAGAAAGCAAATTTTTTGCAATATTCTCTACGCTTTTTGGTATAGGGTTTTACATATTTATGGAAAGAGCTGCCTATAAACCTCAAAATAAATATTTATTGTATATAAGAAGATTATTAATTTTATACGTATTTGGTTTTATACATATGCAACTACAACCAGGAGAAGCATTAAATGTTTACGCTATTGTAGGGCTGGTATTATTAATATTTTTCCATTTAAAAAAGGAAATAAATTTAATTATAGGTATTTTATTATTAATAGCAATTACAATTTTGGATGTAAAAATAATATTGGTATTACCTTATTTTATTATTGGATTAGCCATAGGCCAGTATCGATTGCCTGAAAAGTTAAATCAAAACTTTAACTTATGGCGTATAGCTTGGTGCATATCAGCAGTATTTGCTTTAATTAGTTTTATTTTATTATTTTCGTTTTACAGTTATCCAAATTACATTGTTGCTGAAAAAGCCGGGGTTTATGGAGAAACTTACGTTCAAGGAAGAATACTGTTTGATCATTTAATAACATTAACGTCCCCTTTCATATCCTTGTTTTATGTCCTAACAATCGTTGTAATAACGCAGACAAAATTTGGTTTTAAATGCTTATCTCCTTTAAAATTCTATGGCAGATTAGCTTTGACGAACTACATTTTTCAAACGCTACTTATATTATTTTACACACAATGTATTTTTAAAGCAGAAATATCAATGACCCACAGCTTAATTATGTGTTTAGTGATCTATGTTATTCAAATTTTCTTCAGTGTAATGTGGTTCAAATACTTTACATATGGCCCACTAGAGTATATATGGAGAATGGGAACTTATTTAAAATTCATAAAATTAAAAAGAACATAGTGTACAGTTCCAGGGAAATAATTGCCTATTGTAAAGGGAATTTTAATATGGAAAGCAGTAGAAACTAGTCACGTTTAATATAATATAAAAATCATCACGCGTTACAGGTTTTGAATACGTATTTGAATACGTTAATTATGAAGTGATGTTAATTGATGAGAAGTATTAAGCTATAAAAACACTGTAATATCAATGGTTATAAGTAGATAAAAACTAACGAAAAACACTCATTTCATCGAGTGGGAATAAGCTTGAATAATAAGATAGATTCAGAAGATTGGTTTTATAGTAAGTTGCAAGGTGAAAAGGGGCATAAAAGGGTATAGCAATCCTTTTGTGTCCCACCCCGGCAAGGGTGACTAGAAGTGAAAAAAGTTTGTAAAAACACATTTTCACTTCAGACACCTACTGCCATTACACTTATTTCTACATCTTAAAAACAGGAACTGAGACATAGTGCTCAGCTCCTGTTTTATTTATAATATATAATTTTCTATGGATACTTCAAAATTTAAAAAAATTTTATGATGTATATTGTTATTTTATGACAAAGAGATTATTGGATAAAGGGAGAAGTGTGAGCAGTATATCTGCTAGCGCTCCTTAGAATGTTGCTGCTTATTTGATTGATGTAAATGATCTTATTATTGTTTTACAAGAGTGGTAAAAGATTTTGAGAGTATTATAAAATTTTCTCTTTATGATTACAAAGACACAATATATAGTATTCTAGAAAAGGGTTTAGGTATGAATTTAGATATGGTATATTATAAATAGTGATTCAGCCTAGCCAGATACGTCTGGCAGGCGTTTTTTTTTACAAAGGGGTGGTAATAAAAGTGTCAGAGAAGATTTATAAAACGGATGAAGAGCGAATTGAAATCTTAAAAGAGAGAAATATGACTATTAACAAGGAGTCATCAATACATAGAGAAGTAATTAGTAATTATAATTATTATAATGTTGTCAATGCTTATAAAGATCTTTTCTTAGAGAAGGGTACTCAAAGTGAGCGATACATTAGCGGAACAACTCCAGATCAATTGCTGGCAATTTACAAATTTGATGAAGCGTTAAGGATAACTTTACTGCGATATTTATTGAAAATTGAAGAGAAAGTGAAACATTGCATTACGCAATCATTTTTTTCTCATTTTCTTAACGATGAAAATTTGGCACAAAGTGAAAAAGACACTTTACATAAAGATTCATCTTATATAAATAAAAAATATTATGATACATCAAATTCTAAAAAAGAAGACACTTTTTCTAGATTTCAAGAAATAGCTTACAATCAAATTAATTCTCAATATAAAAAGGATAATTCTTCTATAAAAAAATATAAAGATGAGCACGGATATATTCCGATGTGGGTATTGTTTAATATTTTAATGTTTGGTAATATAAGTAAATTTTTTACTATTTTAAACAAAGACATTAAAGTTAAAGTCATGAAACTTATGGGCATAAAATGGGGTTTTCAAGTCGAACAAGAAACTATTGAACAATTTGAATCGACATTAGAAATTCTAACTTTAGCTAGAAATGTATGTGCACACAATGAAAGGTTGTATTGTTTTAAACATAATATTCCCCTAAAAGATAGATATTTGTCCTTTAAAAAGGCATTACCCTCACCGGAAGAAAGCGATTTTAATGCAAAAGCAAATATGAAATTTAGTATTTATTCTGTAATATTTTTAATAAGTAAATTCATTGAAAAGACTGAAAATCAAGCTATGCTAGATGAGATTAATAGAGAAGTTGAAAAATTAGAAGAAAGTTTATCAGCGATTGATATATATGAAGTCCTTGGATATATGAAAATGCCTAATAATTGGGAAAAGAAGCTGAGTTAATTTTTTTAATAGAAAATCAAGTGTTATAAAGTATTATGAGAAAGATTACATATCATCAAACGGAAGTAGTTTTTAACAGATAAAATAAGACCTTGCAACCAATAAGGGTGTGCAAGGTCTTTTCGTTTGGTGGAAGTAGGTATTTGTACGTCTGTATAGATAAGTGAGTAGGTAAATAAATGCACTCTGCAGATATGCACCACTATTGTGTGCAATATATACTATAAATAATGAATAAAACTCCATTATAGGGTTATAGTGTAGTTTGTTTTAAGTATTTTTTATCACAAGTTTTGCGACCATCAATATGGAGTGAAAGGTTATCTTTAATATTTGCCCCTAAAGAATCTAGTACGAAATCGATTCCTTCTATACGTGCTAACTTAGCAGCAGGAACAAAGTCGCTATCACCAGAGATCAATACAATTTTATCAACTTGTTTTTTATAAGCTAAGGAAGCAATATCTAAGCCGATTTTCATATCGACACCTTTCTGTGCGAGGCAAAGGGTAAAATCATTTTCACATAATTGATCTAAGTTCTTAGTCTTATTCATTAGTTTTTTGGTAGTTGAATGTTTAAGATTGTAATATACAGTGGTCTCATTTAATTCGCCTAACCTTAAAGCAACTTTACGTTTTTTTGAGAGCTCTTTAAAAAAATCTTCTGTCCATTGTTTGGTTTCACTTTTACTAAAATCTTGATTTTTCCCAAATAAAGGATGAAAAACTTGCTTGTTTATAGGAGGGCAGTCGTAGTAAAAAATTTTATACAACTCATTATATGTTGTTGAACCATAATTATCCTCTTTTAAATGCCTATTACAATAGCTATATAATTCATTTGCACGTTCTCTAGCTGTTAATTTTCCAAATACATTTGTACTTCTTTTACGATAATAACCACCATCTACCAATATCGCTGTTTTCATTTGAAAGTAATGCCTCCTCAATTTATGGAGACACAAAAAAACCCATGATTTTGTCTATCCCCTTATGGTGGGGCGACTACTCTCATAGGTGAGTTAACTGAATTTATAAAGAAATAATATCACCTATTAATATGAGAGTCAACAACTTATTTTTAATACGATTCTAATATAGAAGAGCATAGAACAACATTTGATTGTTGTAACATAAGTTGTTATCAAGGTTTTAAGTGCCCAAATTACTATGTACACAATATAATATCAAAGCAAACTTAAATACGCTACAAGCAGAAATGATTTTTACTGAGATCTGCTTCGATATTTGAGGGTTTTAATTATAGTAAAATATTTTAGGAAAGTATTATTTCTGAAACACATTATATTATTTTCAAATCTTATTTGGTAAGTATTTCAGTGATCACACAAAATTTAGCCTAACCTAACAAATAAGTTGATTATTTATAAAAATAAGGATATACTACATGAGAAATAGAGAAAGGAGAATAGTAATGCGTAAATTAAATTACATAAAGATTCCACTTGTTTTAACAGGTTTATATTTTGTATACCCGACACAAGTAGCACATGCCAATGAAGTGGTAGAAACACCACAACAAAACACGACGCTTCATGAATATAGTCAAATATCACAAGGGAAGCAAGCAGAAAGTGAAGCGGCAACAAAACCAGATGATCAAACATCTTACACTGATGAAACACAACCATCATCAATAGCAAACAAACAACAAGCGACTGCAGATACATATGAAGCACAAGCGGTTGAAGAAGATGATTCAGAAGATGCTGATGAGACTGAAGAAAGCACAGATGAACCGGAAGAGAACTTTACATATGATACGTCAAAAGACCCGAACTTTGATGCAGATGGTGATCTGATTGATAAGCGTCGAAAGTTGACGGGAGATGAGGTCAAGCATGATACAGCCCTCGTACATACGGATAATGCAAATTATACGGGGCAAATAGAAAGCCTTAAAGGTGGCGATGGGACTGGTGCTGTTATCGGCAAAAATTTAGTGTTAACCGCTGGACATGTGCTGTATAACAATAATACACCACGAGATTATATGACAGGTGGTTATGTGATACCAGGTAAAGACGGTGATAAAGAACCTTATGGTCGATTTAAAATTAAGGCCATGCATGTACCTGAACAATATGAAGAAACGCCTTGGCGCAAGTATGATATGGGTATTATTGAGTTGGAGCCGAATGAAAAAGGGCAATCCATTGGTGATTTAATTCCACCCTATCGTATTAAACAATTCGATCGAAGCATGATTGGACAAAAAGTATACAGTCAAGGCTACCCAGCAGACAAAAATCCTGTAACACAAAATCAATGGCATGCAGATGGGAAAATTATTCAAGTTCAAGAACAAGGGACGATTGAATATTCGATGCATAATTCAGAAGGGCAATCGGGAGGACCGGTGTTATTAGATAAGACACGTGAGATCATTGCGGTACATACGTATGGTACACGTGGAAATGAGTATGGCACGTTAGGAACGCCGATTACGTCTGAACTGTATGATTGGATTACAAGCTTTATAGAGAAAGAGCCGCAAAGTAAGCCAGAAGAAGCGACGCCACAAGATGGTGCGTCTGAGACGGTGAATCCCGCTCCAGAGCAAGATGAAACACAATCATCTGAAGTACAAGATGAGTCATCAGAGATGGAAAATTCATCTAAAAAAGATATGCGTACGAATGATGACAAAGTACTGAAAGATAAGCCAGAAGAAAATCATGTTGAGCAGTCTGTAATGTCGCCTGTTTCTTCTCATACTGGGCATAGAGTATCTGAGACGCCTATTAATGTTGCGAACTCTGATGTGAAGCCAGTGACAACTGGTATGACACCACAGTTTAATCCTGTTTCTGTGCAAGCAGTACATGTATCAAATATGGAAAATTCACAAGACACAGCAGTGGCTGATAATATGAAACATCAAGGTCAAACGATGAAAAAACAGTTACCACAAACGGGTGAGATGCATACGAACCGCTCTTTCATAGCTGGATTTTTCTTAACGGTTCTAGGTGTGATGTTATTAAGATTTAGAAGAAAAGTGAAAGGCTTATAAGATATCAAAGCTAGAAGTTCTGAAAAGGGATTTCTAGCTTTTTATTGAATGCGCATATCATATTAAAATCATAACCGATCAATGTGTATTTCAATGGCTAAAGAACAAAGATGAATATTCTTTATTTGTGTGAATGATATAAATTTGAAGATACAAGAGATGTGAAGTGACAAATGATGAAATATTCATTATATTAAATGAAAGCGATACAATATTAATTGAGGGGTGGATATGATGAACTACATCAAACATGTAACTTCTGAAGATGGCACGATGATTCATATGAAAGTGAACGATATTGTTGGAGAATCGGCTAAAGCGAACGTCATTATTGTACATGGATTGGCAGAATCATTAGAACGCTATGATGAGATTACGAACTATTTGAATGCGAATCAGTTCAATGTTATTCGTTACGATCAACGTGGTCACGGTCATTCGGGTGACCAACAAACATTTTATAGTCGCATTGATGAGATTATAGAAGACTTATCAGCGGTTGTAGAGTATGTGAAGCAAACATTCGAAGGAAAAGTATACTTGTTAGGGCACAGTATGGGTGGATATACGGTAACACTGTTTGGAACGAAACACCCGAATACGGTTGATGGTATTATTACTTCTGGAGCGTTGACACGTTATCAGTTAGAGTTGTTTGGGTATCCGGATCGCAATATTCCACCTGAAACATATGTGAATAACGAGTTAGGTCAAGGTGTCTGTTCTGATCCAGATGTTATGAAGAAATATGAGCTGGATGATTTGAATGCGAAACGAATTTCGATGGGATTGATTTTTACACTCTTAGATGGTGTTGAATATTTGAAAGCAAATGCTGAAAAGTTCATCGATAATGTTTTAATTTTGCATGGTAAAGAAGACGGGCTTGTAAGTTATAAAGACTCATTACAACTATTCGATGAAATCGGATCTGAACATAAATCGATTCATATATACGATGGCTTACAACATGAAATATTAAACGAAAGTTCATACAATCAAAATATTTTTGCGGAGATTGTTGCTTGGTTAGAAAATGAATTAAAACGATAAAATTTGTCATACACATAAAAGCGTTGAGTCATAATAAATTTGTACTCTAGGAAAGTAATATACGGTGGCCCAAAAGCTGGATTTTTGGCAGAACCGACACGATTTCAGCAAAATTTTAAAAGCTATTTTGCACATCGTTTGGTTCTGCCTCTTTTTCTTATATGTCTTTGTTAATTGTGATTGTGACATCGCCATGCCCTAAAGTTTCACGAAGGCCTGTGTTATCTAACAAACGCCCTAATCTTGTATAGGTGTAAGGTGTTGAAAAGTCTTCGTAAAATAGGACAAGTGTATCTGAGCCATATAGCATCAAGTCTCCAGATTGAATGGTTTGTATGGCTTCTTGTTGTGTAGGAAATAATGTATCGAACGTATAGTATTTTTCGTTGTGATGCAAGTCTGTCATTGAAATCGTGATTGGTAAGTTCTCTAAAAGCTTTTGTGTTGTCGGATTGTGATCAAGTGCTGCATGAAATGTTTTGTCTCCAACTGTCAGTGAAATACGTGTCATCGTTTGTCGTCTCTTTCTTTATGATGTTGATAAGTTAATTTTAAGATTTGTAAAGGGATGGCTCAAAGAATATGACTCGAATTGAAACAGAAGTGTTCAAAAAAGCATTTTAGTATGTTAGAGTAAGCGGTGGACTAAAGAAAGAGACGTATCAACAAAGAATAACCCCAACATTTTTCGATACGTTCTATTACATTGACGTGTAAACGCCTAAGAGACAGAATGGGCGTTTTTCATTTTGTATCAGGAGGGAAGGAAGACATGATGAAGATGTTGATCACTTTTTTAGTGACATCATTGTTGAGTTTTGCAGGGTTTTCGATTGCAGGTTTTGTAGCGAGCAATGTCGAATGGGCACATATTACAGCGATATCATTGCTTGTCGGTTTATTGATTGCTTGGACTTTCAATCCGATTGCGCCATTTAACTTCAAAAAACAATACTAGCACTGACTTGGTCATCCATTATTTGGGTGACCTTTTTCTATGGTGGGGTATATGCTACCATGAAAGGAAATGGATGAGAATGGAAGTGATGGCATGATTGGGATAAGTGCGTGTTTAATTGGAGAAGCGGTTCGTTATGATGGCGGTCATAAGCAACAAGATGCATTGAAGCAGTTGATCGACCGTGGAGAAGCGATTGCAATTTGTCCAGAAGTACTTGGCGGGTTGTCCGTCCCACGCGAACCCTCGGAAATGATTAATGGGGATGGGTTGTCTGTATGGAAAGGACATCGCGAAGTGCGAACACAATCGGGGAGAGATGTAACGCAAGCTTTTAAACTTGGTGCACAGGAAGCACTCCAAATATTACAACAATATCATATTGATACAGTGATTCTGAAAGACGGTAGTCCGTCTTGTGGCAGTACGGAAGTATACGATGGCCAATTCAATGGCACAAAAATACAAGGTGTTGGTGTGACAACTGCTTTGTTTCAACAACATGGTATCCATGTTTATAATGAACACAATTGGTACACGATGTTTTTAAAATAAAAGGGGCTGGGACATAATTCCCAGCTCTTTTACAAAAAAGGTCTAATTTGGTGTCGAAAAACACTAAATTAGACCTTTTTTATAGATATCATTTAAAAAAATAAAACACTTCCCGTATAATTGTTAATAACCACAAAAACAATGAAAGGAAGTGCCTTATATGTATAAAGAGTATAACATTTCTCAGCTTAGTCTGCCAATTGAAACTGAAATTTCTTTTCCCGAGAGTGATATTGCCCTCATTATTAATAAACTTGTAGAATCTATTCCCCAAGAAACTTTTAATCAATATTACAACCATAGAGGTCCTTCATCTTATCATCCTAAAATGATGTTAAAAATCGTTTTATACAGCTATACACAGTCTGTCTTTTCTGGTAGAAAAATGGAATTTCTACTTAAAGATAGTTGTCGTATGATGTGGTTAGCTCAAGGACAAGTCCCTTCATATCGTACAATCAATCGCTTTAGAGTTAATCCACACATGATAGATTTTATACAAGTTCTATTTGTGGGTCTTAGAGCGCAATTATTAGAAGACAAAGTGATTACAGAAGACGCCCTTTATATAGATGGAACGAAGATAGAGGCTAATGCCAATAAATATACTTTTCAATGGCTAGGTAGCACTAAGCATTTTAGTAAAGGGGTTATTGAAAAATCCAATGCGGTGTATAAACAGTTAATTTCAGAGAAGATCATACCTGAAATTAAGAGAGAATCTTCTGATGAACTAACGAAAGAAGAATTAAATCGTATTGAGATGCATTTAGATGATAAAAATGAAACGCTCACTTCTAAAATTGAAGCATCTCAAAGTGTAGAAATAAGAAAGACATTAAGAAAACAAAGAAGTAAAGTTAGAAAATATAAAAAAGCAATCAAAGATTTTAAAGATCGTAAAATAAAATATGATGAGCAGATGGAAATTTATGGTGACAGAAAAAGCTATTCTAAAACAGATCATGATGCGACCTTTATGAGAATGAAAGATGATCATATGAAGAATGGACAATTAAAGCCTGGCTATAATCTGCAGATTGCGACGAACAATCAGTTCATTTTGGCATTTGGTGTGTATAGTAATCCGGGTGATACGCGAACACTTCCTTCTTTTTTAAAATCAATCAAAGAATTATACGGTGACATTCCAGAGTACATTGTAGCTGATGCGGGATATGGTAGCGAACAAAACTATACGATGATTCTTGATGAATTCGAGAAAACACTACTCATCACATATAGTATGTATTTAAAAGAGAAGAAAAGAAAATATAAAAATAATCCATTCATAACAGCTAATTGGAAATATAATGAAATAGATGACTATTATGTATGTCCGAATAACAAAGAATTGCATTTCAAAAGTTATAGAAAAAGAAGAGACGGATATGGTTATCAGAGAGATTTCAAATTATATAAATGTGAAGATTGTGTTGGATGTCCTTTACGAAATGAATGTATGAATTACAGAACCAACCCAACTACAACAAAAAGCTTATATAAAAATCCAACTTGGGATTATTTTAAAGCATTCACAAATAAGCAGCTTTCAGATCCAAAAACGAAAGGCATCTACAAAAAACGAAAAATAGATGTCGAATCAGCATTTGGAAATCTGAAGGCTAATTTGGGTTTCCAAAGGTTATCAGTTCGCACTCAATCAAAGGTTGAATGCGAATTAGGAATCGCACTTATGGCAGTAAACATCAGAAAACTAGCCAGATAAGTGCTAGTTTTTTAGTAAATAATAAGAAAAAAGCCGTTAAAATCTTAAAAAAGAATTTTAACGGCTTTTTTTGAAGGGAAATTGAGCGCCTATGTCTCAGCCCCCTTGCTTATGGTGTTATGGTATCTAATTGTTTTAAGTTATGATAAGCGCGCTCAAGTACAGGAGTGTGAAGTTTGTGAAGTTGTGACTGACGATAAATATAGCCTTGTATCGCCTCCACTTCTAAAGGTTGTTTATTTTTTACATCATAGTACATACTTGTTCCCATCTCATCCGGGTACCCAGTGTATATCTGCATAATATCCGCTACGGTCGTTTCTGGGAATGTTACGCCGCATGCTTTCGCAACGCTAAGCCCTTCTAGAAGAAGTTGACGGCACAACTTATAGATGTCTGGATGCTTGAGTATACGAGCGGTATCTTGTGTAAGTGCCGTCACTGTATTAATGCCTAAATTGACGAGTAACTTATACCAAATTGTATGTTCTATATCATCTTCAAGTACAAGTTCTAACTTGGTGTGTACCAGTTGTTGTGCAAGTTGTTCAGTACATGTGTCATGTTGAACATGGATACGTCGGTCTCGAAAATGCGTGACGTGTTGCCCTTTCTTTTCACCGCTGATATAAACGACACCTTGGTATGCATGGTAGTGTGTTAAAGAATCAAGTTGTCCATATCCATTCTGCGCTAAGATGATACGTGTGTTTGTGTGTGTGATGCGTGATAAATGTGGTGTCACAGTTGCGAGCTGATGCGTTTTTACTGCGATAAAAATGACATCAAAAATTGCTTGATGTGTGTCAAGTGCGTGTACATTAACTGTTGTTTCCATTTGTGTTTCTCGGTCATGGTAAATACGAATGTCTGGTTGGCGTCCGAGCAATGTGACAGGCATGGCCGGTTGTAGCAACATGGCAATCGAAGTACCAACAGCGCCTGCTCCAATGACAGCAATATTTAACATGATATCGCCCCTTTAAGTGTATTTATGTTCACTATAAGGGGCGTTTAGTATAAAATCAAAGTTAATACAAATTAAATTTTGTAAGCGCTTATTTTAAGATAAAAACAATGGAAAATAAGAGGTGTCACAGTTGAAAAATTTAAGAGATTTACATCAAATGAAACAGGCAAGCGAAAAAATTTCAATGGTTACGGCGTACGATTACCCAAGTGCAAAGCAGGTAGAAGCGGCAGAGATTGATATGATTCTGGTTGGTGACTCGCTAGGCATGACAGTACTCGGTTATGAGAGTACCGTCGATGTCACACTTGAAGATATGTTGCATCATGCGAAGGCGGTCAGACGTGGCGCACCAGATACGTATGTTGTGGTTGATATGCCTTTTGGAACAGTAGGTATTGACTTGGCAACAGATCTGAAAAATGCGACAAAACTTTATCAACAAAGTGGAGCAAATGCAATCAAAGTAGAAGGCGGGCACTTAACAGCATTTATCGAACAGGCAACACATATTGGTCTACCAGTCGTTGCACACTTAGGATTGACGCCACAAAGCGTTGGTGTGATGGGGTATCGTATGCAAGGTGCGACGAAGGCGGCTGCAGAGAAGTTGATTGCGGATGCACAAGCAGTAGAACGTGCGGGTGCAGTGGTACTTGTACTTGAGGCGGTGCCGAGTGATCTTGCAGCGCATATCAGTGCACAGTTGGAGATTCCTGTTATTGGTATTGGCGCAGGGAATGGTACAGATGGACAAGTGCTTGTTTATCACGATATGTTAAATTATGGTGTAGAACGTACAGCAAAATTTGTTAAACAGTATGGAGACTTCTCTATCGGTATCGAAGCGTTAAAACAATATGATGTAGAAGTGAAAAATAGTACCTTTCCATCTGAACAATACACATATCAAAAACAAATTATGGATGAGGTGGACAAATAGCCATGACACAAGTCATCACTGAAGTTAAAGAAATGCAAGCGTTGATGAAAGCGCAAAAGCGTAAAGGGGTGCGCATTGGTTTTATTCCAACAATGGGTGCGCTACATGATGGACATTTATCAATGATGCGTCGTTCTGTGAAAAATAACGATGTAACAGTAGTCAGTGTTTTCGTAAACCCGTTACAGTTTGGACCTAACGAAGACTTTGATGCTTACCCAAGACAAATCGAGCAAGATGTTGCGGCGGTTGAAGCGGTGGGAGTGGATTATGTTTTTTATCCAAGTGTTGAAGAAATGTATCCTAATAAGTTAGGTATCAATTTGATGGTCGGACGTCTTGCGGAAGTCTTAGAAGGTGCACAACGACCAGGTCATTTTGACGGTGTAGTAACAGTCGTGAATAAGCTGTTCAATATTGTACAACCAGACTTTGCATATTTTGGAAAAAAAGATGCCCAGCAGTTAGCAATTGTTGAAAAAATGGTTGCTGATTTCAATCATAGTGTGAAAGTGATTGGTGCCGATATTGTTCGTGAAACAGATGGACTTGCGAAAAGTTCACGCAATGTCTATTTAACAGCAGATGAACGCCAAGAAGCATCACATCTTTATCAAAGTTTGTTGTTAGCGCAGGCACAATATGACGAAGGAGTGCGTGAAAGTGATCAACTTGTGGCTGTAATACGTGATCATTTGGAAGCAAATACATCTGGTCGTATTGAAGATGTCGCAGTATATCGTTATCCAGAGTTAGAACCTTGTGAAACGATCGAAGGCAGAGTCTTTATTTCATTGGCAGTGAAGTTTTCAAAAGCACGATTAATAGATAATATTATTATTGAATAATTGATTTTACACCTTAGAAGATGAATGTGTCTTTCTAGGGTGTCTTGTTTTTAGAGGGGGGATGGAGATGTTTCAAGCAACACTGCATGGATTATTACTGGCTTTAGGGTTGATATTACCTTTAGGTGCGCAAAATGTTTTTGTATTCAATCAAGGAGCCAATCATAAAAGCTTGAGAAGAGTTGCGCCAGTTGTTATCACAGCAGGATTATGTGACACGCTACTCATTTTATTAGCAGTTCTGGGTGTGTCTTTATTGTTAAATCAATATCCGTCCTTGCAACTTGCAATCTATATTGTAGGGCTTGTGTTCTTACTCTATATGGCATGGTCGTTATGGATGGAAAAACCAGTAGACGCAACCAATCAGCCATCTATGTCGGCACGCAAACAAATTGGGTTTGCATTATCAGTATCGTTATTAAACACGCATGCGACTATGGATACAATCTGTGTCATTGGCACGAGTGCGTCGGTCTATGGTGGCAGTGAGAAAGTGGCATTCACATGTGCGACAATTGCAGTGTCTTGGTTGTGGTTTGTCGGCTTGGCAATTATCGGTAAACAATTAGGACGTGTGGATGCATCTGGAAAATATATTGTGATACTCAACAAAATATCAAGCCTTATCATTTTAGCCGTCGCAGGCATTATTATAAAAAATATAGTGTCGTTGTTTTAAATGTGACATACAAATAGAAGATGTGATGCCTTTTTTTATTAAGAAGGGATGACATCTTTTTGTTGTCTATTAAATTTTGACAGAAATCATAACTTTTACATTGTTTTTATGTTTTTGATTGTCATTTTTGCATTAATATGCCATACTTTTTATTATTAGTATGACATATTAAACGATGAGGTGACAGTATGGCAAAATTAGTATACGCATTCGATGAAGGGCATAAGGACTTGAAAGATTTGTTAGGTGGTAAAGGCGCAAACTTATCTGAGATGAAGCGCTTAGGGTTGCCTGTTCCTGATGGTTTTACAATCACAACAGAAGCATGTATCGACTACCTGCAACGTGGTCAATCATTGTCAGATGAAGTAAAAGCACAATTGACAGAGCAGTTACAAGCATTTTCAGAACGCACTGGTAAAGCATTTTCTTCAGATGAACATCTATTACTTGTGTCTGTTCGTAGTGGTGCTAAAATATCGATGCCAGGTATGATGGATACAATCTTGAACTTAGGACTGAACGATGAGAATGTTGAAAAGTTAGCTGAAAAAACAAATGATGCACGATTTGCTTATGATTGCTACCGTCGTTTACTCCAAATGTTCGGAGAAGTTGTTTACAACATCCCAATGACGGCGTTTGATACATATTTTGATGGCTATAAAAAAACGCACGGCTATGTGAATGATGCGGATATTCCAGCAGATGGTTTGAAAGAGATCTGTAACCACTACAAAGAAGTCTATGTTGAGAATGTGTATAAGCCATTCCCACAAGAACCAATCGATCAATTGTTAGAAGCGGTTGAAGCGGTCTTCAAATCATGGGATAACGATCGTGCACGTGTTTATCGTGACTTGAACGATATTCCACATGATATCGGTACAGCCGTCAACGTACAAGAAATGGTGTTCGGTAACAGTGGTCCGAAGAGTGGGACAGGTGTTGCCTTTACACGTAACCCTGCTACTGGTGAAGCGAAGTTGTTCGGTGAATACTTGTTAAATGCGCAAGGCGAGGACGTTGTGGCCGGTATTCGTACGCCACAAGATATCGATACGTTAAAAGAACAATTGCCTGATGTTCATGCAGCATTTGTCAAAGTATCAGAACAGCTAGAAGCACATTACAAAGATATGCAGGATATCGAATTCACAATTGAAAATGAACATCTCTACATCTTACAGACACGTAATGGTAAGCGTACGGCGAAAGCTGCGATACAGATTGCGGTTGACCTTGTTGACGAAGGTGTGCTGACGAAAGAAGAAGCAGTGACGAAGGTGGATGTGAAGTCGATTGACACATTGTTACACCCAACATTCAAAGAAACAGCATTGGAAGCAGCAGAAGTGGTTTCTAAAGCAGGCTTACCGGCAAGTCCAGGTGCAGCAACAGGACGTGTTGTGTTCTCAGCTGATGATGCGAAGATACGTGCTGAACAAGGGGAGAAAGTTATCTTAATGCGTCCTGAAACGTCACCTGAAGACATTGAAGGGATGGTTGCTAGTGAAGCGATCGTGACGACACACGGTGGAATGACATCACACGCTGCCGTTGTTGCACGTGGTATGGGTAAATGCTGTGTGACAGGTTGCTCGGACTTAGAAATTGATACAGTCAACAAAACGGTAACATATGCTGGCGGAGTGATTCATGAACTGGATGAAGTATCTGTTGACGGTGCGAATGGTGACATCTACATCGGTGTCGTCGAAACAACAAGTGCGGAACATAGTGAAGCTTTCGATCAGTTTATGTCATGGGCAAAAGAAGTGGCACGCTTAGACGTTCGTATGAATGCTGAGACAAAACCAGATATCGAAGCAGGTTACCAATTCGATGCAGTGGGTATCGGACTGGTTCGTACAGAGCACATGTTCTTCGGGGCAGAGCGCCTTGTGGAAATGCGTCGATTCATTCTGTCGTCAGATCATGAAACACGTATTCAAGCGTTGAACAAGATTCGTGACTATCAAACAGAAGACTTTGAACAAATCTTCCGTTTATCTGGTGAACGTCCAACGATTGTTCGTTTATTAGACCCACCGTTGCACGAGTTTTTACCAAAAGCAGGCGACGAAGTACGCAATGTAGCACAACAACTTGATATTTCCGAACAACAGTTGAATAAACGTATTGCGGAGTTGCATGAAACAAACCCGATGTTAGGTCATCGTGGTTGTCGTTTAGCCATCACATATCCTGAATTGTATGTGATGCAAGCGGAAGCAATTATGGGCAGTGTGGCACGTTTGCAAGAAGAAGGTATTCATTGTAAACCAGAAATTATGATTCCACTTGTGTCAACAGTAGAAGAATTTAAATTATTGAAAGCACAAATTGTGGAATGTATCGACAAACTTGCGGAGGAAACAGGTCAATCACTCTCATACTTGATTGGTACAATGATTGAAACACCACGAGCATGTATGGTTGCAGGTGCATTAGCGGAAGAATGTGACTTCTTCAGCTTCGGTACAAATGACTTAACACAATTGACATACGGTTTCTCACGTGATGATGCAGGTAAGTTCATCAATGAGTATGTTACAAATCAAATCTTAACAGTGGATCCATTCCAAACAATTGATGAAGATGGTGTCGGTGCTTTGATTGATATTGCGGTTACTCAAGCGAAAGCAGTGAAACCAAGCATTAAGATTGGTGTTTGTGGCGAATTAGGTGGCGATCCAAAATCAATTGGCTACTTCAATCACTTAGCAATTGATTATGTTTCATGTTCACCATTCCGTGTGCCGGGTGCAATTCTTGCGACAGCACAGAGTGAGGCTGAGAGAGGAAGATCATAGTGAGCAAGAAACAAGTAACAATTTTTATTGTGTCCGATGCTTTAGGTGAGACGGCACAGCGTATGACTCAAGCAGTCATGGGACAATTTCCTAATCTTGATGAAGTGACAATTAAAAAATTTCCATTTATTAAAAGTGAAGAGGATTTGCGAACAATCTTGGCATTAGCCGTAGAAAGGGAAGCGATTGTTGTAACGACGATTGTTTCACGCAAATACAATGAAATGGCTAAGGCGTACACAGAAAAACATCATATTCAATACGTCGATTATATGACTGATTTTATGAATATGGTGCAAGAGAAGACGGGTGTGGAGCCAGTCTCTGAGACAGGCATGATTCATAAACTGGATGACGATTATTTTAAACGTATCGAAGCCATCGAGTACTCTGTAAAATATGATGATGGCAAGCATTTTACAGATATTGGCGAAGCGGATGCACTCATACTGGGGGTATCGCGTACGTCTAAAACACCACTCAGTATGTATTTGGCGAATAAAGGCTATAAGATTGCGAACATTCCGCTCGTTCCGGAAGTAGGTATTCCGGATGAAGTGTTTAAACAAAAAGACTTGAAAGTTTTCGGTTTAACAGCCAGTCCGCAATATATTATGAATATCCGTACAGAGCGTGTGAAAGTGCTTGGAATTTCAGGGAAAGCAACTTATAATGACTTGGCGCGTATTAAGAAAGAGTTGGCTTATGCGGAAGAAGTATTCGCAAAGCTTAATGCGACCGTTATTAATACAGAATACCGTTCAATTGAAGAGTCTGCTTTTTATATTGAGAAGTTTCTACAAAAATAATATCGTTGAAATAGAAAAACAGCATGTTTCCCAAAATAGGAGACATGCTGTTTTGTGTTGTAGTGAGACTACTTAACGCGTCTACTACGCTTGTCCGTTGTTGGTACTATGAAATAGACGACTGCGAACGTGACGATAGCGATAAATGTGACTGTGGCTGTGATCGCAGGGTTTAAGCTGAATAGTACAGAAGACAATGCGCAAAGTGTACTGATAACAATCGCAATAAGATAGATAAGTTCTTTTAGCTTCTCTGTCATCTTATGAATCACCTCTTTATTCAACTTAATCATACCAAATGAAAGGAAATATTCAATGTTTACACAGAATTTTCATAATATTTTTTTATAAAAAAGATTGTGGTATATTGATTGCATGTTTATAGTATGTTATAGTTCTATAAATTACGTTTGAAAAATACTTTATCGCTTTAACGTAGAAAGGGTGAAAAGGTTGCGAAAAGAGTCGCAGTGGAAAACCTCAACAGGATTTATATTAGCAAGTGCCGGTTCAGCGATAGGATTAGGCGCCATGTGGAAGTTTCCGTATATGGCGGGAATGTACGGTGGCGGTGCATTTTTGTTAATGTTTCTATTATTTACAATATTAGTTGGACTTCCCTTATTGATTATGGAGTTTATTGTCGGAAGGGTTGGCCGTACATATACAACAGAGATATATAGTAGATTAACGAATAAGAAATGGTTGGACATTATTGGATGGAATGGGAATATCGCCGTTTTTGTATTGTTTGGTTTTTACAGTGTTATTGGCGGTTGGATTGTCATTTATATCGGTATCGTATTAATGCAATTATTACACGTACTGCCATCTGGTTTGACAGATATTACGTTTGAATCAATTATTAGTAACCCCGTTTATACAATTATGGGGCAATTTATTTTTATCGGGCTCACATGTGCGATTGTGATGCTCGGTGTGGAAAAGGGACTTGAGAAAGCATCTAAGATTATGATGCCACTACTCTTCATCTTTTTGCTCGTGATTGTCGCAAAGTCGCTGTCACTAGAAGGTGCATCAGAAGGTGTGCGTTTCTTATTCCAACCACGTATTGAAGATATTACGATGGAGTCTATGTTGTTCGCTTTAGGACAGTCATTCTTCGCCTTATCACTCGGTACAACAGGGATGATTACATACGCAAGTTATGCTTCTAAAGAGATGACGATTAAATCATCCGCATTGTCGATTGTAGTCATGAATATATTTATTTCTATTTTAGCAGGTCTCGCTATTTTCCCTGCGCTACAAGTTTTTGGTTACGAGCCGACTGAAGGACCTGGCTTATTGTTCAAAGTTTTACCGCTTGTATTTGATAAAATGCATTACGGGACATTGTTCTATTTTACTTTCTTAATCTTGTTCTTGTTTGCTGCGTTAACATCTTCTATTTCATTATTGGAATTAAATATTTCAAACTTAACACGCAATGATAATTCAAAGCGCTCACGTGTTGCATTATTAACAAGTTTCGCTGTGTTGATTATCAGTATCCCAGCTATGTTGTCATTTGGATCATTGAGTCATATCCAATTCGGTGCAGGAACAATTTTTGATAATATGGACTTTTTAGTATCCAATATTTTGATGCCACTCGGTGCACTTGCAACGACACTCGTTGTTGGGCAGTTGCTTGATAAGGACTTGCTCAAACAAGGATTTGGAAGCGATTGCTTTAAATTCTTCTATCCATGGTACGCATTAGTGAAGTATGTCTTACCATTCGTCATTCTAGCGGTGTTCATTTTACAATTACTTTAAAATATACAGGGAAAAGCACTTCCATCCAATGCGATGGGAGTGTTTTTTTAGGCATAATGACGGTGTTTTTCTGGGAGTTGACTCGTATGTGCAAATGTACTCAAGTCTTGAATCATCTGATGGCTTAACTGGATATCATGTGCATTCACAGTGGCTCCTTGTGCCGTCATAATATCAAGTCGTCCAAACCAGAACAGGACGTCTAATATATGATACGCACTCTGATATAAAGTATGTGTTGGATGTGTCCAATCGAACGCATACGTGTAGACGATATGATGATGTTGTTGCAGTCTTTTGAGATAAGACTGGAATGGTCGAAGAAAGTAATAATGAGTGATATAGTCGCGCTGTTGTTGTGCTGTGTCAATGTCATGTGTCGCCGGTTTAGGAAGCCCTGCACGTGTCGTAACCTTTTGAAATTGTTTGGGATCTAGCTTTTTATGTTCATTTTTAATATAAATATCACCCTCTGCTGACGTCATACCGATCCATATCGGATATGGTAAAGGCGCATTAGACTGTATAGGTATTGTCTCTGTGCATACAGGTTGATAGAGCAGTTCAAGGCCTTTTGACTTACCATACTGTGCTTGATGTCGTGCCA
The DNA here is from genome assembly GCF_025558585.1 of Staphylococcus sp. IVB6214. NCBI lineage: Bacteria > Bacillati > Bacillota > Bacilli > Caryophanales > Staphylococcaceae > Staphylococcus > Staphylococcus sp. IVB6214. Next base: position 2,108,024 of record NZ_CP094723.1, on the reverse strand, counting down.
TGAGCAGTAAAATAGTCTCTGACGACAGCGTTGTCCAAGATGTCTCAGGAGTGATTTCTGTCTTTAAAGCTTGAAATGCCTGTGCTTTTTGTTGGGCATACTTAGCCGTGTCAGGTTGTAAAATGCCGCTCATCAGCACAGCATTATTTACAAGTGGTTGGGCGCTTGGGAGTTGCAATAAAGCTTGAATACTCATGGCGCCAGCAGACTGGCCGATGAGTGTAATGCGTGTTGGGTCTCCACCGAAAGCATGGATGTGTTGATGTACCCAACGCAATGCACATATTTGATCGGATAAACCATTGTTGCTATTCCACGTAGCATTGATAACTGACCAATCAAGGAAACCCAATGCACCTAATCGATAATTACACGTGACAACGATGACGGGTTGTTGTTCGACGATGGCTTCAGGTTGATAGAGATCTTGTGCGCTATGTCCATTTACAAAACTTCCGGCGTAAAAGTAGAGTAGGACAGGTAAAGGGGCGTCATTGCTATGTTGATTGGGTCGCCAAATATTGAGTGTAAGGCAATCTTCGCTCTGTTCATATGTTTGGTGATGTACAGAGAAGAATGCTTCTAGTGTATTTGGTGGTTGGATTGGAATGGCACCAAATTGTCGTGCATCACGAATACCTTCCCACGTTTGTGTCCAAAGTTCGGCGTGTCGGAAACGTCGCTCACCGATGGGTGGCAGTGCATAAGGGATCCCTTTAAAGCTATCACTCTTTTCGTTTTGTATACCTTGAATTTTCCCCAATGTCGTTTGGACAATCACCATATGAAGCACTCCCTTTTATTGATTGGTGTTAGTACGAATATCCTTTATGAATAGTGTAACGTATATTGGATTTAAAGTGTGAATCGCAACATCAGGAGTGTATAGATTGAAATATTGAAAGACTTCGCCTATAATTCTTATTAATCAACTAGGTTTTGAAAAGGAGTCCATGATGTGAATACGATAGATTTAGTAGGTCAAACACCATTAGTGCAATTGCGACATTACAGTACAGAAGATGTTCGTATTTTTGCGAAGTTAGAGATGTACAATCCGGGTGGGAGTGTCAAAGATCGACTTGGGAAACACTTAATTGAACAAGCGATTGCACGGGGTGACTTGCAACGTGGAGGTCACTTGGTTGAGGCAACGGCAGGTAATACAGGTATTGGATTGGCACTTGTGGCATCACAGTATGATATTCAATGTGTGATCTTTGCGCCGGAAGGATTTTCTGAAGAGAAGATAGAGATTATGCGTGTGATGGGTGCAACGATATATCGTACACCACGAGCGGACGGGATGCTAGGTGCACGCCAAGCAGCCAAGCAATATGCGGAAACGGAAGGTGCCTATTATACGAATCAATTTGAAACGCCAGACAACCCAGCAGCTTATAAAGAAACATTAGCACAAGAGCTGTTACAGGCGTTGCCATCGATGGATTACTTTGTGGCAGGTGCGGGTTCTGGTGGAACATTCTCAGGTGTTTCAGAAGTGCTACAAACACACGGTATCAAGTCCGTTGTTGTTGAACCGACGGGGTCTATTTTAAGTGGTGGTGAGAAGGGCAAACATGATACAGAAGGTATTGGTGTTGAAGTATGGCCGCCATTTTTAGAACCATCATGGATTGAGCGTGTGGAAGTAGTACCAGATGAGATTGCCTTTCGTCATGTACGGGAATTAGCTAGACATGAAGGATTACTTGTAGGGAGTTCTTCTGGTGCAGCACTAGAAGGGGCATTGCGTGTCGCTAAGCGTATCGAACAAGGTGATATCGTCGTTGTATTCCCAGACGGTAGCGATCGTTATATGTCAAAACAGATATTTCAATATGGAGGCGTTTAAGTTATGAATAAAAAGACATTACTCATTCACGGAGGCAAGACAACAGACCCTTACACAGGGGCGGTGACAACACCCATTTATCAAACGAGTACATACGAACAAGATGGGATTGGCTCACTTCGTCAAGGATATGAGTATTCTCGTACGGCCAATCCAACACGTACAGCATTAGAATCTGTAATCGCGGACTTAGAACATGGCGAACACGGCTTTGCATTTGGATCGGGTATTGCGGCAATCAGCGCAGTTATCATGTTATTGGATCAAGGTGATCACGTTATCGTAGGATCAGATGTGTATGGTGGTACATACCGTGCGATGACAAAAGTATTCGAGCGATATGGTATTTCGTTCGACTTTGTCAATACAACAGATGTACAAAACATTGCAGACCAGATTCAACCGCAAACGAAGATGGTCTTCATTGAAACACCATCGAACCCGTTATTACGTATCACTGATATTCGTGCTGTCAGCGAGTTAGCGCGTAAACATGACTTGCTAACAGTTGTAGATAACACATTCATGACGCCTTACTTCCAAACACCACTGACACTTGGTGCGGACATCGTTGTTCACTCTGCAACGAAATATTTAGGCGGGCATAGTGATGTCGTTGCAGGACTTGTCGCTGTATCGGATGATGCGCTTGCAGAACATATTGGTTTTATCCAAAACTCTACGGGGGGCGTACTTGGACCACAAGACAGCTATTTGTTGGTACGTGGAATCAAAACACTCGGCTTGAGATTAGATCAAATTGAAAAGAATGCGTTAGCAGTGGTGTCTATGTTGGAAGAACATCCAAATGTATTAAACGTATATCATCCAAGTCAAAAAGACCATTTGAATTACGAGATACATCAAGCGCAATCTGAGGGAGCACCGGGTGTCGTTTCATTTGAAGTGGCAGATGTTGAGCAGGCGAAAAAACTAGTCACAGATACACGCTATTTCACATTGGCAGAAAGTTTAGGCGCTGTGGAAAGTCTTATTTCTGTACCGAGTTTGATGACGCATGCCTCTATCCCAGCAGATATCCGTGCGAAAGAAGGTATCGCGGATGGATTGGTACGACTCTCTTTAGGTATTGAAGATACAGAAGACTTAGTGGCAGATTTGAAACAAGCATTGGATGCATTGACAAGAAAATAAATATAAAGTATTGATTGGAAAGCGTTGAGAAGAGCTGATTGCCAGCTTTTTTCAACGCTTTAGTATATTGTAGACAATTATATTTCGCGCAAGTTTATTATTATCAAAAAGTGAAAAATACATTAAATGCCGGATGAGAAAAAATGATGTGACTTTAATGGTTGAAAATCAAGTGATTTCATCATGTTTTTTAATGAATAATATGCTGTGTCAGTATTGTGACAAGTGGTTATCAGTATTTTGTAATAAGAATGTTATATAAATGGTATATATTTTCACATGTACGACGTGTATAATGAAAAAATGTAAAATAGTTACGTGAGGAGAGAAAAACTGTGCGGAAAAAAGTAATTGCAGCCGTTATCGGTACATCAGCCATTTCGACAGTGGCTGCAGTGAGTGATGCAGAAGCAGCTACATATCGTGTGCAAGCAGGCGATTCATTGTGGTCAATTGCCACGAAACATCAAATAAGTATTGCACAGCTGAAGTCATACAATAACTTGAACTCAAACTTGATTTTCCCTAATCAAGTGTTACAAGTATCTGGTGGCAGAACAGCAGTGCGTCAAACAAATCAAACGAACAATCAAAGAAGTTATACTGCGACCAATGGAACATATACAGTTAGAAGTGGTGACTCGTTATCAGCGATTGCAGCACGCTATGGTACAACGTATCAAAATATTATGCGTTTAAATGGCTTGAACAACTTCTTAATCTTTCCGGGACAAAAACTTCGTGTAAGCGGGTCGGCGACGAGTCAAGCAACAACGCAAAATGCTGGTCGTACTCAGACGAATACAAGCAACGGTACGGGGGCATATTACACGGTACAACCGGGCGATTCATTAGCGTTGATTGCGTCAAAATATGGGACGACATACCAAAATATTATGAACTTGAACGGCTTGAGAGGATTTCTGATTCATCCTGGTCAAAAGTTAAAAGTCAGTGGGTCAGCAGTATCGAATCAAGCAGTACAACGTCAAAATACAACTACTGCTAATACGACGACAAGTGGATCTTATTATACGGTACAACCGGGAGATTCACTGGGGTTGATTGCGTCAAAATATGGAACAACATACCAAAATATTATGAACTTGAACGGCTTAAATAGTTTCTTGATCTTTCCAGGACAAAAGTTGAAAGTGACTGGAACAACAAGTTCTCAAGCACAAACGACAGTGACAACAACAGCTTACAACACATCGCCTGTTTTCAATCATAAAAATTACTATGACTGGGGACAATGTACGTGGCATGTATTTAATAAGCGACAAGCAGCAGGGCGTGCAATCAGTACATATTGGTGGAATGCAAATACATGGGATAATAATGCTGTAAGAGATGGTTATCTCGTAAATAATCAACCAGCAGTTGGATCTATCTTACAATCTGATCTTGGTTATTATGGACATGTTGCTTATGTTGAACGTATCAATAGTGATGGCAGTATTCTTGTATCAGAGATGAATTATAGCGCAGGACCAGGCGTGTTGACATATCGTACAATACCAAGTTATAGCGTACGAGCATTTAAATATATTCATTAAAATAAAAAGCAGTCGATCTCTACATGATGAGATTGACTGCTTTTATCATTATTGATTCTTGATAGATTTGAATTTATCAGCTTGTGCGCGTAATTGGCGACTGAGCGAGAATAGTGACCAAGCTTTGACGAATTTATTTTTGGCACTAAATGATAGATAGAAATCTAACAACATATCGGCAGAACCAAGTCCTAAAGATAAATAACTTAGTTTTTTGTTTTTTGAGCGATAAACGTAGTAGTTATAACTGTCTAATGCGATTGTTGTACCTGATAAAACAGTTGATAGAACGCTCAATCCTTTTTGTGATTTTTTAGCCATTCCATGTCACTCCTTATAACTTCAATAATCTTGGATACAGTATAATATATATCCTTTTTTAAATATTGTACACATAGTTGTTGTGTTTTTTACTATTATACGGCTATTTATGACATGATACAGTGAAATACGTGTATATTGATGATGAGTTTGTTACGATTAAGATATCGTATAAAAGTAATATGCCATCAAATAGAAAATTAACGATGGCTATATGACATAGCGAATACGATATCGTGTGATTGTAGAACCCTATGATGAACGAAAGAAAAGAGGAGTGACTCAAATGAATAAATATATGAAGATGCTAGTTGCGACAGGTGTATCAACAGGATTGTTATTAGGTGGCGTTTCAGTTTCATACGCTGCGGATAAATCAACACAAACTGACAAAAAGGTAGAACAAAAGGCGTATTATAGTTATAAAGGAACATTTAATCACAAAAATAATGATGCCTTGAAAGATAAATACTTCTATCAAGGATTAGCTGCAGACAATTTCAAATATGAAGGCTTAAAAGTGGGTCAATCGACAAAAGCAGATATGGATAAAGCACTTGGCAAAAATGTGAAGTCGATTGGAACAGAAGCAGGCATTGCATATTATGAGAAAAATGATGTTATTTTAGGCTTTGATAAAAATCAAAAATTGGTAGACTTAGTACTTAAGATTGAAAAAATTAAAGACAATAAGAAAGATATTCAAAAACATGTAGACGAAGAAGCATTTTATGATGCTGGTACCACACAAATATCTTTCTTCCCGAATGAAGTCATCACAATCACAGCGAAAGACCGTGTGGTTGTACAATAAAGAAGTAATAACAAATCGCACCACTACATACATATGTGTAGTGGTGCGATTTTGTTATTAGAAGGTAATTAAAGATTTGAGTGCATCTGGATCAGTATGAGAAGTGAAAATGATCGTTTGATCACACCCACGAATAAATCCGCTTTTATGTTTATGACCGACAATGAATGTATTGCTGAAGCGGAACAAGTCATATTGGTAATCTTTCAATATTTGATACAAGTCATGGACTGAAAAACTTTGGCGTTCTTTTTTCATAAATCGTCCAGTAAGATTGATTGATACAGATGGATTGAAATCATATTTCTCAATCAATTGATGTGTATACTGACTTCGATTTCGGAAGTTTTTAAATAAACGATCCGACAATTCATATAATACAGACGGATGTGGACTATTTGTAGCATATTTCAAGAGCGCATATGTCGATATAGGGCGCCCTGTATAGAATGTCTGATTGTTCGTTCCCCATTCTTTGAGTGGTTGTGTCGTGTTCTCGACGTTATGGTCCATAGCATACAGATAGAAGATAAATGGACCTATCCCATCAATTGTCATTGAATTGTTAGCGTTATGCGCGCGAGTAATCTCAAGCGTCTCGTTATCAATAATGAGATAGCTCTCTCCTAAGCGAGCCATTTCATCAAACAACTCAGCTTGTTGATATTGAATGCGATTGGCTGATAATACGTGCGGTAGCTTTCGAGCGAGCACGGGGAAGTCTGTACCACCGCTGGAAGACTTCAACAATGTCAATGAGTCTTCGTTACATAAAAACTTCAAGTCATTGATCATCGTTTCAATACTTGCATACCACGTGATGTTCTTGTTTTTCACTTGACCAACCACTGGACGCAAATCATTATTCAAGCAGAGAATGTAATCAGCATTTGATTCTGATAAAACAGGAATCAGTTCTTCATGTACTGCGCGTGCTTTATCACCTAAGTCACTAATCTGACCGATTGCGATGATTTTGTTTCCTTTGAAGAATTGTGTTTGTGTATCGAAAGCTTTGATAGCATTAATCATTGCTGGTAATGAAGCGTTATGTGTATCATCGATAAGTGTTAATTGATGATGTTGTGCTTGAATTTGTTTCATTTTGAGTATTTTTGAGAATGGTTGGAAGTCTTCTAACGCTTTAGGGTTAATTGATACGCCGAGTTTTTTCAATGCGAGTAATGCCCCAAGTGTATTAGAAATCATACCTGAACTAATCGTATTGAGTTTGTAGGTTTCTATACTATCAGATTCTGAAATACCGAAATGAATAGATCCTTTCTGATATTGGATGAATTCTGGTGTAAGATCAGCATGAGATGATGTTACGGTAGAATACGTAAAGACGTTATTTGTCTTTTTAGCTGCTTGCTCCTTTAAATAGTCAACAAACAATGTGTCTCCATTAATGATGGCAATCCCATCTTCAGATAAGCCGTTAAAGATACGTGCCTTTAGTTTTGCAATTTCTTCTATGCTTTGGAATGATGAAAAGTGCGCTGCGCCAATTCCTGTTATCACAGCGACATCAGGGCGTAAATTCACAGCAGTATCTTCAATATAATTGATGGCATTGAGAGATGTTTCAATAACCGCAAAGTCAGGATTTTTAATTAACTTCAACATGTTTGAATAAATTGCCCCACGCACGTTGTTGTTTCCTCTGTTTTCTAACACATGATAGTCTTGTAAGAGTGAAGTAGTAATCATACGTGTAGAACTCTTACCCATTGAGCCAGTGATTGCGATGAGTGGATTTGTATACTGATTACGAATATAAATTGCTAATTTTTTTAAAGATGCAACAGAGTCTTCGATAATAATTTGTGGAATGGGGTGATGTAATCCCTCTACTTCTTTTTCAGTGATGATTAGTCCAATATCTTCTTGTTCAAGGTTGATCAGATCATTACCGTCTGGTGCATTTTTGCCTCGACCTAAAAAGCGAGACCAAGTTTTTTTATTCGGTGAAAAGAATGCCGTGCGTTTTGAATTGACATAGTTAAAAATGGTTTCGAAGTCATCGATAATATTATTTTCATTATGCTGATCCACGTTAATCGTTTTGCCGTTAAGGATGTCATTGATTTCTTTAATAGTTAACATAGTTAAATATACCCCTAGAATATAAGTTTTCAGTGATGATTATAGCATATTGAACGTCTTTTGAAGCACTGTTTATGTTTTTGTGTAAAAATTTTATAAAAAAGTAATGAAGAGTGGCATGGTTAATGAAATATAAACAAACTGCTTAGAGATGAGACGTAAGCAATTTGTACTTTGGAAAATGCCTTAACAGTAGAATTTTGTCCCAATCTCAAGCAGTTCGTATCATCAATGTTCCAGATGTTATTTTTTTGGCCGTGTGAGTAACGTTGCTGTCATAAAAGCGGTAATAGGGATACATATCGCAATTGCAATTCCGCCAAGTGCAATCGTAATGATCTCTTGTGTGAAGAGTTTGGTATTTATTAGATGGCCTAAGCGATAATCCAAGTTAAAAAACCAAAATAGTAATGTTAGAGACCCCCCTAAAAAGGCGAGATAGATTGTATTTGCAGAAGTTGCTAATATTTCTCTACCAACACGCATACCAGAAACAAAGAGTTGCTTCCGTGTTAATGCAGGATTTGTCACATGCAGTTCAAACATGGGTGAGCTGATTGTGATTGCCAAATCAATAACCGCTGCAATAACTGCTAATATGACTGTAAATATCATAAATTGTGTCATATTAATACCAATATTTAAAGAATACACATATGTTTCATCTTGTTCTTCAGGTGTAAAACCTTGTAGATGTCCAGTCTGTACTGAAAAATAAATAGCTGCCAACATAAGTAATGTAGTGAAAATACTTGCAATAAAAGCAGCAACCGTTTTGATATTGACACCGTTCAGAAGAAACAGGTTGACGGCTGCGATTAATAGACTGAAAACGAAACACATGATATAAATCGGTGCCCCGAACACAATAAATAATAGTGTGAGAAATAGAATGATAAAGTTCAAAAACAAAGTAAAAAACGAAACGACGCCTGTTTTTCCACCAAGTAGACTCATCAAGATGAATAGGATGAGCATCAGAATCAAAATCGCATTCATTAGATGCTTCCCCCTTTCCAGCGATGCCAGATTTGCATAAGAAGAATGGTAAGTGGCACAGTTAGTACAATGCCAATACCACCTGTGATGGCGCGACATATCTCAAGAGACCAGTTCATTGAAATACTGTATGTCAATGTGTTGCCGTTCTTTAAAAATAATAACAACATCGGAAGGCTTCCTGCTAAATAGGAAAATAATAAAATATTCGTCATTGTCCCCATGATATCTTTTCCAATATTTTGGCCCGCTTTAATCCAACGTTGCGTCGAGATGGATGGTGTGCGCTGTAAAATTTCATACATGCCACTCGATATCGTAATGGCGACATCCATCACCGCGCCAAGCGTACCAACCAACACGGAAGTAAGAAAAATCATTTTAGGTTGCACTGTTAAAAAACTCATTGTCTCATATTTGATCCCTTGACTATTCGTTAAGGTAATGACGAGCCACGCAATACCCACACATATAAATGTACCGAGTAGGGTACTCGCAATCGTCACAATTGTTCGTGACTGCCATCCAGTGACGAGTGTTAGCGTCAGACTCGTTGCTACAACCACTGCAATACTCATCAAAAGAAATAGGTCTAGGTTTGGATTTTGGTTATATAACCATACCGCAACTAGAATTGCTCCAGTGTTCATTATTAATGAAGCCATTGATTGTAGACCAATTCTTTGACCGATGACAAGTAAGGCGAGTATAAATACGCTCAATACTGTCACAACAAGCGTATCTCTTTTCTTTTCCACAACATAAGCTTCATTTGTTGATGTATTGATATGTAGTAGAAGTCGATCACCTGCGCGGTATGGCTGAGCTTCAGTATGAGAGGCATTGTACTGATGTTCAACATTCAAAGTTGCCCCTTTTTGAGAGGTGTTTAACAGTTTGACTGATAATTGATCTGTATAATGTATGTCGCGATTATGTTGTTCATCAACTGTTTTTTTACTGTGATGCGATGTTACTTTTGTCACTTTCCCAATGGGTACTTGATAAAAGGATGCATTGCAATAAGTGAAGCTGATGAGCACGATAGTTAGTACTAGGCAAATACCGATAATGATATGCCATGGGTTTCGAAATAATCGATGAATCAATGGAAGTCGCTCCTTTTATGAACAAAATACAAATGAATAAAATAAGCGTATCTTAGTAAGAAGTGAATATCAAACATGAGCTGCAAAAAAAGTATGAAAAAATTTGAAAATAGTGTTGACATTATATTGTAGCTATTATATTATGGTTATTGTGTTCGAGATATGGAGGAATACCCAAGTCCGGCTGAAGGGATCGGTCTTGAAAACCGACAGGGGCTTAACGGCTCGCGGGGGTTCGAATCCCTCTTCCTCCGCCATTATAAGTAAAATCCAAGACTAATAGATAAAAATCTGGATGATTCCAGAACACAGAAGAAGCATCTCATAACGATATGAGGTGCTTCTTTTTTATGTTTAAGTTAAAAATATTATGTTTCAGAACGTATTATATTGATTGTGAAAGTATTGAATAATATTAATAGAATATATATCTATTATCGTAATTTTATTTAATACAGATTTTACAATGTATAGACATAGAATGTTTTAAGTTATCATGCGTTTATTAACCGTTGCAGAATTCTTTAAATACTTGTAAAGTATAGTAAATGGGATTAAAAGGAGAAGAGGTATGACGCTAGAAAATAATATTCAAGCACTTGTTAAAAAAATTGAACAAGAGTCGTTGGCGTATGACTATGTTTTCATTAGTTTAGGTATTCCAGATAGGAAAGCACAAGTCAGTCTATTTAAAAATCGTCGTCATCTTGATCGAGATATTCATAAATACTGTCAAAAGTTTAGATCAAAAGTAGGCAAGTTTCCGGAGTGGATTAAGGTTGATATCGTAACAGACACAGAATCTGTATTATTCGATGATGTAGCAGAAGAATTGGTTCGTACACGACGAAACTATGTAGATTTTGGTATCGCATTGGATAAAAATTGGTATCTGACATTTTTGCCAGAAGAGATTAATGCGAATGCTTTTATTCGTCCTGAAAAAGGGACATCAAACATGTATTTATCAGAAGACAATATCAACAACTATATGAAGAAATACACAGGTCATCGTCGCAAATTTAGCATTGCGGCATATAAAGGTGAGACAGTCACAAAGTTCTATACACAAGGGTTCATTTTTGATGGAGAAGGTGTCTATCGACTTCACAGTAAAGGCTATCAAAAAAACCTTCGTCAAATAGACGATTTAAATGTAGAGATGGATCGCCTAATCGCTCATAGTACAACATTTTTAGAAGGTATGTTGCAAGAAGACGGTCGTTACATTTATGGTTACTTCCCACATTTTGATAATACGATCAACTTCTATAATATATTACGTCACTCATCTTCGACATATTCGTTGGTAGAAGGCTTATCATACTTAGGGAAAGATTTAGAGCCGGTTGAACGCGCGATTGAGTATATTATTAAACATTATATTGCAACGGATGAGACAGGCGCACAATTTGTCTTTGATGATACGAAAGATATTAATGAGATAAAACTTGGGCAAAATGCTGCGTTTATTTTTGCAGTGTGTGAGTATATAAAACACGGCGGTAAAAATACAAGCTACTTGAAATATGCACAAGGTGTTGCAGAAGGTGTATTGAAGATGATTGATGACACTACGGGTGAAACGGTGCATATTTTAAATTACCCAGACTTCTCAGTTAAAGAGAAGTACCGTATCGTGTATTACGATGGGGAAGCAGCACTTGGTTTATTACGATTGTATCAACAAGATCATGACGAACGCTGGTTGAAGACAGTGCAAACATTGTTTGAGCATTTCATCAAAAATGATTATTGGAAGTATCATGACCACTGGCTTGGTTATTGTACGAACGAATTAGTTCAAGTGACACCACACGAGAAATACTTCAGATTTGGTATCAACAACGTAAGTTCATATTTAGATTATATGAAACAGAGGGAGACAACCTTCCCGACATTCCTAGAGATGTTGATGGCAACATATCATTTAGTTGAAAAGGCCAAAGTATCAGGGTACCAACATTTAGTGGATGAACTATTAGATGAAGAGAAGTTTTTAGATACGATTCATACACGAGCAGACTACGAGCGCACAGGCTTTTTCTACCCTGAAATTGCGATGTATTTCAAAAATCCAAGTCGCATTTTGAATAGTTTCTTTATCAAGCACCACGGGTATCGCGTACGAATTGATGATATTGAGCATTACTTGTCAGGATATGTACAGTATCAGCATGTATTTAAAAAATAGTAGTAAGGAGTTAGTCAGATGACAGAAGAAAAAGTAAAGGACCATGATGTCGTCGATGAAAAGCATGAAGATCCGAATGAAGCAATCAACAAGGAGATTGAAGCTGAACTGCTTGCTTATTTAGAAAGTGAAGAATCTAAGGAAGAAAAGGAAGAAAAAAAGAAATATAAATCAGTGATATTTATATCAACACTTATCATTTTAATTCTTTATTTAACAAAATTAAGCAAAAAGATGTTCTTCATATATTATGGCATTCTAGATTTCATATTATAAGATAGTTGGGGCGTTACACTCTGAGATAAGGGGTGTAGCGCTTTTTTGTATTGTTAAGAAAATGAATGGTGCAAACGCATGTAATGATCAACATATAATTGTGCAAGGTGTAAAGTTCACATAACGTTCTCAAAGAAATGACAAATCAGTTAACAGCTTTGTTGTGAGTTGAAAACACTATATATAGTATCTAAAATGAGTATCAGACACTATATGTAGGAAGAAGCGTGTAAATATGAATCAGTTAGAAAAAGACCTTAAAGGGCTGATCACAAAAGATCCGACAATTGTGAATGAAAATGCAAATAAAGACAGTCAAACATTTGCTACAATGCGTGACTTGACTGCAGGTGTTGTTTCAAAATCATATGGATTGATGCATCTGTTGCCACAACATGTGGCTGCGGCACATCAATCAGGAAAAATTCACTTTCATGATTTAGATTATCACCCTTTTCAACCACTGACGAATTGTTGTTTGATCGATGCGAAAGATATGTTGGCACATGGATTTCAAATTGGGAATGCACATGTAACATCACCGAAGTCGATTCAAACGGCAGCGGCACAACTTGTGCAAATGATTGCGAACGTATCAAGCAGCCAGTACGGTGGCTGTACGATTGATCGAATTGATGAAGTACTCAGTGAATATGCGATACATAATGAACGTAAACACCGTGCAATGGCAGAAAAATATGTCCGTCCAGAAGATATCGAATGCTATGTCGATGAACAAGTGACGCAAGATATTTTTGCGGCGATTGAAAGTTTAGAATATGAAGTTAATACACTCTATACGTCTAATGGGCAAACACCTTTCGTGACGTTTGGTTTCGGCTTGGGAACGGATGAGATGAGTCGTAAAATCCAACAAGCGATTCTACAAACACGAATCAAAGGGTTAGGAAAAGATCGTGTAACAGCCATTTTCCCAAAACTTGTCTTTTCAATTAAGAAAGGCGTGAATTTCGCTCCGACTGATCCCAATTATGACATTAAGCAATTAGCGCTAGAATGCTCAATGAAGCGGATGTATCCGGATATTTTGAATTATGACAAGACGGTTGAACTTTTAGGAGATTTCAAGGCGCCAATGGGTTGTCGTTCGTTCTTACCTGCTTGGCAAAATGAACAAGGGGAGTATGAGAATAGCGGACGTTGTAACTTAGGTGTTGTGACATTGAATCTGCCACGTATTGCTCTAGAATCAAATGGCGACAAGGCACATTTCTGGTCACTCTTTGAAGAGCGTATGAATGTTCTACATGATGCGTTGGCGTTTCGTATTGAGCGCGTGAAACAAGCTGAACCGAATAATGCACCGATTTTGTACAAGCATGGTGCATTTAAATATCGTTTGCAAGAACAAGATGATGTGTTTACGTTATTTGACAACCAGCGTGCGACAATTTCAATGGGATATATTGGTCTTTATGAAGTGGCGACCGTGTTCTATGGTCCTGAATGGGAGACGAATCCAGAAGCTAAGGCATTTACGATTGATATTTTAAAGGCAATGCGTGACTATCAGTATGCTTGGACGGCAGAACATGATGTATGGTTTAGCATATACAGTACGCCAAGTGAATCATTGACCGATCGTTTTTGTCGTTTAGATTATGAGCAGTTCGGTGCGGTACCTGATGTAACAGATAAAGGCTATTATCAAAACTCTTTCCATTATGATGTGCGCAAAGATGTGACGCCGTTCGAGAAGTTGGACTTTGAGCAAGACTATCCACACTATGCGAGCGGGGGTTATATTCATTACTGTGAGTATCCGAAGTTAGACCACAACAAAAAGGCGTTAGAAGCGGTATGGGACTATTCATATGATCGTGTCAGTTACTTAGGAACGAATATTCCAATCGACCATTGTTATGAATGCGGATTTGAAGGTGACTTTGATACGACAGACACAGGGTATTGCTGTCCAAACTGCGGTAACAAAGACCCCGAAACGGTTGATGTAGTGAAAAGAACATGTGGCTATCTTGGTAACCCAGTGCAACGCCCAACGATTGAAGGACGACACAAGGAGATTTGTGCACGGGTTAAACATATGAAGGTGCCGAAATCATGAAAGGCGCACCGTTAATACAGGGATCCGGATACATTGCCAAAATTGAAACGCATAGTTTTGTCGATGGTGAAGGGGTTCGTTGCAGCCTTTATGTATCGGGGTGTCCGTTTCGTTGTCCGGGTTGTTACAATGTCGCAGCACAACATTTTCGTTATGGTGAACCATTCACGGATCCGATTATCGATGAAGTAATCTCAGCTTGTGAACCTTCGTATATTTCAGGGTTGAGCATTCTCGGTGGTGAACCTTTCTGCAACTTAGCGGTTATTGTACCGTTAATCCGTGCGTTTCGTCATCACTTTGGTCATACGAAAGACATTTGGGTGTGGACAGGTTATCAACTCGAGTATTTGTGGTGTCAAGATGATGAACGCAAGACAATCCTTCAAAATATCGATGTCCTTGTGGACGGGATGTTTATACAACATCTCTATCGTCCTAATCTTGCCTATCGTGGCTCGCTGAACCAACGGGTAATTCATATGCCGACCTTTAGAGAAACATTCTCGGTAGGACGTGCCATCTATGTTGAATAAATATCTCGGAATTCGAAAAAGATTGGTTGACTTTCGGAATTTTCTGATATATGATAGCGTTACATTTAAAAAGTAACAGGTGACAATAAATATATCTTATCAAGATTGGTGAAGGGACAGGCCCTATGAAACCAGGCAACCTATTGAGTTAGGTGCTAATTCCTGCAGGTGATACGAACCTGAGAGATAAGTCTTTTATAATCAAATCGACTATTGATTATACGAATAGATACACACAGGAAATCTTGATACAAGTTGAGATTTGCCTGTGTGCTTTTTTATTTATAGGAGGGAATCATATGGCGGAATCATTCGAATTTGAAACATTGCAATTACATGCAGGACAAGAGGTAGATGCAGTGTCCAAGTCACGTGCTTTGCCGATTTATCAAACGACTTCATTTACATTTGATGATACAGGGCATGCAGCAAGATTATTTGGGTTAGAAGAAGTGGGGAATATTTATACACGATTAACAAACCCAACGACGGCAGTGTTAGAGACACGTGTTGCCGAATTAGAAGGTGGCGTTGCGGGTGTTGCAGTGGCGTCAGGTATGGCAGCAATAACGTATGCTATTCAAGCCGTAGCACAAAATGGCGATCATATCGTAGCTAGTGACAAATTATATGGTGGCACACACACGCTTTTCAGTCATACATTACCTAAGTTTGGCATTGAAGTGACATTAGTAGATACAACGAAAGTGGAACAAATTGAAGCAGCAATCCGTCCAAATACAAAAGGACTTTTCATTGAAACAATCGGTAATCCAGAAGGGAATATTGATGACTTTGATGCTTTAGCCACTGTGACAAAGAAACATGGTATTGTGCTCATCGTCGATAATACATTTGCATCACCCTACTTATTCCGTCCGATTGAGTACGGTGCAAATATTGTGGTTCACTCAGCAACGAAGTTTATCGGTGGTCACGGTACGTCAATGGGCGGTGTCATCGTGGATGCAGGTAACTTTGACTGGGGGGATGGCAAGTTCCCAGGGTTAAGTGAACCAGATCCGTCATATCATGGACTTGTGTTCAAAGATGCTTTTGGTGAAGCAGCATTAGCATTCAAAATCCGCACAACACTTTTGCGTGATACAGGTGCGGCACTATCGCCATTCAACGCCTTTTTATTAACTCAAGGGTTAGAAACATTGTCACTTCGTCTTGAACGTCATGTTGAAAATGCAGAAAAAGTCGCGCATTATTTAGAAGGACATGATCAAGTGGCTTGGGTGAAATATGCTGGTTTAGAATCAAATGAGTACTATGAAAATAAACAGCGTTATTTACCAAAAGGAGCAGGATCTATCTTTACATTTGGCGTGAAAGGCGGTTATGAAGCAGGAAAGCAGTTCATCGAAGGACTGGAACTGTTCTCATTACTCGCTAACGTAGGAGATGCGAAGTCATTAGTGATTCATCCAGCATCAACAACACACCAACAATTAACGGAAGAAGAGCAGCGTGCAGCAGGTATTGAGCCGGAAACAATCCGTTTGTCTATCGGTATTGAACATATTAACGACATTATTGCTGACTTAGACCGTGGTTTTGCAGCAATTCAATCATAAATACGAGACACTTTGGAAACCTTTTACGCAGGTTTCTGAAGTGTCTTTATTTGTGTGATTAAATAAAATAAGCATAAAAAAAGTTGACAAATGAACAAAAAACGTCATTGCACATTTGTCTAGTCTCATGTATAATTCTAATCGTAATGATTACTATTTGAAGGAAGGCGTCTAATAAATGAAGAAAAGTTTAAAAGTAGTAGCGACAGCAGCACTTGCAAGCTCGTTATTAGTAGCATGTGGTCAGTCTGATGATAATAAAGCTTCTTCAGGCGACAAGATGAAAGTAACAACAACAGTTTATCCGCTCCAATCATTTGTTGAACAAATCGGTGGGAAACACGTCGAAGTGGATTCTATTTACCCTAAAGGTGCGGACTTACATAGTTTCGAGCCATCACAAAAAGATATTATTAACGCGAGTAAATCAGATGTGTTCGTATACACAGGTGATAATTTAGATCCAGTTGCTAAGAAAGTAGCCGGTGCAATCAAGAAAGACGATCACAAGTTATCTCTTGAAGATAGCCTTGATAAGACAGAGTTATTAACAGACCAACATGAACATGATCACGAAGGTGAAGCGCACGATCACGATCATGAAGGCGAAGATCATGACCATGAAGCAGAAGGACATGAACATGATCACGAGTCAGATGATCACGGTCATGCACATCATCATCACGGTGGTTACGATCCACACGTATGGTTAGATCCAAACATGGATGAAGCATTTGTCAAAGCAATTCGTGATGACTTAAGTGAACGTGACCCAGAACACAAAAAAGAATACAAAGAAAATGCTGACAAGTTATTGAAAGATTTAGATAAACTTGATAACAAAATGGAAAAAGCAACAGAAGGTCATGAAGGGCACGCAGTATTCGTATCACACGAATCACTTGGCTACTTAGCAGACCGTTATGGTTTCGTTCAAAAAGGTGTTCAAAGCTTGAATGCAGAAGACCCATCACAAAAAGAATTAACTAAAATTGTAGACGAAATCAACGAAACAGGTGCGAAATACATCTTGTACGAAGAAAACGTCGCAAATAAAGTAACTGATACAATTCGTAAAGAAACAGACGCGAAACCTTTGAAATTTAACAACATGGAAGCTGTTTCAAAAGATCAAGCCAAAGATGCAACTTATCAAACATTAATGGAAGAAAACATCAAAAACATTGAAAAAGCATTGAATGATAAGATTGAAGTTGAAGATGAAAAAGCTGCTGACAAACACTCAAAAGCAATTCAAGACGGTTACTTCAAAGATAGCCAAGTGAAAGACCGTGAGTTATCAGACTATGCGGGCGAATGGCAATCTGTATACCCATTATTAAAAGATGGTACATTAGACGAAGTATTTGAACATAAAGCTGAAGAAAAAGGCGACAAATCAGCAAAAGAATATAAAGAGTACTATGATGTTGGTTACAAAACAGACATTGAAAATATCAAAATTACAGATGACACAATGACATTCACAAGAAATGGCAAATCTGTAACAGGTACGTATAAATATGATGGTAAAGACATCTTAGACTATGAAGGTGGTAACCGTGGCGTACGTTACACATTCAAGTTAGACGGTGAAGGTTCTAAAGACTTACCGAAATATGTACAATTCAGTGACCACAACATTGCACCGGTTAAAACAGGTCACTACCATATCTTCATGGGTAACGACCGTGATAAAGTCTTAAAAGAATTAGACAACTGGCCAACATACTACCCAGCTGATCTTTCTAAAGAAGAAGTGAAAGAAGAAATGTTAGCACACTAATATCAATGAGTAACACCTATGATAGGGAGATACCCTTCATAGGTGTTTTTTTATGACTGCTTAAAGCTGTAATTAAGCATGTTATAATTGTATCGATAATAGGAAGACAAGGAGTGTTTCAGATGAAGAAGATTGTTTGGTGGGGTATAGGTGTTGTGACAGTACTCGCAATCACTGTGTTCTTTTTACTCAAAACGTATGGACCTTATTACAATATTTATGTGACAAAACCATCGACAAAAGACTATGTCAAAGTTGCAATCACGCAAATGGAGAGTCAAGGACTCTATGCCAAGGGAGAACAGTGGGAACGTGCCAAAGAAGAAGCTTATCAAACGACAAAGGATGCAAAGTCATATGAAGATACCCACGATGCATTGCGTAAAGCATTGAAAGTGGCTGGCGGTAAACACTCATTTCTTCAAGCCCCATCTGAACAAAGCGATATGAAAGATCAAGTAGCGTATCCAACAAGTAAAAAGGTAGGTACAACCCTTGTATTAGAATTGCCGGGATTCATGGGGAGTGAAAAAGAAGCAGAACGTTATGCGAAAACATTGAATGATGCACTTGAAAAACAGGATTACGAACGTGTGATTGTAGACTTACAAGGTAATGACGGTGGTGATATGGGACCGATGATTGCAGGATTGTCTAAGATTATTCCAGATGGGACACTTATGTCGTGGGTCGATCGTAAAGGGAACAGCTTTGATGCCACATTGAAAAAAGGCAAAATCAATGGTGGTGGTACGCCGTTACAAATGAAAGCTGGGTCCAAGGACTTAGACACGCCGGTGGATGTACTCATCGGCAATAAGACAGCAAGTTCTGGGGAGATTACGGCCCTTGCTTTTAAAGGACGCTCGCATACACAGTTTATCGGTAAAGACACTGCGACGTATACGACAGCTAATACAACACTGCAACTTTATGATGGGACACAAATGAACATTACGAATTATAAAATTAAAGACCGTACAGGAAAATATTATGAAAACAACCCAATTCATCCCGATATTGTGAGTGACAAAGCGCTTGAAACAGCACTCAGCCAGTAGAACGTTATGCAAGTGTACAAAAATACAAGTAGATGCTCTTAAAATCTAAAATTAGAAAAAACAAGAGATAGTTATCAATTTAAACAGGACTTCATATATTTTAAAAACAAAATATGTGGGGTTCTTTTTATGGTTAATATATGGCAAGGTTTTTAGAAATGTTGAGAGATAGGAACGTTGACAGTGACTATCAATATTGAATGACCTTAATTAACTATCGGAATAGACGGAGTTGAATCAGGTGAAACATCGATTTGTCAAATCGTTTTTTCTCAAAAGTATGTGACAAGGGGGACAAGACGACGTAAAATAAAAATGATTATGTAGACAAATAGGAGGTATTCGCATCAGATGCAATGGATTATTTATCTTGTAGCAGGGCTTTTAGTCACAGCAATCGATGTCACAGTTTTAAAACAACACAGAACGATAGGGCGTGTCATTAAGAAGGGATTATTTTACCTTATTACTATTAATATCGTCACACTTGGACTATTTGTTTTTGTGTTGAAACGTACAGATAGTGTAGAAAGTACAACATATCAGTCAATATTCGCATTGTATTACATAGGCATCGCATTGCTATTTGGTGCATTATGGATTGCAGTTAAATATTTATTACAACGTCAAACACAAGTCCAACTTCATCACACAACAGTGAAACGTCGTTGGCTCGATGTGACAATCAAAATCTTTACGATGTTATTTGCAATTATCGGTTTACTTGCAGTGTATTTTTCAAATTGGTTCATCGACTACTTCGGTAATATTACGCCGGAACAGTTTTTATTTAACTTGAAGTCACCTATCAAAGGAACATCGGATGGCATGGTTGAAGAAATGTTTCGTACACCTATTTTAAAAGCACTCTTCTTAGCAATACCGTTATTTATTCTAGTCGTGTATAACAGATACGATGTTATTGGACAACGACAACGCACCTTATTGAAACGTACAGTGATGAGAACACTGCTGTTGCTCGTTTCGCTCGTTGTATTAGTTACAGGTGTTACGTATAGTTCGCAAAAGTTGCGTTTACCTGAAGTGTATGAAGCTTATGCGAAGGATTCACAGTATATTAAGCAAAACTATGTCACACCTACAACAAAACAGTATCAGTTTCCAGAGAAAAAGCGAAACTTAGTACATATTTATTTAGAATCTGTTGAGAACTCTTATTTATCGAAAAATCTAGGCGGTTATATGAATGAAAACTTAATGTCTGAGTTAACAGAACTATCGAAAGAAGGTGTGCACTTCTCAGACTCGAAAGATCCATTTGGTGGTCCACATCAAACGTATGGTTCAAGCTGGTCCGTAGCGGGCATGGTGAACATGGGCATGGGTATTCCACTGAAGATTCCGATGAACGGAAACAGTTACGGAAAGTCAGGTTACTTCTTGCCAGGCGCTCGTGGAATAGGTGATATCTTGCATGAAGAAGGTTATGAACAAACGATTATGTTTGGTGCAGACGCTGACTTTGGTGGATTGACAACGTATTTCAAATCACATGGTAATTTTAATATTTGGGATTGGAAATATGCACGTGATCATGGCTATATTCCGAAAGATTACAAAGTATGGTGGGGCTTTGAAGATGATAAGCTGTATAATTATGCGAAGCAGGAAATCACACGCTTGTCACAAACAGGAAAGCCTTTCAACTTTACGATGGAAACAGCAGATACGCATTTCCCTGATGGATACGTGTCAAAAAATACACCGACACCACGTGATAATCAATATGCGAATGTTATTGCCTACTCAACATCAGAAGCGGTAGCGTTTGTCCGCTGGTTACAACAACAGCCCTATTATGAAAACACAACGATTGTCATTACAGGTGATCATCTCAGCATGGATAAAAAGTTCTTCAAAGACTTTGATCCAGATTATAAACGTGACATTTTTAATCTCATCATTAATCCCGCAAAAGAACCTGAGAAAGTACAAAACCGTCAATTCGCACCATTAGATATGTTCCCAACTATTTTATCGAGCATGGGTGTTGAAATTAAAGGTGATCGTCTTGGTTTAGGGACAGACTTATTCTCAGAGACACCGACGTTGATTGAACGAGATGGTCTAGAGAAGTTTGATAGTGAGATTAGTATGAATAGTAACTATTACAATAAACAATTCGTTAGTGAACGAGGCTCTGGTAAACAAAAAGTTGAACAATAATTAGGCTGGTACACGTTTTAAGACAAGAAATTAAGTATCTAATGCTAACAATATCGTTTAATAGGAAAAAGTATTTTGACATAATGGTTGACATATAATTACGTTTTTAGTTACACTACAGATGTGTAATATATACGATATTCAATCAACAGTCATGATTGAACACTAAACGGGGCTGGGACATAATTCCCAGCTCTTTTACAAAAAAGGTCTAATTTGGTGTCGAAAAACACTAAATTAGACCTTTTTTATAGATATCATTTAAAAAAATAAAACACTTCCCGTATAATTGTTAATAACCACAAAAACAATGAAAGGAAGTGCCTTATATGTATAAAGAGTATAACATTTCTCAGCTTAGTCTGCCAATTGAAACTGAAATTTCTTTTCCCGAGAGTGATATTGCCCTCATTATTAATAAACTTGTAGAATCTATTCCCCAAGAAACTTTTAATCAATATTACAACCATAGAGGTCCTTCATCTTATCATCCTAAAATGATGTTAAAAATCGTTTTATACAGCTATACACAGTCTGTCTTTTCTGGTAGAAAAATGGAATTTCTACTTAAAGATAGTTGTCGTATGATGTGGTTAGCTCAAGGACAAGTCCCTTCATATCGTACAATCAATCGCTTTAGAGTTAATCCACACATGATAGATTTTATACAAGTTCTATTTGTGGGTCTTAGAGCGCAATTATTAGAAGACAAAGTGATTACAGAAGACGCCCTTTATATAGATGGAACGAAGATAGAGGCTAATGCCAATAAATATACTTTTCAATGGCTAGGTAGCACTAAGCATTTTAGTAAAGGGGTTATTGAAAAATCCAATGCGGTGTATAAACAGTTAATTTCAGAGAAGATCATACCTGAAATTAAGAGAGAATCTTCTGATGAACTAACGAAAGAAGAATTAAATCGTATTGAGATGCATTTAGATGATAAAAATGAAACGCTCACTTCTAAAATTGAAGCATCTCAAAGTGTAGAAATAAGAAAGACATTAAGAAAACAAAGAAGTAAAGTTAGAAAATATAAAAAAGCAATCAAAGATTTTAAAGATCGTAAAATAAAATATGATGAGCAGATGGAAATTTATGGTGACAGAAAAAGCTATTCTAAAACAGATCATGATGCGACCTTTATGAGAATGAAAGATGATCATATGAAGAATGGACAATTAAAGCCTGGCTATAATCTGCAGATTGCGACGAACAATCAGTTCATTTTGGCATTTGGTGTGTATAGTAATCCGGGTGATACGCGAACACTTCCTTCTTTTTTAAAATCAATCAAAGAATTATACGGTGACATTCCAGAGTACATTGTAGCTGATGCGGGATATGGTAGCGAACAAAACTATACGATGATTCTTGATGAATTCGAGAAAACACTACTCATCACATATAGTATGTATTTAAAAGAGAAGAAAAGAAAATATAAAAATAATCCATTCATAACAGCTAATTGGAAATATAATGAAATAGATGACTATTATGTATGTCCGAATAACAAAGAATTGCATTTCAAAAGTTATAGAAAAAGAAGAGACGGATATGGTTATCAGAGAGATTTCAAATTATATAAATGTGAAGATTGTGTTGGATGTCCTTTACGAAATGAATGTATGAATTACAGAACCAACCCAACTACAACAAAAAGCTTATATAAAAATCCAACTTGGGATTATTTTAAAGCATTCACAAATAAGCAGCTTTCAGATCCAAAAACGAAAGGCATCTACAAAAAACGAAAAATAGATGTCGAATCAGCATTTGGAAATCTGAAGGCTAATTTGGGTTTCCAAAGGTTATCAGTTCGCACTCAATCAAAGGTTGAATGCGAATTAGGAATCGCACTTATGGCAGTAAACATCAGAAAACTAGCCAGATAAGTGCTAGTTTTTTAGTAAATAATAAGAAAAAAGCCGTTAAAATCTTAAAAAAGAATTGAGCTGACCCCATATAGTGGGAACTTTATAAAAACACTTTCGTTGAATTCAGTTAAAATGAATTTACGGAGGTGTTTTTTCTATGCGCAGAGTGGCGTATTCAGTTGAAACAAAGTTTAAAGCAGTGAAGATGAAAGCAGAAGGTTATACAACTAAAGAAATTATGTGTGAATTAAATATTAGAAATAGCACACAGGTAAAAACATGGTGGAGATGGTATAGAAAGGGTGAAACATATCGATTTAGTCAACAAGTAGGCAAACAATACTCCTATAATAAAGGATTAGTGGAACTTTCTGAACTGGAACAATTAAAGTTAAAGAATAGAAGAAATCAAGCCGAAATAGATATTTTAAAAAAGTACAAGGAATTGGAAAGGAAGTGGTACCTGAAGTAGTGATAGAATTAGTGGATGAGTTAAAGCACAGGCATCCTGTGAAGCTGATTTTGGAAGTGTTGAATGTCCCTAAATCAAATTACTACCGTTGGAAAAATAAGAAGAAAACGGAAGATACAACAGTTAAAAAGGTTAAGGAATTATGTGAAGATAATCATTACACGTACGGCTATCGCAAGATAACTGCTCTGATGAATCAGGCCTCTAAACAACCGATAAACCATAAACGTGTACAAAGAATTATGAGAGAAAATAATTTGAATTGTAGAGTTAGAATTAAGAAATCTAAACGTCGAGGGAAGGCATATTATCTTACAAGCAATAAACTGAATGGTAACTTTAGAGCAAATCAACCTCTACAAGTACTGACTACTGATATTACGTATCTTCCCTTTGGTAATTCAATGTTGTATTTATCTTCAATCATCGATTTATATAACGGTGAAATTGTGGCTTATAAGATTAGCGATACACAAGATCAAAGTTTGGTAAATGACACCTTAAACCAAATTGATATTCCAGAAGGATGTCTACTTCATAGCGATCAAGGAAGCGTCTATACATCGCATGCTTACTACCAATTATGCGAAGAAAAGGGCATTATCAGAAGTATGTCTCGCAAAGGTACACCTGCTGATAACGCCCCGATAGAATGTTTCCATTCCTCGCTAAAGTGTGAAACATTTTATCTTAACAATGAGTTAAATAACTCTAATTTCATTGTAAAGGATATTGTCGAAAAGTACATTGAAAACTATAATAATAATCGAATTCAACAAAAATTAGGCTACTTATCCCCTGTGCAATACAGAAAATTAGCAGCCTAATTCAAGTGTTTTTATGTGAGTCCCATATTAAGGGTGCAGTGCCGAATTTTAACGGCTTTTTTTGAAGGGAAATTGAGCGCCTATGTCTCAGCCCCGTTTTTTTGTTAGTGATTGGTGGTTAATCGTCATCAACGCTTGCGATTACTTAACCAATGCTTGTAAGTCGCAAGTACGATACCAACGGTAATTGGCGCGAGCAATGTGCAATATACGATAGATATCACAGTCATAATCAAACATCTCCTATCCTGTCAGACTTCAACAGATAGTGTATTGATGACGAAAACATTATATTACAATAGTAGTTCAGTAAGGCTACGGAACGAAAAATAAATATAAATGCTTTTTATATTTTGTTGAATTAAGATTATCGTACGACAAATTTTATCAGAAGAACTGTATGTAATTTTTTAAATTATGCAAAGAGCGGGGAGCGATAACATCATCATTTATCGCTCCCCACTTGTATCTTATTTGACATATTTCATTTCTAATTGGTGAATCAAGTGCGTCAACATATCATTGTTAGGTGTTGGAATATTTGCTTCACGTCCATACTTACTGATTTGTCCATTTAAGTAGTCGACTTCTGTGTAGCGACCATTGTATAGGTCTTGATGCATAGATGGGTAATGTAATCCTTGTGTCTCTTTAGGGTAGGCAGCTTCAATTTTCTCAAGCATTGCATTAGCATCGAGTGTTACACCACGTGCTTTTGCCACAGTAACAATCTCATCGATAACAGGTGTGACCATATCACGTGAATGTTCATAGCTACCGAATTCGTAGATTGTTTTATTCAAAATACTACATAGCGGATTTAATACGCTATTCAACGTTGCTTTAGACCAAATGGATTGGAACACGTTATCGCTAATTTTAGCGTTTAATCCGGCATCATTGAAAATTTTATTGATTCTCTCAGTACGCTCATCGGCTTGACCGTCAGCACGTTGTAGCTCGATGCTGCCTTGTCCTTCTAGTAAAATTTGTCCGGGGCCACGCATACCCGCTGTCCACATCGTCACAGCTAAAAAGACTTGCTCATGTGGTACGATTTTTGCAAAACGTTCATCATGTCCGAGACCATTCATCATTGTTAGGATGGCCGTGTCTTGGTGAATAGCATTACGTTCTTTTAGCTCATGAATCATTGCTTCTGAGTGCATTGATTTTGTAAGAATTATTATTAAATCAAATGAACCAGTGACATCGGTTGGTAACACAGCAGGAATGTCTACAATGTATGTATCTGTTTCTGTCTGAATTTCTAGTCCTTTATCATTGATGGCTTGAACATGGTTTGGCCATGTATCAATTAATGTAACATCGTATCCTGCTTGCTTAATGTAACTTCCAATACGACTCCCCATAGCACCTGCGCCAGCAATAGCAATTTTCGTCATTTGACATCCTCCTTATTTTGTAAGCGGTTTAATTTAAGTTTAGAATTTTCGAAAAGATATGTCAATTGCGTAAAAAAACACGAGATACGACACTTGAGTATCTCGTGAATATAGCAGGATGTTATACAGGGCGAACAGTTATTTCGTTTACATTGACATGTGCAGGTTGTGTTAATGCGTAAATTACAGCATCTGCAATATTCTGGGCTTCAAGCATTTTACGATCGCCGAAGTCATATCCATCATTAAGTGGTGTGTCTACCATACCTGGTGAGATACTTGTTGAACGAATACCTGTGCGTGCTAATTCTTTCTCAAGCCCTTGTGTAATGGCATGTACAGCTGCTTTTGTCGCGCTGTAAAGTGTGCTTACTTTTGTGACTTCAAAGCCTGAGATTGATGAGATATTGACGATATGTCCACTAGATTGTGCTTGAAGATGTGGCATTACGGCATTAATCGCATAAAGCGTTCCTTTCACATTGACATCAATCATCGCATCCCAGCCTGTGACATCTCCTTTTGTAATGGCTGAAGAAGTCATTAAGCCGGCACTGTTGATGAGAAAATCAACTTGTCCGAAGTGTGCAATTGTGTGCTCAATGGCTTGTTCCACAGATGCACGATCTGTGACATCTGTTGGGATAATCAAAGCGTCGGTAAAATCTTCCGCAATGGCATTCATTTTATCTTCATTACGTGCGAGTAAGACAATCTTTGCGCCATTGTCATTGAGTTGTTGTGCAATAGCCGTTCCAATACCACTGCTTGCACCAGTAATCACTGCGACTTTATCTTTAAGCATTTCCATATTATTTTCACCTTCCAGAAATCTATATTTAAAGTTATTGACATGTTGATATATCTTTTTACGTCATTCATAACCTAACACATTCATAAAACATAAGAAAATCAATTGCTCTTGATGTAAGTTAACAAATATGTCAAAAAGCGTATAAAAAACGCATTATCAAGTAGATAGTATTATGTTAAAATATTCACATTGAAAACGAAAAGAGGAAGAAAAAGAATGCTTCTTTTTAGTATAGAAATTATTATTATGGTCCTTGCAATTGTTCTTGGATTGCGTACAGCAGGCGCCCTTGGCTGTGGGATTTTTGCGATTGTTGCACAATTAGTGATGATATTTGGCTTTGGTTTATCACCGGGGTCAGCCCCAGTAACGGCCGTGTTAATCATTTTATCAATCGGGATTGCAGGGGGAACACTTCAAGCAACAGGTGGGATTGATTATCTCGTCCACTTGGCATCAAAAGTGATCGAACGTTTCCCAAAATCTATTATCTTCATTGCACCGATGATTGTCTTTTTATTTGTATTCGGTATTGGAACAGCAAACATTGCACTTTCATTAGAACCAATTATTGCAAAAACAGCATTAAAGGCACGTATTAAACCTAAAAAGGCACTGACTGCTTCTGTGTTGACGGCGAATATCGCATTGTTGTGTAGTCCAGCAGCATCAGCAACAGCATACATGATCTCAGAATTTGCAGGATTAGGCATTACAATGGGACAATACTTATCGATTGTTTTGCCAACAGCATTGATTAGTATGGTGATCTTGAGTACTTTTGTGACATTTGTCGGAGAGACAAAAATGGATGAGCGTCAAGCACAGACAATGCTTCAAAAAATTGTTGAAGAAGATACAACAAAAACGTATTCTACACGCGTTAAGTTAGGTGTATTATCATTCATCGTAGCAGTCGCTTGCATACTTACATTCGGTATTTTCCCGGAATTTGGTCCATCATTTAAAGTGGATGGTGAAATTGTTAAGTTACAGATGACAGACCTTGTACAACTTTTTATGTATATGAGTGCGATGGTTAATCTGTTACTCATTAAAATTCAGCCGACTGAAATTTTAAATTCTCATATTACACAAGCTGCGATTGGCGCATTATTTGCGGTACTCGGACCTGGCTGGCTAGGGGCAACAATCTTCAGTGCACCTTCTAACCGAGATATCATGGAGACGCAAATAGGGGGACTCGTTGAACAAGCACCGTGGCTCTTAATCTTGTTTGTTGGACTTGTATCAATGGTCGTGATTTCACAATCAGCCACAGCATCTATCATGGTGCCAATTGTGATGACATTAGGCATTCCACCTACATTCTTCTTAGCGATTGTTCAAACGTTAAACGTGAACTTTGTTATCCCAGCGCAACCAACAATTCTCTTTGCGGTAGATGTCGACGAAACACGTTCAACGAAAACAACCAGCTTCCTGTTGCCAGGCTTTTTCTTAATCGCAACAACAGTCTGTGTCGGTTTATTGATTAAAACAATTTTAGGTGTTTAACAGAATAAATATAGATACAAGCAGGTAGATATGTTCATGATCTACTTGCTTGTTTTTATTTAGGCAAATACTGGTATGAAAGCAATTGCCCTATGTTATAATTGTAGAACACTAAATAAAAAAATAGAAATTTTCGATTCAAATTGTATAAATTTAATATTAAATTGTGTTATAATAAAATTACAGTGTTAATTATTTTCATATTTTGAATTTTTTAGCCTACGTTCTCCCCATAGTAACGTGGGCTTTTTTGTATGCAATTTTAGGATGCGAGTCAGTTATTAATCATCTTAATCAAAAATATTTATGTCTAAAATGTGAATAAAGAATAAAACGGGGTATACATAATGGTGAAAGCAAGATATTGCTATATTTTTGATTTGAAGGAGATGAACTAAATGGGTAGGAAAATTTTAGGAGTTATTTTAGGGATTATAACGTTAATTACAGCGTGGAGTACAATCAATATGTTTGTTGCACTTGCGCACAAAGGCAATCACTTAGTTTTAAGTTATGCACCACTACTAATAGAACTTACAGATCCTAATAGTACACTCATTATTATTTCAGCAGTTATTTATACGATTATTACAATTGGATTCGCTTTAATCACGTTAAAATTATTCAAATCCAAATATTAGTCTATGATAGATGATTATCGTCAATAACTGAGGAGGAAGTATGTTGAATGTCATTGAAACACAAAATGTGAGTAAAAGATTTGGAGATTTTCAAGTAGTTCAAGATTTGAATATTCAAATTCCTGAAGGGACGATATGTGGCTTTTTAGGACCAAATGGTTCGGGAAAGACGACGACAATTAGAATGTTGCTAGGGTTAGCAAAACCAACAGAAGGGCATGTCAAAATATTCAATATGCCACTTGAAAATCATAAACAAGATATTTTAAATCAAGTAGGTGCACTTGTAGACTCTCCGTCTTTTTATGATCATTTAACGGGATATGAGAACTTAAAAATTATGCAATATGTCCACCATAATAGTGACAAAACAATTGAAGAAGTATTAGGGATTGTAGAATTGACACATGCCGCAAATAAAAAGGTCAAAGACTATTCGCTTGGTATGAAGCAACGATTGGGTATTGCTATTGCACTAATGAATGACCCGAAGTTGATTATATTAGATGAGCCGACGAATGGTTTGGACCCAAGTGGCATTAAAAAGATGAGAGAATTATTGATGAAACTTGTAAAGGATCGTGGAATCAGTATCATCGTTTCGAGTCATAATTTATTTGAGATTGAGCAAATGTGTCGTTATGTATGCGTGATTAATAAAGGACAGTTATTATATCAAGGTGACATGCATACGTTATTAGAAAAATATAAACATGATTATATTTATTTTGTGACAGATGATAATACCAAAGCACAATCATTATTAGCAGACGTCGATATATCAATAGAAGATCAACGTCTAACGGTGAAAGCACACCGTGATGAGATTCCTCAAATTAATAAAATGCTCGTGAAACATGATATTAATGTGTATGAAATTTATCATGAAAAGTCCTCTTTAGAAGATATCTTTTTGAAATTGACCAAAAATGTTGATGAAAGAGATTATGCCGATGAATAACTTAATGAAAGCAGAACTATTTAAGTTGCCAAAGATTCACTTTGTGATAGCAATAGTGATGGCGGTTATGATCGCAGAGATTTTAGCATTTGTCTTATATATGTATAATATGCATTTTTCAAATATTGAGGACTCATCTTTACACTATTTAATTTATGGTGTCACATGGTTCACGCCAGTATTTTACTTATTATATGGCATGTTCAGTTCAAAAGTTATATCGACAGAATATGAAAATAATATGTGGTCTGTATTACTTGTGAGCCAGAAGAGTAAAAATGCAATTATCTGCGTGAAATGGATGATATTATTCATTTTAATGTTCTTAACAACAATCATATTTATGTTGCTGCATACAATCACGAGTATTTTTGTAACAGATGATTCACCACAATTTATACCGCTACTATACATCATGATGGCATTCTTTATAGGTACATTAGCTATGCAATCTATACAATTTTTTATTGCACTTATCATTGAAAATAGAGTTTATGTCATGGCACTTGGTATCTTATTTGCGCTATTAAGTTTGTTGATGTCATCAAATACCATGCCATTTAAAATTCCCGAACATATCATTAATGCAAAATATATACTAGACCATCAGCAATTGATGTTTTTTGACACGTCTTTCTTTGTATATGGTGGTTATAGTTTGATTATTTTTGTATTAATATTAGTTGTTTCGAGTGTTTATATTAAGCGAAAGGAATTTTAGAATTATGTTGTTTTTGAAAAGCCAATTTTTAAAAATGAAGCATACATCTATTGTGCCAATTATGATTGGTCTTCCAATTCTAACAGTTGCGATGTTTTCATGCCTTGCACTGTTTGCTAAACAGACAGATGCACAAATTTTTCGAATTACAGCACTTCAAATATTTTTAGAAATCGTTTTTCCAGTAACGATTACCTTAATCATTGGACTCATGTTTAGAATTGAAAGAAGACATCACGCATTTCAAAATACATTAATCTATTTTAAGAGTCTACGTGCTTATTATATGATTCATTTTGTATTTTATGTTTTTGTTGGAATTTTAATGTTGTTATTTGCTTATGTAACATATATTGTGGGGTATTTTATATTCGTGCAGGAAGTGGAAATAGATAGCGTGTATCTGATGTTTATATGGAGTGTAGTATTATTACCAGTTGTAAGTTTTATTTACATGTTGAGTCATCTATTTCAAGGATTTGTTCTACCTGCTGTGATTAGCTTATTGCTAACAATCGGTAACTTTTTTGTAGGTGTTATCGGTATATATGCAAGTCATTTTTACTTTTATTCATTTTTAGTTTTCACGCTTTATAATGGTTATAACATATTTATTATAATGCTAATTTCATTATTATTAAGTGTGCTTTTCTTGATGATTGGATATTTTAAATTTTTAAAATCTATGGAAAAAGGGATACTATAACAAACGAAAAGGATTGTTGATGTTGCAAATCAACAATCCTTTTTTGGTATTTAATCACAAGCTTTTTTAGCAAGGTCGGTAATATATGCAAAAAAGGCATCATGATCTACATGATAAACGAGATTAAGTGGTCGTCCATGTTTCTCATCTAGATAAGTGCGCCCTTGACTTGGTCCATGTGTGATGACAGATGCATGGACTGTTTTTTGACGGACAAGGTCAGGGTTGCCTGTATAAGCTGTTGTGAGCACATCCCACAAGAAATACGTTGAGTTTGTTTGGAAATGTGTTAGTGGTGGAACGGCTGCATAACTGACACCTAAAAAGTCGACGCCTATATGATTACGTTGATCTGCCCAATACTGACGAATTGTTGGTGTAAGTGGCACTTGGTTGGTGCTTTCCAAGGCAACCATATCAATGGGGATGTCTGTTTCAAAAACACGTGCGACAGCTTCTGGATCCCAAAAAGCGTTCCATTCGGCTGTCCCGTCATGCTCAGGTTCTTCAACATTCCCTCTATCTAAAAATGTTCCACCCATCCATACGAGACGTTCGATATTATTTGTAATGTCTGGCGCTACATCTAAAGCTTTCGCAAGATCAGTTAACGGTCCAGTGAATAAGAGTATCACAGGTTGCTGAGAACCTTGTACCTTTTCAATAATATCTTCGTAAGCATGAGTTTTGAGTGCATGTGATTGTGTCGGGCGTTGTTCATTTAAGATGGGTAAGGCATCCATGAAGAATGCGTGCATGCGCCAATCTTTTGGAAAAGGGTTCTTTCCACGTTCATAAGAAGTGGCAACATCAATCGGATAGTGGCTAAAGCGATTGATCATTTTACGTGAAGCACTTTCAGCAGGTTCGACATAACAATCGGCACCGATTGCACTCACGCCAATCAACTCGATATTCTCCATATGTAGGAGTAGGAAGAGTGAGACTAGGTCATCCACACCACCATCGTGATTAAAGTAAACAGGTTTCATTATTTTTCTCCTTTATCTGTGATAGTTCTATCATAAGTGACACAATTCGAAAAATCACGAATTCATATGCGTCAAAAAATCGCCACAAAATAATCGAGACAGAAATTTTTATGACATGCTATAATAATGATAATCATTATCAATTAAGAGGTGGTACGATGAGAAAAGAAGGGGGTCATACATTTTTAGCAAAACTAGGGAAAACACGATTACGTCCAGGTGGAAAGCGTGCAACGGATTGGTTAATCGATAAAGGACAGTTTGCTTCAGATAAAAAGGTGTTAGAAGTAGCATGCAATATGTGTACGACGTCGATACATTTAGCGAAAACTTATGGCTGTCAAATCGAAGGTGTTGACTTGAATAAGACGGCGTTGGCACAAGGTAAGAAGAACGTAGAGGCGGCAGGGTTGTCAGATAAGATTCATTTACAACAAGCAAATGCGATGAACTTACCATTCGATGACAATAGTTTTGATATCGTACTGAATGAAGCGATGTTGACGATGTTGCCTGTTAAAGCAAAACAACAAGCATTAAAAGAATATTACCGTGTATTGAAGCCGGGTGGTGTGTTACTGACACATGATATTGTTATTCAATCGCCTGCTAAAGAAACAGAAATTATCAATGACTTGTCTCAAGCTATCAATGTAAATGTGTCACCACAATTGAAAGAGAAATGGCATGAATTATACCATCAAGCAGGTTTTGATCATATTGAAACACAACATGGGCCGATGACACTTATGACGCCAAAAGGAATGATTTATGATGAAGGTGTCAAAGGAACGTTGAAGATTGTCAAAAATGCACTTAAGAAAGAAAATAGACCAATGTTTATGCAAATGTTTAAGACGTTCAAACGTCATAAAGATGGTTTGAATTATATTGTACATGCAGCGCATAAATCGCAATAGAATTTCTATTACAAATAATGACTACATGATCGTTACGTACGAAGCGATGATGTAGTCATTTTATTTATGTGCGTGTTCACATTGCCACCACAAAGTAGTAGTATTAAGACAAATGATGTGGGAGGATAATCGAGTGGAATCATCAGTTAAAGAAACTAAGTTTAATTTTGTTGCGCTACTTTTGCTTATCGGTGTTTTTATGGCGGCATTGGATAACGGAATTATTAGTGCAGCATTGACAACGATTAATCAGTCGTTTGAAATACAGCCACAGATGGGCGCATGGGGAATTGCCATTTATACATTAGGGATGGCAGTTGCAACACCGATAGCTGGTAAGTTGGCTGACATGTATGGTCGCAAGAAAGTCTATATCGTTGAAGTTGTCTTATTCGGCGCCGGCTCGTTACTAGTCGCATTAAGTCCCAACTATACATTTTTCATCATTGCACGACTCATTCAGTCACTCGGCGGTGGGGGACTCTTTGTGATAGCAAGTGCACACTTTATTTCAACATATGATCGCTCTAAACAAGGGACGATGTTAGGTGCACTCGGTGCGATGAATGGGATTGCTTCTGTACTTGGCCCGAACTTAGGTAGCTTACTTATTAAGGTAACAGGTACATGGCATTGGTTGTTCTTGATTAATGTGCCAATCGCAGTATTTATTACAATATTTGTGATGCTAAAAATGACAGAAACACAACGTCCTGTACAGAAAAAGATGGATACATATGCGATTATCATGTTCTCACTTTCAACATTGTTTGTGATGTTCGGAATTTATAACATTCGCACAAGTAGTGCGATGAGTAGTACGATGCGATGGTCTGTCGTCGCCTTCTTTATACTCGCAATTCTTGGTTATGCGATGATGATTTGGATTGAAAAACGTAATGAAAATAAAAATATTGATGCATTTTTATCATATGAATTATTGCGTAAACCAACATTTTCAGCAATTCTCGTCATGGGGATTTGTTCAGGTATGTTGATCGGTGCTATTATTTTCATTCCATCTTTTGTCGAAAATGTCTTGCATGTGAGTGCGGCAGATAGTGGTTTCTGGCTCACTCCTCTTGCGCTTGCTTCTGGTGTTGGAGCATCAATGGGTGGTCGTATGGTGGATAAGAAGGGGCCGGTCTTTGCCTTAGTCGTTGCTAGTCTTATTAGTATTTTAGGATATGGTGGGTTAGCATTACTAACATCAGGTGTCATTACATTCTTAATCTTTTCTATCATAGCCGGTCTAGGGTTTGGCTTTACCATTGGTGCGCCGATGACTGTATTGGCAACACGAACGGCAGGTTATGGTGATGACCGAAACAGCACAGTCATTGCGACATTATCCGTCTCACGTCAAATGGGGATTACTATCGCTCCAACACTTTTTGCGACATTAATTCAACTCGGCTTCAGCAAAACGGTTTCAAAAGTGACGACAGCATTAACTGATCGACATTTGACACAACAAGACGTTCCGCAACCATTGATGTCCCAGGTTGAACAGGTGAACGGCAGTACTTATGCGTTATGGCAGAAACTTGAAACGATACCGAATACACCTGTGCGCCAAGCATTAATGGAAGGTTTGGATGCGGTTGCGAGCGCTGCATTTATGCCCGTATTCTTAACGGCAGCATTTGCGTCTGTTGTAATATTAATACTAACGTTATTCTTTAGACGTTCATTTAGTGAATAACAAATAATGAAGGAAGACTACCGTCATAGAGCGGGAAGTCTTCCTTTTTCACATTAAGAAGATATGTTTCATGTGGAACTTAAAAAAACACCTTAACAAAATCTTTATATTCACTTCAAATTCCCTTCAAAAATTAAAACTATAATGACATTGAATCTAATATTGAAAAGGGGTTTTTGAAGCATGAAATTACGTTCATCTTTAGGCAGTATCATGATTGCAAGTTCATTAGTCAGTGCATCTATTTTAGGGACAGCACCTGAAGTCAAAGCAAACAGTCATCAGCAAGGTCAAGTGACTGTCTATGGCGATAAAGAAAGTCCTAAAAATATTATTTTCATGGTAGGCGATGGTATGGGACCGTCCTACCAAACAGCATATCGATATTTTGCTGATAATCCGGATACAGAAGAGATGGAAGAAACAGCTTTTGATGATTATTTTGTCGGAAGTCAACGTACATACTCTGCAGATAAAGAAGAAAATGTCACAGATTCAGCAGCGGCAGGTACAGCTATTAGTTCAGGACATAAAACATACAACGGTGCTATTGGTGTTGATGCCAATCAAAAGAAAGTGGAGACTGTATTAGAACGTGCTAAGTCAATCGGTAAGTCAACAGGGTTGGTGACAACAGCTGAATTGACAGATGCAACACCTGCAGCATATGCAGCACACGTGACAGATCGAGATAAAAAGAATGAGATTGCGCAACAATTTTATGACGAACGCATTGATGAAGCGCATAAGGTAGATGTGTTACTCGGTGGTGGTGCAAAATATTTTGGTAAAGAAAACGGAAACCTTGATAAACAATTTGAAAAAGATGGTTATGATGTTGTGACGAACAAAGAAGGGTTAGCTGAATCAGATAGTGATCAAGTACTAGGCTTATTTGCAGATGAGAATATGCCACTACAAATTGATGCACCTGATGATGATCCGAGTCTAGCTGATATGCAGAAATCGGCTTTGGATCGTTTGTCTAAAGATGAAGATGGATTTTTCTTAATGGTAGAAGGCGCATCTATTGATAAGCAAGGTCATACACATGATGTAACAGGTGTGATGTCAGAGATGAAAGGATTCGAGAAGGCGTTTGAAGATGCGATGACATATGCCAAGTCAAATCCAGACACACTCGTTGTAGCAACAGCGGATCATTCAACAGGTGGTTTATCGGTAGGAAAAGATGGAACATATGCGTGGGATGCAGAGCCGATCCGCAATATGAAGCATTCGGCACAATGGATGACAGAACAGATTGCATCAGGAGAATCAATCGATGATACGATTCAGGCAGGTTATGGTTTTGATGTGGATAAGAAAGCAATGAAACAGATAAAACGAGAAGCAGATCAGTTAGCGAAAATCAATAAGAAGAAGGATGAAGAGAAATACGAACAGCAATATCAAGCGTTGCAAGATGCGATTCAAGAGCCAGTCAATCATGCCTCTAATACAGGATGGACATCATCTGGACACACTGGTGTAGACACGAATACTTATGCTTACGGTCCAGGATCTGAAGCCTTTCGAGGGAATATGAACAATGTAGAGAACGCAGATCGCATCTTTAAATTTTACGAAAATAAATAACATGACAACAGCCCATTCACACAAAACGAAGTGAATGGGCTGTTAGTGTTCAGAGGTTCTGCTCAATCCCTAAGCGCTTCTCTCACAACCTCGTGTTGTCAGTGTTCAAAGTACAGAGTTTGCGACAGAACTTTGTGGCTCTACAAAATAAAAAAGCGACTTTGCTCACCGCTCGGGTTCTGCTTAAATTCTAACCGTACTTTTCACAACATCGTTTGATGTCAGTGTTCGAGAAGCAGGGCTTTCGACAGAACGTCGCAATTCCCCAAAATAAAAAAGCTATTTTGAGAATTGCTTGGGTTCTGCTCAACCCCTAAGCGCTTCTCTCACAACCTCGTTATCTATTCGGCTTGGTGGATGTCTTCGGCGATATCTTGATAGTCGAATGTCTTATTGATGAAGCTTGGATCGGTTGATAAGTGTTGTTCCAAGGTTGCGCAGTTTTGAATTTGAACGGTTCCTTCTGCCAAGTCAAAGCCTAAAATATGCCCAACAAACTGCTGATCTTCTGAAATGAAGTGTGCATGAAAGCCAGCGGCACCAATACCGTGAAAAGCTTCGGGTGTATAGACTGCAACGATTGTGCCTGAGATGTGTTGACGGTGATATTCAGGTTGTACTTTTGCAGATGTAATCAAACGTGTATACGGTGGATCTTGTTTTGGCATGATGCGTATGTGCATGTGGCTGAATGTCCCTTTAATTTTAATCATTGCAAATAGGTTCTCACTCAGCATGTGTTGACGAATTTGTTGATATAGCGTTTCGTGATTTGCGGCAGTTGCTTCAAAAGTCGTATCTGCTGAGAATTTTGAGACAGATGCATAAGGTGTGAGTGCTTCCCCAGAAAGCACGCGCACCTTAT
This sequence comes from Staphylococcus sp. IVB6214, assembly GCF_025558585.1. Taxonomy (NCBI): domain Bacteria; kingdom Bacillati; phylum Bacillota; class Bacilli; order Caryophanales; family Staphylococcaceae; genus Staphylococcus; species Staphylococcus sp. IVB6214. The sequence goes on along the minus strand of NZ_CP094723.1, from coordinate 2,070,367 downwards.
CTTCTGTTGTTGTCGCATGAAATGCTTGACCGTCTACAAAAATCACTTCGCCATCGGAGCCAGTGAGTGTCGCAATACCATGATCGCCGTGCTCAAGTAACGTGTCGATACGGCATGTTCCTTCAAGTGCACCTGCCATCAATGTGCCTAATGTACCATGTTGATATAACGTATGTTGCATAAGTTGTTGCCACCTTTATTTTTATTGGTTAATGATAGTGTATAAGGCATCTATATCGGACACAAGTTTAAAGTTTGTGCGATAATGGAGGTAATGGTTGCTATATAGTAATGCAAAGAAAGGGGAGATACGATGACACGTCAAATTCAAAAGCTTTATATAGGTAAAGTAAAAGAATATGGGGACCCGAGCGCTGAAGACCTGATGTCACAAACATGGACGACTGCGGCTTTTAAACAAGAAACTTCAGAACCAGTATGGCTTGGTAAAGAAGGACTTCAAGGAGATGCTGTTGGAGATACACGTCATCATGGTGGCGCTGAAAAAGCATTATTTGCGTATGCTGCAGATCATTACGCAGTGTTTAGCACGCAATATGAACAAGATATTCCTGTTGGGAGTAATGGAGAAAATATTTCTGTGGTAGGAATGGATGAACAAACGGTTTGTATCAGTGATGTTTATCAAGTAGGAGAAGCGGTGATACAGGTTTCTCAACCGAGACGACCCTGCTGGAAACCTAGCCGTCGTTTAGGTATTCTGGACTTTGCTAAGATGCTAGAAGACACAGGCAAGACAGGCTGGTACTATCGCGTGCTAAAGGAAGGGCATATCCAACAAGGAGATGCATTATTACTGCAAGAACGACCACATCCTGATTGGACGATTCAGCGCATGAATGACACGCTACAAGGAAAGGCAGATAAGACAGACATACAAGCATTGCAAGAAGCAGGTTTTACGCCTAAAAGTTGGCATGCTAGCTTAGAGAAACGTCTGACTGGTGCATCGGTTGACGACAGTGCGAGATTGTATGGTCCCAATATCTAACCGAATATAATGAAATATCTACTTTTCTGAAAAGGTAGGTATTTTTAATGATTTTAAAATAAATAATTATTACCTTTGAATGTATAAAAATACAACGTTAAGTAATTACTTAACGTTATTAACCTACTTTACACCATTGTTTTGACAATGTTTAATTGTTGTTTTAGTTATATATATTCATAATAAAACATGTATGTTATTGAATCGAATTTGCATTAAAATGTAATCTTCGTTAGTCTAAAGCAGAAGTTATCTCATATTGTGCGACAGATTAATGAAGGGGGATTCATTGTGCATAAAGATAATAAATTGATGGATTGGATCGTCTTTTGCGGTGCAGCGTTTGTGTTGTTACTCGCTGTTATACCAATGATGGTATTTCCAAAACAAAGCCGTTCCGTCGTTGTTGCGATGAATGAGTTCGTTACAACAAATTTAGGTGCGACATATCTCGTGTTAGGTCTCGCCATTTTTTGTTTTGTATTATATATTGCGTTCGGTAAATATGGCTCGGTCACATTAGGACGTGCAAGCGATCGACCGGAATTTAGCGACTTTGCATGGGCATCTATGCTTTTCTGTGCCGGTATTGGTTCAGATATTTTATACTGGGGTGTCATCGAGTGGGCGTATTACTATCAAGGACCGCCACAAGGCGCAAAACCAATGAGTGATGCAGCTTTAAGCTATGCGACAATGTATGGCATGTTCCATTGGGGACCGATTGCATGGGCGATTTATGTCTTGCCTGCGTTGCCGATTGGTTATTTAGTTTTCGTAAAGAAACAACCTATTTTTAAAATTAGCCAAGCATGCCGTCCCATTTTAAAAGGACAAACAGATGGGTTTATTGGTAAACTCGTCGATATTTTATTCATTTTTGGTTTGATCGGTGGGACTGCGACATCACTTGCACTCGGTGTACCGATGATTTCAGCAGGACTCGAGAAATTGACAGGCATCGATGGCTCCAGCATGGTTGTAAAGAGTTGTGTTTTAGTAGGCATTACAATCGCCTTCGCATACAGTTCTTATCGTGGATTGAAGAAAGGGATTCAAGTATTAAGCGACTTGAATGTTTGGTTGTCGTTCCTATTACTCGGTTTTATTTTTATTATTGGACCAACTATTTTTATTATGGAAACAACAGTTACAAGCTTCGGGAATATGATTAAAAACTTCTTCCAAATGGCAACATGGCTAGAACCGTTTGGCGGTGTAGGCGGCCGTGAAGAGACAAACTTCCCACAACAATGGACGATTTTCTATTGGGCTTGGTGGATTGTATATGCACCATTTATTGGGTTGTTCATTGCACGTATTTCAAGAGGACGTACATTGAAAGAGGTCATTCTCGGAACAATTGTCTATGGGACATTTGGCTGTGTGCTGTTCTTTGGTATTTTTGGAAACTATGCGACATACCTACAAATCACAGGTCAATTTGATGTTGTATCATTTTTAAATTCACATGGTACGGAAGCAACGATTATTGAAGTGGTCAATCATTTACCATTTGCGCCGGTATTGATCGCATTGTTTATTCTATCAGCCTTTTTATTCTTAGTTACAACGTTTGATTCTGCGTCATATATCGTAGCGGCAGCAACACAATTACGTGTGAAGGGTGAACCGCTCAAAATGAATCGATTATTCTGGGCATTCGCATTGTGCTTATTGCCATTCTCATTAATGCTCGTCGGTGGTGAACGTGCGCTTGAAATATTGCAAACAGCTTCAATCGTCGCCGGTGTACCACTCATTATCATCTTTGTTATTATCATGATATCATTTATGATGATCTTGTCTGGTGACCGCATTGCATTACAAACACGTGCAGAACGTTTTAAAAAGATTGAGCGTCGTTCACTACGAATTTTACAGGTTAGTGAAAAAGATGACGAAGACAATAATTTATAGCAAAAAAAGAAGTCTGACACACGCTTGTCAGACTTCTTTTTTTAAGCATTTTCATCTGGAATTGGAAAGTAGTTAAAGATTTCCCCGGATTTAATCGCATCGCTGATTGAGTTGAGCCATTGATAATACAGTCTTGAGTGTGTCATGTGTGCTTTGACTTCTTCTGCTTCTTGTCTCACATCATCTTCTACATCATCAGCTGTTATAATCACATCAATCATCGCTTCTGCTTCTTGCAAGGCAGCCATATTAATCTTGATTTCACGATACCATTTTTGTGTGAAAAAGTTGCTGAAAAAAGCAAAGAAGTCCTTTTCAGCTTCAAAGTGTTGTTTACGGCTTCCACGTGTAAAGCGTTGTTTGACCACATCAAACTCTTGTAGCTTTTTGACCCCTGCACTCATACTCGGTTTACTCATCTGTAATTCGCTACGCATCTCATCCAAAGTCATGCTGTCTTCAAACAACATTGTGCCATATAAATTGCCTGTGCTGCGGTTGATCCCATATAAATCCATCGTCTCTGCGATAGAGTTGATAACGATATCTTTCGCTTCTTCTAATTGTGATGCGTAATCTGCCCCATTTGTCATTTTATGGTCACCTCCCTTAAGAAACCTATCGGCTAAATTGTACGCTTCTTTTTAACAGAAACACAAGTTTTTCTAAAAAAAAGAGTCATTTTAAAAAAAGTGCTGTGTATTTAATAGTACACCATAGGGAAAGTTGACACTATTTTAACATATGTGTTAGAGTTAAGTTTGTGAGATTCGTTAAATAAAAACTTAACAAACTTAACAGAGGTGTATAGGATGGAATCAATTAAAAATTTATCACGCCGTCAATTTATCGATGGTGAGTGGGTTGAAAGTAGTAATCAAAACACACGTGACATTATTAATCCATACAATCAAGAAGTCATTTTAACTGTTGCAGAAGGTACAACAGAAGATGTGGAACGTGCCATTCTAGCAGCACGTCGTTCATTTGATGAAGGAGAATATGCGCAAGCAACAGCTGAATATAAAGGGCAAAAAGTACGTGAACTTGCCGACAAAATTAAAGAAAATCGTGAAAATTTAGCAGAGTTAGAGTCATTAGATACAGGTAAGACGTTAGAAGAGTCTCGTGCTGACATGGATGATATCCATAATGTATTCATGTATTTTGCTGGTTTAGCTGATAAAGAGGGGGGTGAGTTAATTGACTCACCGATTCCAAATACTGAGAGTAAAGTTGTGAAAGAACCTATTGGTGTTGTCACACAAATCACACCTTGGAATTATCCTTTACTTCAAGCATCATGGAAGATTGCGCCAGCTTTAGCAACAGGTTGTTCACTCGTGATGAAACCTAGTGAGATCACACCATTAACAACAATTCGCGTATTTCAATTGATGGAAGAAGTTGGTTTCCCGAAAGGCGTTATCAACCTTGTATTAGGTGCAGGTTCTGAGATTGGCGACATCATGTCAACACATCCAGAAGTAGACTTAGTGTCATTTACAGGTGGTATCAAAACTGGTAAGCGCATTATGAAACAAGCTGCTGACCATGTAACAAAAGTTGCGTTAGAGCTTGGTGGTAAAAATCCAAACGTCGTATTTGATGATGCAGACTTTGACTTAGCCGTTGATCAAGCATTGAACGGAGCCTATTTCCATGCAGGACAAGTATGTTCAGCGGGTTCTCGTTTAATCGTGCACAATGCCATCAAAGATGAATTTGAAAAGGCGTTAATTGATCGCGTTAAACATATCAAATTGGGTAACGGCTTTGATGATTCAACAGAAATGGGTCCACTTATTTCTGCAGAACATCGTGAAAAGCTAGAAAGCTATATGGAAGTGGCGAAAGAAGATGGTGCAACAATTGCTATCGGTGGAAAACGCCCTGACCGTGAAGATTTACAAGATGGCTTTTTCTTTGAACCAACAGTGATTACAAACTGTGATACATCAATGCGCATCGTTCAAGAAGAAGTATTCGGACCTGTTGTGACAATTGAAGGATTCGACACAGAAGAAGAAGCCGTTCGCCTTGCTAACGACTCAATCTATGGCCTTGCAGGCGGTGTGTTCTCAAAAGATATTGGTAAAGCACAACGTGTCGCAAACAAACTACGCATGGGAACAGTTTGGATTAACGACTTCCACCCATACTTTGCACAAGCACCATGGGGTGGTTACAAACAATCTGGTATCGGTCGTGAACTCGGTTCAGCTGGTTTAGAAGAATATCTTGAAATGAAACATATTTTGACAAATACAAACCCAGAGCCAGTCAATTGGTTTAAAAAATAAGTTACACAGAGAGACAATCACTTGAAGTTAAACTGAAGGAGGATGTTCAATGGGTAAAGCATACGATAAAATGTACGACTATATTATTATTGGTGGCGGTAGCGCTGGATCAGTATTAGGTGCACGCTTAAGTGAAGAAAAAGATAAAAAGGTGTTAGTACTTGAAGCTGGTCGCAGTGACTATCCTTGGGACTTATTTATTCAAATGCCTGCAGCGCTGATGTATCCATCAGGCAATCGTTTCTATGATTGGAAATACGAAACAGATGGCGAACCACACATGGGTGGACGTAAAGTCTTCCATACACGTGGTAAAGTTCTTGGTGGATCAAGCTCAATTAACGGCATGATTTATCAACGTGGTAATCCATTAGACTATGAAAAATGGGGAAGCCCTAAAGGTATGGAAACTTGGGATTATGCACATTGCCTTCCATACTTCAAACGCTTAGAAACAGCATTCGGAGCGACACCTAATGATCCAATTCGTGGGTTGAACGGTCCAATTAAGTTACGTCGTGGACCAGCAGACAATCCACTCTTTCACTCATTCTTTGACGCAGCTGTGGAAGCGGGTTATAAGAAGACGCAAGACGTGAATGGTTACCGTCAAGAAGGTTTTGGTCCATTCGATAGTCAAATTCATAACGGACGTCGTGTGTCAGCATCACGTGCATATTTGCGTCCTGCAATGAAACGTAAAAACTTAACAGTCAAAACACGTGCCTTTGTAGAGAAGCTACACTTTGACGGAAATACCGTGACAGGCGTAACTTATAAACGAAACGGTCGCTTGCACAAAGTATTAGCACGTGAAGTGATCTTATCAGGTGGCGCATTTAACACACCACAACTATTACAACTTTCAGGTATTGGTGACACAGAATACTTAAAAACATTAGGTATCGAGCCACGCTTGCACTTACCAGGTGTCGGTGAAAACTTTGAAGATCACCTTGAAGTATACATTCAACATACTTGTAAGGAACCTGTGTCTATGCAACCAAGCTTAGATAAGTGGAAAATGCCATTCATCGGTTTAGAATGGATCACACGTCGTACAGGTGCAGCGTCAAGTAACCACTTTGAAGGTGGCGGATTCGTACGCTCAAATGATGACGTATCTTATCCAAACTTAATGTTCCACTTCTTGCCACTTGCTGTCCGCTACGATGGACAAAAAGCAGAAACAGCACATGGTTACCAAGTGCACGTTGGTCCAATGTACTCAAACTCACGTGGTAGCTTGAAGATTACATCAACAAATCCATACGTAAAACCTAAGTTTGTCTTCAACTACTTATCAACAGAAGAAGACAAGCGTGAATGGGTAGAAGCTATTCGTGTTGCACGTAACATCTTGAACCAACCAGCAATGGATCGCTTTAACGGTGGAGAAATCTCTCCAGGACCAAGCGTTCAAACAGATGAAGAGATTTTAGATTGGGTACGTCGTGATGCAGAAACAGCATTGCACCCTTCATGTAGTGCGAAAATGGGACCTGCTTCAGATCCAATGGCAGTTGTAGACCCATTAACAATGAAAGTACACGGCATGGAAAACTTACGTGTTGTTGATGCATCTGTTATGCCAACAACAACAAATGGTAACATCCATTCACCTGTACTTATGTTAGCTGAGAAAGCGGCAGATATTATCAAAGGTGTAAAACCATTAGAACCAGAACATGTTGATTACTATGTTCATGGTAAAAATGACCCAGAAGATGGCGCTGTAACATCATATCGTATTTAAAAATATAGGTCTTTAACGGCATATAGTTTGTGTCGTTAAAGGCTTTTTTGTTAGATGTAAGTTTTATAAAAAATAATTTACATAAATGAGGTATACGAACACAAGAACATCTAACGATAGTTGAGCCAAAAAGAGGATGTTATGTTGTTTTTGGTGAATAGAGATCAACTCTGATATCTTTTAGATCTTCTGTTTTGATTTCAGTTGAATAGCCATGTGCAAATGAATGTGCACATAACAATTCACATGATGCCAATACATACGAAAGTGATAAGTTTCATCATTGAATACCTAAAGGAAGGGGCTGGGACATAATAAATTTGTTTTCTTGGGAAGCAATATACGGTGTCTCAACCTTTTTAGTTCCATAAGGAAACATTGTTATTTGTTAAAGATAATGCATATTGAAGAATCGAACTGTACAAATAGTTATAAAAACCATGCCGCAATGATTTTGGGCATGGTTTTTACGGTTATCACCAATTCTCAATATCTTGGCGTTCGCCTTTAAAGTTGTTTTGTGTATTGTGTCGTTCGCTAAGCAATGATTCAACTTCTTCAATTGTTACGCCTTGTTCATGTAAGAGTACGAACAAGTGGTACAGTAGGTCGGCACTTTCTGCAATGAGTTCGGAACGGTCATTTTTCATAGCGGCAATGACGACTTCAAATGCCTCTTCACCGAACTTCTTAGTGATTTTTTCTTTACCTTCTGCTAATAGGTATTGTGTGTATGACTTATCTGATTGCTCGGCTGCACGTTGTTGAATCGTTGTTTCGAGTTGTTGCAGTTGGTAAGGTGCTGTTGTGTTGAAGCAACTTTGTGAGCCAGTATGACATGTGGGTCCTTGCGGGCGTACAAATAATAAGATCGTATCATCGTCACAGTCGAGTCGAATGTCGACAACCTGTTGTGTATGTCCGGAAGTTTCGCCTTTCTTCCATAAACGTTGCTTAGAGCGTGAGTAGAACCATGCGACACCGTCATTCACAGTACGTTCAAACGCTTCTTCATTCATATATCCTAGCATCAATACTTGTTGTGTTGTTGCATCTTGTAAAATAGCAGGTAAGAGTCCTTTGGAAAAGTCTGGTTTTAGTGCCATCTAACTGGAATCCCTCCTTGATCGAGTGTCGTTTTAATCGCTTTAACGGTTGTTTCTTTATCGTGTAGTATACTCGCAGCCAATCCAGCTGAGACAGGCGTTTCATTGAATAGCTCTACAAAGTGTTCGGCGTTTCCACCGCCTCCCGATGCGATGATTGGAATGTTCACACGTTGCGCAATGCCGTTTAAATGTTCAAGATCAAAACCATTTTTCATACCATCATAGGCCATACTTGTTACGAGTAATTCGCCTGCACCAAGTGCTTCTACTTCTTGTACCCATTCATACACACGCTTGTCTGTACGTTGTTTGCCACCATGTGTACAACAGTAGTAATCATCTGTTTCAGGATCATATTGGCTATCAATCGCAATACAGATACATTGACGTCCGAATTTTTCACTTGCTTGGCGAATAAGGTCGGGATTTTTGAGTGCTGCAGAGTTAAGAGATACTTTGTCAGCACCATGTTTGAGTAGCTGAGAAATATCATCTAGTGATGAAATGCCACCACCGACTGTTAGTGGAATAAACAGCTGGGATGCTGTTTTTTCAATAATATCTAATGTTAGATCGTGACCTTGTTCAGTTTTAGAAATATCTAGGAAAACAAGTTCATCAGCACCGCTATCGTTATAATACATCGCTAGTGCCACGGGATCTCCAATGTCGCGTAAACCTTTGAACTGGATGCCTTTTACGACCCGTCCATCCTTAACATCGAGGCAGGGGATGATGCGTTTTTTAATCATCGCAATCCCTCCCAGAAATCAGGTTGATTTGCGGCTTTTCCTACAATAGCTGCAGCAACACCTGTCTCTTCAAGTTGTTGCAAGTCTGCTTGATGACGAATGCCACCTGAAGCAACCACAGGAAGATGTGTATGTGCTGCAAGTTGTGCTGTTCGTTCAAAGTTAGGTCCTTGTAGCTTACCGTCTTTTGAGATGTCCGTATAAATCACACCACCGAGCGGTAAGTGTTCAATGGCAGATACATAATCAAATAAGTTCAATTTGGCATCTTCTAACCAACCGTTGATTTTAATATCTGTATCATACGCATCAACGGACACATAAAGTTTCCCGGGAAATAACGTTGCCATTTCTGTCAGCCAGTCAATATCTTGAATGGCTTTTGTGCCTACAATACAATAGTCAACGCCATGGGAGAAGTAATTGCGAATCGTATCAACATCACGAATCCCACCACCGACTTCGATAGGTTTTGTACTGCTATTGATCAATTGGCGAATGTAGTCCATTTCGATTGCACGTTGTGACTTGGCACCTATTAAGTCAATGATATGAATACGGTCGACACATTCGAACTGCTGATAAAATTGAATGCTGTCTTCTGCTGAACGTGTCATTGTCTCTGATGTGTTATAATCTCCCTCTGTTAAGCGCACGCTTTGTCCTTCGATAAGGTCAATTGCTGGCCATAGTTTAAGCATGTTGCCATCCTCCTTTAAGTGTTTGTGCGAGTATATCTAAGCCACTTTCACCACTTTTTTCCGGATGAAATTGAATACCGATATAACGTCCATTTTGCACAATACCTGGAATATCTGTGCCATATTCTGCATAAGCCACGACATCTTCATTCATCGGTGCTTGATAGCTATGAACGAAATAAACATCTTGAGTTAAGTCAGTTTTAGATGAGATTAAATTATTCCAACCAAGATGTGGAACGGTATAAGGGGTTTGTATTTCTGTAATACGCCCTTTTAGAAGTCCAAGACCAGACACATGACCTTCTTCACCCTCTTCATACATCAGTTGCATGCCGAGACAAATGCCGATGATCGGTTTGTCGTATTGTTGAAGGACTTGATCAAGTTCATATTGACGAATTGCTGTCATCGCATCTTTGAAATGTCCGACACCGGGTAAAATAAGTTGGTCAGCAGCTTGAATGGTTGTTGGATCACGTGATAAGACAACTTCGTATCCTAGGTGTGCCACGGCTCGTTTAACGTTATGAATATTACCGAGTCCATAATCTACAATGACAATCATGATTCAATCACACCTTTAGATGATGGAATACGTTGTGATTGCGCAGGTGCCAGTGCTTGCTTCAGTGCACGGGCAAAGGCTTTGAAAATCGCTTCGATCTCATGGTGTGTATTACCTTGGTGTAACAAATCGATATGCACCGTTAAGCGTGCATTAATCACAAATGCTCGGAAAAATTCTTCAACGAGTTCGGTATCAAATTGACCGACTTTCTCTTTACTGAATGTCGCATTGAAGTTGAGATAAGGACGCCCGCTAATATCTACAACAGCACGTGCGAGTGTTTCATCCATCGGTAAATATTGTTGGCCATAACGTTCATAGTAAGGATTTTCTTGTGTGAATTGTAATAGCAACTGACCTAAGACGATACCGATATCTTCTGTTGTATGGTGATCATCGACCCATGTATCCCCTTGAACATTAATATTCAGAGAAAGGCCACTGTGAAAGCTGAAGAGTGTCAGCATATGATCCAAAAATCCAACCCCCGTATGGATGGAGCTCTCTTGATTGGACTGCGATAGGCTCATATCAATTTTTGTCTCTTTCGTTTCACGTTTAATTTGAAAGGTCATGTTGTTCACTCCATTCTTTCACGATAGTTTCAAAACGATCCATATCTTCATCGCTTACAATCGAATAACGGACACAATCACTCATCTGTTGCTCTGTAATTGGATTATAGAATCGTGGTTGAAAACCATGTGATTTTACATATTCACCAAGTGCCACAGCTTGTGTTCCTGCTGTTAAAATAAAGTTTGTTTCACTTGGGTAGAGCACTAATTTTTCATCAACGTAGCGTTTGAAAATATCTTTAAGACGTTCGCTTAAAGCACGTTGTTTAGCGACAAATTTCTTCGTTGAATCTGGATGTTCAAACAAATATGTCGCAATACGCAGTGACAAAATGTTGAGTGGATACGGTTGTTCGATTTGACGTACAAGATCAAGTGTTGTTTCTGTCCCCACTAATACACCTATACGCAAACCGGCAAGCCCAAAAGCTTTTGATAATGTATGCATCACAACGATATGGTCTTCTAATGTGATATCAAGTGGTGTTGAAAAGTCGATATATGCTTCATCAATCACAAGATAACCACCAAGCATTTTCATTTTATCTGCAATTTGTAAGAGGTATGTTTCATCAAAACGCTGACCTGTTGGATTGTGTGGATTGCTTAAAATAAAGAAACTTGGCTTGACTTCATCGATACGTGTTAATACAGCTTCAATTGGAAATTGTAAATCTGTCGTTGCATCTACAAATTCAATTGGACGTCCCACTTGCTCAGCGAATGATTGATACATAAAGAAGTCGGGGTTTAATGTAAGACAAGGTCCTTCAGGCATAATAAACATCAATTTTTGAATGAGTTCATCAGAGCCATTGGCGGCACAGACCTGTTCTTTAGAAAAGCCGCCGAAATAGTTGGCATACGCTGTGCGGAAGCGGTCATAGTCATCATCATGATATAAGTTGTAATCTTGATTGTTGAGTATATCAAAGTATATTTCCGGTGATAAAGGTGTCATCGGACTTTCATTTTTATCCATTTTAATCATTGTGTTCCCCTCGCATTCTCACTATTAGAGATTGTTGATGATTGTATAACTGTTCGTCTTGTGCAATTGTTGCTGCGGCACGATACGTGTCTTGATACGTGTCTTGTGATAGTTGAATGACTGTATGTTTGGTTAAAAAGTCGTTGACTGACAAGCCGTGTTGAAAGCGTGCAGTACGGTTTGTTGGTAATACATGGCTAGGGCCCGCAATGTAGTCGCCAATGGCTTCGGGTGCATAGCCACCTAAAAATAGACTACCGACATAGTGAATATATGGTACAAATTGCTCTGGTTGTGCAGTTTGAATCGATGCATGTTCTGGTGCAATGTCATTCATCAGTTGACAGCATACATGAAAGTCCTCTGCATGAATGGCATAGTGATAGTTACGTAAACTTGCTACAACGATATCTCGACGCTCAGATGTTGTAACAAGTGCTTCTAATCGTGCTTCCAATTGTTCAAGCAAGTTCCAGTCTGTGGAAATGACATAAGTACGTGCCATTTCATCATGTTCGGCTTGTGCTAATACGTCATAAGCAACGGCTTCTACATCACATGTGTTATCAATGATAAGTGCAATTTCGCTAGGTCCAGCAATCTGGTCAATCCCCACTTCGCCGTAGACATATTTTTTGGCATAGGCAACGTATTGGTTTCCGGGGCCAACAATTTTATCTACTTTTGGAATTGTTTCTGTCCCATAAGCCAATGCAGCGATACTTTGCGCACCACCGACTTGATAGACATGATCGACACCGACAATATGACAAGCAGCTAACACGCTTTGAGCAACACCATTTTTCTGTGGGGGTGTTACAACAATGATCTCTTTGACACCTGCCACTTTAGCGAGCGTTGCAGTCATTAACACAGTAGAAGGGTAGCTTGCTTTACCACCTGGTACATAGACACCAACACGTTCAATGGGATGATATACTTCATACATTTCTTGGTTATTTTGTTGATTTTGGTAACGAATACTTGATTGATAGTCACGAATACGTGAATAACTCAGCTCTAAAGATTGGCGTAAGTCTGCATCTAATGTGTCATATGCTTGTTGTAATTGAACTTGTGGGACTTCAAGCGCCTCCACTGTTACACGATCAAACTGTTCATTATATTGATATAATGCACGGTCACCTTGTTGCTGTACGGTCTCACAAATTGCCGTAATTTGCTCATGCAAGCGAGTATCTAATTGGGCTGTTGTTTGGTATTGGTTAAGAAATTGTTGTGTATTATAAATCAATGAGCGACACTCCTAACATCTTAATAAAAGCATCAATCTCTGCCGATGCTGTAAAAAAGCTTTGACGGTTTGTAATGAGTTGTGCTTGCACATCTGTAATAAATTCCTTCTCGACCAGTCCGTTTGAACGTAACGTGTTACCTGTTTGAACGATATCAACAATCCCATCTACCATCCCGATAACACAAGCAAGCTCAATCGACCCAGACAATTCAATCAATGATACATCTCGGCCAGTTTCTTTAAAGTAGCGTTGTGCCGTTTTAGGAAACGATGTTGCAATTTTTCGGTATTCTGTCGTGTCTTCAAAGGCAGCTACTGAGAAATGGCAAGCACCAAATGGTAGTCGAATCAGCTGGTTCACATCATAGGATTGTTCAGCTAAAATATCGCTTCCTGTAATGCCGATATCCGCAATCCCTTGTTCCACATAAATCGGCACATCATTGCCTTTTACAAATAAGAAGTGATATTGCTCTGTTTGAATTTGAAGTTGCCGATCGCGAGACTCAATTAATTGAACTAATTCTTCTTCTCCTTGTTGCTTCAAATAAGCGATAAAACTTTTTAATAATCGTCCCTTGGCTAATGCAATTGTCAGCATGCCAGTACCCCCTTTGTATCCTTATAAAGTGAGACCGAGTCCAAATCCTTCAAGTGCACCCTTGTAGTAACCGCCATTTAATGTTGTTTGACGCTCTTTTAGCACCGCATTGATAAAAATTCCTTTGTAGTAAGAGCGTGGTGGTTGAGGCGTTAAGTCCAAATGGATTTTGTGAATTCCAAGAGAACGGAAGAAACGATCCCAGTGGTTGAGTGTTGCCACAATTTGATGGCTTGCATCAAAACGTGTATTGAGTTGTTGTAACTGTTCATGTGTCGGTGTCAACAACAGTTGCACAAGCGGATGATCGACACCGAGTTCCGTCTTCAATGCAGAGATGTTTCGTTGTGTAATCCACGTCATCACATTATCCGTTTGTTGATTGCCTAACAATAAATGAACAAGTTCGTAATGACCGATAATCACATAATCAATGCTATCGTTTAACGTGTCACGAATATAGTCATAGAATGTCGTGAAAGCTTGATGCATCGCTTGAATCGTCGGTTGATAACATTCGAGACCGAGTTGAGTGGAAACTTTTTGATGTCGAACAATCGGTCCAGAATATGCGACGGATTGATGTCGACGGTCATACTGCTGATAGTAGCGCACAAGTTGATCTGTAAAGTCATTGCGTAGGGCAAACAACTTCTCGTGATCTTGCCACACACTCCGTTCTTGCATTTGTTTCAAATCATCTGAAGTTAACGTCTCCCAATTCAACGTTTCAATAAACGATGTGTCAATCAGCTGAAATTCACGTTGTTCAGCTAAACGTAAAAAGGCAACTTCATTTAACTTCGACGTAATCAAAGCATTTTCCATTTTGCCAACCTCGCTTTCACTCTCTACCAAACTAAAGTGTTTTTATAATATGAATATCGTAGCATACAGAAATAGAGTTTTCAACAGAATAATCAGAAAAATATTTCAATTCTGTCTTGTAAGGGGTTGAATTTTGATGCGAGTCATAGAATGTTATAGTGAAAGGTGTTATGTTTTCAAATAGGGAAGTAAATACGGATAGTGGAACATCATTCAATGGGCATATAAATTTGATTAAAACTAAAAAAGAAAGTGAGTGGTTTAAATGAATCATGAAGAATTAGAATCTCAACTTTTATTAATCAAGCAATCCATAGATGTTTTACAAGAAACATTAGCACCTGATTTAAAAACAAAAGACTTAGTTTTATTGCGATACGGTTATCGTGTTCATGAAATTCAACGTTTAAATGATTACTTGTTCAAATTAACAACGAATAATGAAAAAGTGCCTAAGCAGGAATTTAGAAATAAACTATGTGAAATAAGAAGTCTTCCTACAATTCCAATGAGACAAGTAAATGATATTTTAGAAGGTTACAAAAATAGTCACTTACATGTGAAAGTGATCAACGATATGTTGCGTCATGATTAATTGAGGTGATTTATAAAAAATGAATAGAAGAAAAGTGTACTTAATATTGTTAATCGTGACATTTATTCTATTTAAACTTGTATTACCAGAAATAACAGGTAATTATAACTTTATCACACGCTTATTTGGTGTGATTCCATTTGTATTCTTTATTTTATTTATATGTAGCAGGGATAAAAAAGAAAAATAGGAATATGTATTGATAATGTAAAGAAAAAAGCAAAACTGAGCTTTTAGGAATGATACGCCGTACTCAATCAATCGGCTTTTGCCATACACAATGTTATAATTAAAATATCAAATAGAGAAATAGGAGCAGGATAACATGAACTACGAAAAATATATTGACCACACATTATTAAAACCAGAATCAACACGTCAACAAATTGATAAAATTATTGAAGAAGCGAAGGAATATCACTTCAAATCAGTATGTGTCAACCCAACACATGTGGCATATGCGGCAGACAAATTAGCAGATTCAGATGTACTTGTTTGTACAGTCATCGGGTTCCCATTGGGTGCTTCAACATCTGAAGTGAAAGCATGTGAAACGAAAGATGCTATTTCAAAAGGTGCAGATGAAATCGACATGGTGATCAATATCGGCGCATTGAAAGATGGACGTTACGATGATGTACAAGCAGATATCGCCGCAGTGGTAGAAGCATCTGGCGATAAAACAGTGAAAGTGATTATCGAAACAGTGTTATTAACAGACGAAGAAAAAGTGAAAGCATGTGAATTATCTAAAGCAGCAGGCGCAGACTTCGTGAAGACATCAACAGGTTTCGCAGGCGGTGGTGCAACACCGGAAGATGTGAAGTTGATGAAAGACACAGTCGGTGATGCCCTTGAAGTGAAAGCCTCAGGTGGTGTGCGTAACTTGGCAGACTTCCAAGCGATGTTAGAAGCAGGAGCAACACGTGTAGGCGCAAGTGCAGGCGTACAAATTATGCAAGGATTAGAAGCAGACACGGATTACTAAGAGAGACAAATCATACGAGGAGTGATTGTGATGACAGCACCATTTCAACGTGTTCATTTGATCGTGATGGACTCAGTCGGCATCGGGGAAGCGCCTGATGCGAAGGCATTCAACGATGAAGGATCACATACGTTAAAACATACATTAGAAGGCTTCGACCAAAAGCTACCGAACTTGGAACGTCTTGGACTCGGTAATATCGATGACTTACCCGTCATCGGTCGTGTAGACGAGACAGCGGCGTACTATACGAAGATGAGTGAAGCATCTGTTGGGAAAGATACGATGACAGGTCACTGGGAAATCATGGGCTTAAACATTAACGAACCATTCAAAGTGTACCCGGACGGCTTCCCAGACGAACTCGTTACGGAAATTGAACGTCTCACTGGACGTAAAGTCGTGGCGAACCGTCCAGCGTCAGGCACACAAATCATTGACGAGTGGGGTGCCCACCAGATGGAGACAGGCGACTTGATCGTCTACACATCTGCGGATCCCGTGCTACAAATCGCGGCACACGAAGAGATCATCCCGCTCGAAGAACTGTATGATATCTGCGAGAAAGTCCGCGAGTTAACGAAAGATCCGAAGTACTTGATTGGACGTATTATTGCCCGTCCGTATGTCGGTGAACCGGGCAACTTCACACGTACGAGTAACCGTCACGACTATGCGTTGAAACCGTTCGGTCGTACGGTGATGAATACATTGAAGGATACCGATCATGATGTCATTGCGATTGGTAAGATCAATGACATCTATGACGGTGAAGGTGTGACGGAAGCGATTCGTACGAAGAGTAACATGGACGGTATGGATCAGCTGATGAACGTTGTGAAGAAGGATTTCAAAGGCTTGAGTTTCTTGAACTTGGTAGACTTTGATGCGCTCTACGGTCACCGTAGAGACAAGCCAGGCTATGCGCAAGCGTTGAAGGATTTCGACGAACGTTTGCCTGAACTGATGGACAACATGCGTGAAGACGACTTGTTGATCATTACCGCTGACCATGGTAATGACCCGACAGCAGAAGGTACAGACCATACACGTGAATATATTCCGGTATTGTTTTACAGTCCAAAGTTTAAAGGCGGCGCAGCGCTTGAAGGCGACACAACATTCAGTTCAATCGGCGCAACAATTGCTGATAACTTCGGTGTTGAATTACCAGAATTTGGACGCAGTTATTTAGCTGAATTGAAATAATCCTATTAGAAGGGGCTGGGACATAGTACTCAGCTCCTATTTTTTAATGTAGTAATAAGTGTAATGGCAGTAGGTGTCTGAATTGAAAATGCGTTTATACAAACTTTTTCACTTCTAGTCACATTTGCCGGGGTAGGACGACGAAATCTTTTATAGCAAAAAAGATTCCTGTCCTACTCCCTTTTTTTGAATTGCTGAAGCATTAAAAATACAACGCCTTGTGAAATATTATTCAAATTTGATTGAAAGCGTTATACTAAAAATGATAAAGAGAAAGGGTGATGTATATGAAAAAGTTAATTCAAGATAAAACATATTTTTTGAAGGACATGCTTGAGGGTATGAAATTGACGAACCCTGATGTAGATGTGATTGAGGACACAGTTGTCGTTCGTGCTGAGAAAAAACAAAAAGGTGTGGCACTTGTATCGGGTGGTGGCAGCGGTCATGAACCTGCGCATGCGGGATATGTCGCACAAGGGATGCTAGATGCGGCAGTATGTGGTGAAGTATTCACATCACCAACGCCTGACAAAGTCTTAGCAGCGATCAAGGCGGTTGATAATGGTGATGGTGTGTTATTAATTGTGAAGAACTACGCCGGAGATGTAATGAACTTTGAAATGGCACAAGAGATGGCACAAATGGAAGATATCGCTGTGGAAATGGTTGTTGTAGCGGATGATATTGCGATTGAAGACATTGATAAACGCCGTGGTGTGGCAGGTACGGTACTCGTACATAAATACGCAGGATACCTATCTGAACAAGGCGTATCATTAACTGATTTGAAAGAAAAAGTAGAAACATTATTAACTGGTATTCGCTCTATTGGTATGGCATTGACACCACCGCTTGTACCAACAACAGGTAAATATGGCTTTGATATCGAAGCTGATGAGATGGAAATTGGTATCGGTATTCATGGTGAGCGTGGTATTACGCGTACGACAGTTGAAAGTGCAGAAGACATTGCAAAACGTTTAGTGACACGTTTGGTTGCTGAAGTTGAAGCAACAGAAGTGATTGTTATGCTGAATGGTATGGGCGGTACACCGCTATCTGAATTACAAATTATGGCGAAGTATGTATCAGAACAATTGACGGCACAAGGTAAGAAAGTGACGCATTGGTTGGTTGGTGACTATATGACAGCGTTGGATATGCAAGGCTTCTCAATTACGCTTGCACCACATGATGACAGCTTGCTAACAGCACTTAAAGCAGCGACAGACAGTCGTTATTTCAACTAAGGAGAGATGATGATGAATACAGCAACATTAAAAGAACGATTATTGGCATTAAGAGAAACATTTAAAACGGAAGAAGAAACATTGACGGACTTGGATCGTGCTATTGGTGACGGAGACCACGGTGTCAATATGTTGCGTGGTTTTGAAGCATTGCCAGATAAGTTGGACGATAGTTCAATGGCGAACTTATTAAAATCTACTGGTATGACACTGATGTCGAATGTTGGTGGTGCATCAGGACCGTTGTATGGATTTAGTTTTGTGAAGATGTCTCAAGTGGCAGAAGAAGAGATTGATCGTGAACAGTTAGGTGTATTAATTAATGCGTTTGCTGAAGCAGTAGCGCAACGTGGAAAAGTGATACGTGGCGAAAAGACGATGTTTGATGTGATAGACCGCGCACGTGAAGCTGTTCAAAATGGTGACACTGTGACATTAGAAACGCTACAAGGTTATGCGGAAGATACGAAAGCATTAGAAGCAACAAAAGGACGTGCCGCATACTTTAAGTCCGATTCTATTGGTCATATGGATCCAGGTGCCCAAAGTAGTGTCTACATCTTAAATGCATTGATTGGAGATGAATAAGATGACACAAATTGTACTCGTGAGTCATAGTGAAAAAATCGCACAAGGTACAAAAGATCTCCTTGAACAGATGGCACCGGGTGTATCAGTCGTTGCCATAGGTGGACATGACGGTGGTATTGGGACTTCATTTGATACAATCTTTACGACTATTGAAAGCTTAGAAGACGATGCTGTTTGCTTCTTTGATATCGGTTCATCTGAAATGAACTTGGATATGGCGCTTGAGATGTATGCAGGCAGTCACCGTGTTGAAAAGATAACGGCACCAATTGTCGAAGGTAGTTTTATCGCAGCAGTATCGATTTCAACAGGAAATGATATGGATGCAGTGATTCAAGCAGTGAATACAGAATTTTAAAAGCACACAAAAAGCCATTGGGACAGTCAGTATGGACTGACTACCAATGGCTTTTCGCATATTAGTTTATTTTTTTCACAACTTCTGATTTTAGACCAATTTGACCAAAACCAGGAATTTTACAATCGATGTCATGACCATCTTCTGGGTCGACGAGTTTGATGTTTTTCACTTTTGTACCTTGCTTAATTGCATTTGAACTTCCTTTGACTTTCAAGTCACGAATAACTGTAACAGTATCGCCGTCTTGTAGGATATTACCATTCGCATCACGTACAATCGCAGCTTCTTCTGCTTCAGCAACAGATTCAGCTGTCCATTCGTGTGCACACATTGGACATACGTATAAAGCACCATCTTCGTATGTATATTCAGAGCCACAACTTGGGCAATTTGGTAAAGCTGTCGTCATAATTTACTGAGACCTACTTTCATCATTTGATATTACTAATCTAGCATAATCATAGTGAAAGCACTAGTGTTGTTTAAGTGAAATGTTTGTATAGTATCATCTTGAGACAATCAGATGCGTCACATCAACATTTTCCATTCCGATTAGGTCGTCATTTGCCTTATAATAGAAGTGAATGGGGTGATGATATGAAGCGATATTCTGAGCAGGATGGCAAGCGTATCTTAAAACAGTATTTGACAATTAATGGTGTGAAACAAGGGATTATTATCGAAACACGTGATTTTGCGAATCCAATTCTATTTGTCATACACGGTGGGCCGGGTTTTCCGCTGTATCCGTTCTTTCGTGCACATCATATTGATTTGACACACTGGTTTACGGTTGTTTTTTGGGATCAACGAGGTACTGGGATGTCTTATACGAAACAACCAGTCAAAATGGAAGAAGTCATTCAAGATGCAGAATGGTTGATTCAATATTTATGTTATCACTACCACAAGGAACAAGTGTTTTTAATGTGCCACTCTTTTGGAACGATTATCGGGGCGATGTTGGCACATAGACGTCCATCTTGGATTACGGCTTATATCGGTGTTGGCCAACTTGGAGACGTGTATCGTAACGAGCGTGTGATTTTAGAAAGACTGCGTCGGTACGCACAGCTTGAAGAGGATACACGTGCCATTCAAGCACTTCAAAAGGTCAATCTTAGTCGTTACTTTAACAAAGATAAATATTATGACAAAATTCGGATGCGTTATACAGAACGGTATAAGAGTGGCTTTTCACGAAAAGGTTATTCAGCATTAAAGATGTTCCGTGCGATGATGTCGACACCTTATTACACATTGCAAGAACGTATGAACATTGTCAGAGGCAGTTTATCATCGTTTGAACAATTGACGACAGAGATGGTCGAGACGAATTTAATAACAATTGCCCGGGAAATAAAAATCCCATTTTATTTAATACAAGGGGAGCACGATTTACAAACAACCGACGTAGATAGTCGCGCGCTTTTTGACAATATCGGATCACAAGATAAACGCTATTACTATTTTGAAGAGAGCGCGCATGCACCATTTATTGATGAACGTGAGAAATTTTTAAAAATCATACGTGAAATTCTTGACCTTCACGCGACGTCATAGACTATAACGAAGGTAGGAGGTGAAGATCCATGGCGAATTATTCAATCGGTGAATTGGCACGCATGTTTGATATTTCAACACGGACTTTACATTATTATGATGAAAAAGGTGTCCTATCGCCCGCATCTGTTAACAAAAACGATTACCGTGTTTATACAGATACAGAAGTTGAAAAGTTAAAGCTCATACAAATTATGAAAGCCCTTGGCATGCAGTTGAAAGAGATTAAAACATTATTTGCATCAGAAGGAACACTTGATACAGTTCGTTTAATTTTGGATCAAAAAAATAAAATGTTAGAAGAAAATATCCAGAAACAAAAAATGCAACAAAAACAGATTCGAGCGATGCAAAACATGATTCATGAAACGTCTCAATCACCGGTCAATCATTTACAAGAGATGGATCAAATGCTTATGAAAAACAAAAATCTCAAACCATTAAGAATGAAAATGATCGCATTCGGAAGTGTGGGTACATTATGCTTGTGGTCAGGCATATGGACAGGTATTAAAACCAACCACTTGTTATATCCTGCCTTAGGAATAGGTGTGAGTATCGGTATTGCTGGTTATTTAACACATACCTATTATCATCAAGTTCAATATATGTGTCCGACATGCCAACATGTTTTTAGTCCTAGTATGAAAAATTTTATATTTGCTTCACATACACCATCGACCCGTTACTTAACGTGCCCATCGTGTCAGTCTAAAGGATACTGTGTCGAAGTGTATCAGCCACATTGAGCAAACCATATGCCAAACAAGGTGTTGTCATTGAAAGTTTTGTGAGAAACAAGCTTTCAATACGTGGCTAGCGATTGAGAAGAATCAGAGCAGCGAGTAGTAGGTGATGAATATGCGCCTACAAGTGTAGCAGAAGAAAATGATGTTTTTTACATCGATGAAGGGTTGGAAGTAATGACTTCCAACCCTTTATTATGCAATAGAGATATGATTTTTAGCGTACGATGTAGTCTAAAGATTGTGCACTTGTTGCATCAATTGTGCGGTATGAAATCACACCAAGCCCTTTTACGTTAGATTCTGAAATGACAATTGAACCATCATCATGTACTTGTTCTACAAAAGCAACGTGTCCGTAATAATTGTTTGCGCCTAGCTGACCAGGACGGAAAACAACAGTACTCTGTTTTGTTGGTTGTTTTGTCACTTTGTATCCTTTTGTATGTGCAGCGTTTGTCCATTCCCCAGCGTTCCCCATGTTCCCCGCAATTGGTTTGCCGAATTGTGCCATGCGATGGTAAACGTACCATGTACATTGTCCTTGTGGGTATGGAGAGTGACCTGATGTGTGGAAAGTTTTGAAACCACTGCCACTAACATCTTTGCCAGTTGATACAATATTAGATTCTAACAGTCTCGGCATTTTTTTCTGATCAAAGCGTGTTAAGTCGTAAGTTTGAATCAGTTGTTTTAGCTTTGTATCATAGTTTGGATCTGTTGCATAAGTTCCGACAAGTTCTGTCACGGCTGTACGATAGCTACTGCTTTCACTTTTCCAGACACCTTTATATATCGTTGGGTTTCCATCGATGCCACCTTTTATCAAATGCGCATAGTCTTCAAGAGAAGCTTTTTTATTCGGATATTTACGAAAGTCTGCTTGAATTTGATACATGTTGCGCCCATTTGACTCCAGTGTGTTAAAACCTGCTTTTTGTCCGTGATAAGTGCCTTTAATCCCAAACAAATTATGATTCGGTGACTGTGCTAAGGCGCTACGCCCAGAATCTGATTCTAAGATAGCTTGTGCAATCATAATAGAAGCATACAAATCTTGTTCTTGACCGATGCGATGTGCATCTTCAGCAATATCATTAATAAATTCACGTGTCGACTGATTCGGTGCTACACGAATATCCGAAATTGCGCCTGTATCCGCTCCATGTTTCGCCGGTGCATACTCTTGGAACCAAGTTGTTTGTCTTGCTGGTGAATGCTTCGGTAAATCATCGAATGTTTGAGCAGGTGCTTGTTGACGTGAACCAGTGTAAGCATCTTTCGACGGAATTTGTGGATTTTGCACATTCTGTTTCTCACTTTGTGTCTTTTGCTGTTTTGCCTGCGTTTTCTCAGCTTTGTCACTATATTGATCTAACAAAGCTTCGATTATGACATCGTCCTTCTTAGACGTCTCGCCTTCCTGAGTTACAGTATTCGTATCATCAGTCGGCGCGTCTGTTATATCATTCTCATCGTCAGATTCGGCACCTTCGTTTGTTATGTCATCCGAATCATCTGATTGCGTGTTGTCATCAGTTGTTTCTTCCCCTTCATCATCAGCAGGCGTTTCGAGTGTTTCATCAATGTCATCTTGCGTTGTGTCTGTCTCATCATCGACGGAGTTTGTTTCAGTCGGTTCATCTTGCGTTGTGTTTGTCTCATCGTCGACGGGGTCTGTTTCAGTCGGTTCATCTTCTGTTTGTATGTCGTCTGTCATGTCGTCGTCTTCTGAGACAATATCGTCAAATGGCGTTTCTTCATTCAATATGGCACTAAGATTATCGAAAAAGTCACGTTCATCCGTAGAAAGTCCTTCTGTCGGTGCAGGTGAAACACCTATTGATGGTGCATGTTCTGTGTCTACGTCAACATTTTGCGGTGATTCATTTTGTATATCTGGGTAATCGGTGTCATTCGCAGATGGACTTGGACGCCCTAATGCTGTTTGATAGAGCCATTGATCAAAAGCATCCATCATGAGTGACGAATCCGTCGTGTTGTCGTCTTGTGTTACAGATGATTTTTCTCGTTTATGGGTTTTAGCATCTTGATCCTCTTTTTCATGTGACGTATCGTTATTGTCGTCATCCGGTAGCATATCTAAAGGAGAGTCTGTGGTTGTGTCATCTAAACGTTGTGTCTCATCTTGTTCAAGTGCTGTTTGTGCCTTTTGCGTGACAGCTTCTGCAAGACCACTTGTTGTAGGAGTTGCAACAAGTGCTGTCGATAATAGAGCGGTGCACAATACTTTGCCTTTCATATATAACTGCCTCCTAAATTGAACTACTTCGCATCATATAAAAAATGGTCTGAGTGTACAAATGCGATGTGAAATTGTATACTATGTAAGGTTACCTAGTTAGTTGATAAGTGTCAACTAAAAATTACTATAAAAAGAGACGTATTTTTAGAATAGATGATAAGATGAATGTTGAATAGAGGTGTCAGAAGATGAAACAAGCATTCAAGTTGTTTTTAACGGACTTAAAAGGAATTGGGAAAGCACCGGGTGCATTGATATTGTTAGCAGGACTTGCTATTTTACCTTCATTTTATGCATGGTTTAACCTTGAAGCAACATGGGATCCATATTCTAACACAGGCAATATTAAGATTGCGGTCGTCAATGAAGATGAAGGGGATATGGTACGCAACGAGAAAATCAATGTAGGAAATAAAATAGAAGAGACTTTGCATAAAGATGATCATTTTGATTGGCAGTTCGTCAATCGAGAAGAAGCAGATAAAGGATTATACAAAGGGAAGTATTATGCTGCGCTGTATATTCCTAAGCAATTCTCCCATCAGATTACAGGTACATTAAGGAAAGATCCGCAACAAGCAAAGGTCACTTATAAAGTGAATCAAAAGCTGAATGCGATCGCACCTAAGATGACAGATGCAGGAACGAGTGAAATTGTTAAAAAGGCAAATGAAAGCTTTGATAAGGTCGTCACGAAAGTGTTGTTAGACGAAGCGAATCGACTAGGTATAAAACTCGAAGAACAAGTGCCAACGTATGAAAAAATTCGGGACGGTGTCGATACCGCATATCAAGCCTTACCTAAGATTGAAAAGTTCCGAAAAGCTATTATATATATTGATGAAAATCAAGGTAAGATTGATCAATATGCCGATCAGTTCCGCCATTTAGGTAGTTATAAAGATGAAGCAATGACGGCTGCGGAGAAACTCAACCAATTGAATGCGAGTATTCCTGCGATTAACGAGCGTGCCAAGTTGATATTAAAAGTCAATGAATATATGCCGGAAATCGAGCGTGTTTTACAAGTTGCAAGTGGTGTGCCAGATCATTTCCCACAGATCAATCAAGGTGTCGACACAGCGATTACCGGTACGGAAAAAGGCATGAAAACATTGGATACAGCGAGTCAATTGTTACCGACGATAGAGCAAAGAATCAATGTTTATGAAAAGGGTATTGATCAAGCAAGAGAAATTAATCGTGACTTTGCGGACAACTTGACACAACGCCAAGAACAGGGGACGCAAGGGAATATACCATCAGGAAGTGGCAACCTACAAAACTTCGGAGACAGCTTTACCGGTCATCAAGGACAAGCAAACCAGGGTGCGCCACAGAGAAATGGTTCTAATAACCAGACACCTACACAACCAGAAAGACAAACGAATCCAACAGCACCTCAACCAAATACTAATCAACAAGAAGGCAGTCAGCCATCTTCATCAGCGCCATCATCAAACGAAAATAGTTCAGGTGCTGAAGCGCAACCAGCAGAAAATAGTGAAACGAATGATACAGGTCGTGTCGAAACGGCACAACAAAGTGCCAAAGGGACACATTATCATACACTTCAGACGAGTACACAAGCAGAGCAAGATGTCACACCGTTACCTGACGGTCAAGTGATAACTGCAGATGAAGCGCAGCAAATGGGGAGTGACTATGAGCTTGCGTTGAATGGCGTCAATGACACCATTGCTTCACAACTAGAAGCGACACAACAAGATCTTGATGCGGCGAAAAATATAAGCTATGGTATTTTAGGAAGTAATCGACCTGATACATTTGAGCAACCGTTAGCACACTTGATTGCACGTATGAATCATGCGAGCAAGACGTTGCGTGATTATCGTGATTGGTTAACAGAGATTGAACAGTCGGAAGGTATTGATTTAAGCAATGAACAGGAGAAGTTGAAAAATACACAACAAGAGATTAAGGCAATGACGAAGCGTTTGAATGACTTACAAGATGCGATTACTTCTGGAAATACAGGTAAGGCAGAAGCGCAAGATGTCATTGATGCACTGGATGCATTGCGACAACGTTTGGCAGATGCAAATACGACAATTAAAAACGATATCACGCAAGCGTTGTTAGACGTATCAAAACGTGTAGACAGTTCACTTGAACAAGGTGCGGCGACGATAGATACGGTCCAAGAAAAATTACAAACAACGAAAGATATTGTGCGCAAAGGACAAGTCATCTTATCTGATGCGAATGAAAGACTGACGAAGTTGCGTGACGTATTGCCGACTGTTGAAGCAAAATACAATAAAGCGATGTCTATTGCACAGGCCTATTTCCCTGAATTTAAACAAAGTGTTGCACGTGCATCTGATTTTATAAGAAATGACTTACCAGAACTAGAAGCTAACATTGCGAAAGCAACAGATACAGTGAACACAAAGCTACCAGAAGCTTTCGAGAAATATGATACGTTGAATGCATTGTTAGATCGTAATCAACCAAAAGCAAAACGTATATTGTCTAACTTGGCAGACTTTGCACGAAATGATTTACCAGCGGTGGAACAAGATCTGATTAAGGCAGAGAAAGTTTTTAAAGAGTTGGATGAAGAAAATACACTAGAAGACTTGATCAGTTTATTACGCAACGACTTGAAGAAACAAGCGGGTGTCATTGCGCATCCAATCGAAATTGATCAGCACAATGTCTTCCCAGTCAAAGATTACGGTTCTGCGAGTACACCGTTCTACACAGCCCTTGCAATATGGGTTGGAACACTGTTACTCGTGAGTTTATTAACCGTACATAACAAGCATGAAGAACTAAAACCATATTTAACGATTCGTGAAACATATCTCGGCAAAATGGGACTCTTCCTGATGATGAATATGATTCAGGCCTTTATCGTTTCGGTAGGTGATATTGTGATACTTAAAGCATCTGTCGAATCTGTATCACTCTTCATCGCAGTGAGTGTTTATTCGGCGATGATTTTCACAACGATTGTTTATACACTTGTATCTGTATTAGGAAATCCAGGTAAAGCTTTAGCGATCGTTATTTTAGTATTACAAATTGCAGGGGGCGGTGGGACGTTCCCAATCGAAGTGACACCTGAATTTTTCCAAAAGATACATCCATTCCTCCCATTCTCTTACAGTATTGATGCACTGAGAGAAGCGGTAGGTGGACCTGTGCCAGAAATACTCATGCATAAATTGACGATGCTGACAGTCTTTGGTATTGTCTTCTTCTTAATCGGTATCATCGGCAAGCCATATTTAAATCCGGTGGTACATAAACTGGCTGAAAGAGCAGAGAAAAGTAATCTTTTTGAATAGTATTATAAAAACCCTATTGGATCGACGTTGAGCTGACCCCATATAGTGGGAACTTTATAAAAACACTTTCGTTGAATTCAGTTAAAATGAATTTACGGAGGTGTTTTTTCTATGCGCAGAGTGGCGTATTCAGTTGAAACAAAGTTTAAAGCAGTGAAGATGAAAGCAGAAGGTTATACAACTAAAGAAATTATGTGTGAATTAAATATTAGAAATAGCACACAGGTAAAAACATGGTGGAGATGGTATAGAAAGGGTGAAACATATCGATTTAGTCAACAAGTAGGCAAACAATACTCCTATAATAAAGGATTAGTGGAACTTTCTGAACTGGAACAATTAAAGTTAAAGAATAGAAGAAATCAAGCCGAAATAGATATTTTAAAAAAGTACAAGGAATTGGAAAGGAAGTGGTACCTGAAGTAGTGATAGAATTAGTGGATGAGTTAAAGCACAGGCATCCTGTGAAGCTGATTTTGGAAGTGTTGAATGTCCCTAAATCAAATTACTACCGTTGGAAAAATAAGAAGAAAACGGAAGATACAACAGTTAAAAAGGTTAAGGAATTATGTGAAGATAATCATTACACGTACGGCTATCGCAAGATAACTGCTCTGATGAATCAGGCCTCTAAACAACCGATAAACCATAAACGTGTACAAAGAATTATGAGAGAAAATAATTTGAATTGTAGAGTTAGAATTAAGAAATCTAAACGTCGAGGGAAGGCATATTATCTTACAAGCAATAAACTGAATGGTAACTTTAGAGCAAATCAACCTCTACAAGTACTGACTACTGATATTACGTATCTTCCCTTTGGTAATTCAATGTTGTATTTATCTTCAATCATCGATTTATATAACGGTGAAATTGTGGCTTATAAGATTAGCGATACACAAGATCAAAGTTTGGTAAATGACACCTTAAACCAAATTGATATTCCAGAAGGATGTCTACTTCATAGCGATCAAGGAAGCGTCTATACATCGCATGCTTACTACCAATTATGCGAAGAAAAGGGCATTATCAGAAGTATGTCTCGCAAAGGTACACCTGCTGATAACGCCCCGATAGAATGTTTCCATTCCTCGCTAAAGTGTGAAACATTTTATCTTAACAATGAGTTAAATAACTCTAATTTCATTGTAAAGGATATTGTCGAAAAGTACATTGAAAACTATAATAATAATCGAATTCAACAAAAATTAGGCTACTTATCCCCTGTGCAATACAGAAAATTAGCAGCCTAATTCAAGTGTTTTTATGTGAGTCCCATATTAAGGGTGCAGTGCCACGTCCAATAGGGTTTGTTATGTTATTGCTCAGTTGTATCACTTTGATCATCACTAGGTTGTGTCGATACATCAGATGATGCATCCGTTTGTGGTGCATCTTGTGTGTCATCATTAGTATTTTGTGATGGCTGCGGTTGAGCGGATGCACGATATTGTGGTGCTGTGTAAGCAGGTGCTTGTTCAACAGGTTGCGCATATGATGTATCTGGCTGTTGAACACTTTGTCCGGATTGTGCAGATGGATCTGTTACATCTTCAGTAGGTGTGTCATATGATTCTGTTGTGTAAGTGTCTTCTTGCGGTACGTCAGCATCATATACCGGTATTTCTTCTTCGGCTGTCTGCTCTTTTTTCGTCTGTTTAGGTTTTTCTTTCTTTTCTTTATCCTTGTTAGGCTTTTCCTTTTTTTCTTCTTTTTGTTTCGATTGCGTCTGTTCTTTTTTCGGTTCCGTATCATTATCAGTGATTGCTTTTGCTCCGAAAAAAACCATGCCAATCAAAATGAGCAGGATGACAAGGATGTTGACTAATTTTTGCATATTGAGCACCTCTTGCTAGTATGGTTTAACCATAGTATAGCGTTTTATCAGCTAAATACAAGTGTAGTCAGTGTGAATAACTCAAAAAAATAACGAGTTAAAGATTACGATTGTGATATAATATTCAATAGCTCGTGAATGAGGTGAAGTTTAACTTGAGCTTTTATGAATATATGCAAATTTACATTGGTGATGATACCCCATTAGGTGATTTGGCGAGATGCATTCATCTAGATTCTGAATTCCCTAAGGAGCTTCATAATTCCGATGAGATATTAGCGTGGTTTCGTGAAGGCTCTCGTCTCGGTCAATTGAATTTAGCGGACATTAAACGAGCAATTGCGATTTATACGCAATTTGGTGCCGCTAAGTGACGACCCAGCATAATCACATAAGTGTGCATGTGTCACCTGTACAAGGCGTCTCCTACCACTCAAGTTGGGGGGCGTCGTATTTTAATATTATTTCGTTAATAGGTAGGGATACAATGATTCAAGCAGATACAATATTAGAGAAAATGAAGAATCAAAAGATTAACTATGACAAAGTTTTGCGTAAAATGATTGTAAACTGGACGCGCAATGAAGAACGCCCAAGCATTTTGTTGCATAGTTGTTGTGCGCCATGCAGTACATATACATTGGAATTTTTAACAGAACATGCAGATGTAGCAATATATTTTGCCAATCCAAATATTCATCCAAAAAATGAATATTTGCGTCGTGCACGTGTACAAGAACAGTTTGTGAAAGACTTTAATGAACGTACAGGCGCAAATGTAAAGTATATTGAAGCACCTTATAAGCCGCATGAATTTATGAAAATGGCAAAAACACGAGGCCTTACAGATGCCCCTGAAGGCGGAGAACGTTGTTCAGCATGTTTTGGCATGCGTCTTGAGATGGTGGCAGAAGCAGCAGTTGAATTAGGGTATGATTACTTCGGTAGTGCCATTACATTATCTCCGAAGAAAAACGCACAGCTAATCAATGAAATCGGACTCGATGTACAACAACTTTATGATGTGAATTACTTACCGAGTGACTTTAAAAAGAACAAAGGGTATGAGCGTTCAATCACGATGTGCAATGACTACAATATCTTCCGTCAATGTTACTGTGGTTGTGTATTTGCAGCACAACAACAAGGCATAGACTTTAAAGAAGTGAACCAACAAGCGAAAGCATTTTTAGATGCACTCGCAGAAAAAAATAAAGTGCAATCCTAAAATGAAGCCACCCCTTTCTGTTATATGAAAAGAGGTGGTTTTTTAGTGTTTAATTTAACTGCTTTTCACGTGCTTGGACATCTTTGACAATCGCATCAATTGTGACGTTCTCAAGCACTTGTTCTAACGCATTTTGTGCTAAGTGAAAGATAGGTTCGATGGTTGCTTGAATATTTCGACCGACATCACAATTTGGATTAGGGTTGTCATGTATATTGAATAACGCATCATCTTTAACTGCACTGACCGCCTTGTATACATCTAACAACGTGATTGCCGTCAATTCCTTAGCCAATCGTGCGCCAGCAACACCCGGACGCACATCAATCAGTTCGGACTTTTTCAACATCCCCATAATTTTGCGTATCATTGCTGGATTCGTATTGACACTTCCGGCAATATATTCAGATGAGACGACTTCATCTTTAGTTGTTTCGATTAGCGTTAAAATATGAATTCCGATAGAAAAACGACTACTAATAGACATGATGAACTCCTTCTATTTTGGACATGTAATGATTTTAGTTACAAGTACAGTATAACGTAAATGACCTTAAGAACAAATCATCAGAATTATTGACAACAAGAACACCTGTAACTATAATAATTACAAGTAATTAAAATAGTTACAGGTAAAAGTGAGGAGACTATTAATATGAAATTAGGTATTATTGGAGCAAGTGGGAAATTAGGTCAGTTGATTACAAAAGAAGCAGTAGACAGAGGGCATGAAGTCACAGCGATTGTACGTAATAAAGCAAAAGTGACGAACGATAACGTTGCAGTGATTGAGAAAGACATCTTTGATTTAACGCAAAGTGACCTTAAAGATTTTGATGTGGTTATCAATGCATTTGGTGCGCCATTGGGTGAAGAACAAATTCATGTAGATGCCGGGAATGTATTAATTGAAGCTGCGAAAGGCACGGAGGTAAGAGTCATTGTTGTAGGAGGAGCGGGAAGCTTATTTGTAGATGAAGACAAAACAACACGTTTACTTGAGACACCTGAGTTCCCAGAAATATTCAAACCGACAGCAATCGGTTCATTGCGTAACTTAGAGATTTTAGAAAAAACAACAGACATGACATGGACATTTTTAAGTCCGGCAGCTGACTTTGACTATGAAGGAAAACGTACAGGTACGTATCAATTAGGCAAAGACAACGTGATCGTTAACGCAAAAGGGGACAGCTATATTAGTTATGCAGACTATGCGATTGCGATTGTAGATGAAGCTGAGCAAGGTCAATTTATCAATACACGTTTTACAGTTGTTGGAGAAGTAGAATAAGGGAATAAGATATCAACTCTTAAAAATAAAGATGAGAGGTTTTATACACGAAATATGTGCATAGAACTTCTCATCTTTTACTTATTTACGAGACTCTATATGTTGATGTATAAAGTCCCCTATAAATTTTGAAGCGGTACCTGTTTCAAAAGAACAGAAGCGCTGATGAAATGATTCTATCTGCTCTCGATAGTTTATTGCTACTTCAGACATATTTTGTAATCCTGTCAATAATTCATCAGTCGTTTGATAAATAGGACCTGGTAAATCTTTATGGTAATTCATGTAAAACCCACGAAGTTCTTGGTTATATTTATCAATATCATATGCAAAGAAGAATTGTGGACGTTTTAAGATGCCGTAGTCAAACATCACTGATGAATAATCTGTAATAAGTGCGTCACTGATTAAAAATAACTCAGAAATATCTGGGTGACCAGATACATCAATTGCAAATCCTTCTAGACCTGATAAGTCAAGCCGATTAGCGATGAAATAATGCATGCGTAATAATATAACATAATTATCCCCTAATGATTTTTGAAGTTTAGATAGGTCTAAAGTTAGTTCAAACTTGTAGCTGCCGACATAAAAATAATCATCATCACGCCATGTTGGGGCATAAAGTATAACTTTTTTACCATCAGGTATTTTTAGAGACTGTCGGATGTCTTGTTGTAATATTTTGTCGTCTTGATGATTTACGAGCAGATCATTACGAGGGTACCCAACTTCTAATATTCGATCAGTATCCATCCAAAATGCAGAACGAAAAATCTCCGTAGAATATTTATTTGGTGAAATGAGATAATCCCATCGACGTGTTGCTCTGTAAAAATTCTTTTTATATAGTGCTGTTGTAGTATTGGGAATGCGTACTTTATGCATATCGTTTGCTAGGCGTTTTAATGGTGTTCCGTGCCATGTTTGAATATAAAGCTGATTCTCTTTTTTCTGCATATGCAGTGGTAAACGAGAATTTAGTACCCAAACATGCGCTTTTTTATAAAGGTTGTAGTATGCTCTACTGTTCTTTACTACTATGTTTAGGTTATTTGGTGATTTAAACGTCTCTGAATTTTGGGCGACCCAATAGTACTTATACTGTGGATATCGTAATTTCATATATTCGTAAATACACTTAGGGTTATCACTATAACTTTTCCCACCAAAGGATTCAAATACGATAGTGTTGTTTTTAACTGCTCTCTTGGAGTTATACAGCATATAGTATGAAGCGTGTTTTGTTGGTTTATTTAATACAATGTTTTTTAGTAATCGGCTACGATATCGTAGTTTGTTGATCATCCATGCTGCTGGTACAAAATGATATTTTAACATCAACATTTCTAGTTGAAATAATAAGTTCTTTTTTTTGAGTATAACAGGCTTTAATAAAGGTAATATTTGAGATATAGATTTGTGATGATGATAGTAGCGTTCTTTAATATCTGGATGACTTGGATCAAATGAATGATAAATTGTATCGAGCATCATATTCAATAAATATCTACGTATAACAGGTTTTTTAGTAACATCAAGTGCATGGCAAAAAGATGAAATATAGTCTTTAAATTTTCTGTTGAACTCTTGTTCACGTATTTGCGTCGAATTAAAAGGGTTATAAACTTCCCCACAATAATAAAAAGAAACTCCAGATAAGCTAATATAATTTTGTATTAATTGTGAATACGAAATTAGAAAAGCAAAATCACTATATATGTGTTGAGAAGTGCTAAATTTTATGTTGTATTGTTTTATTATATTTGTTTTGAAAACAATATTACTCACCGATTTTTGATCAATAAGTGCCGTTGGATTATTTGCAATTGATTCTTTTACAACGTTTAATGATGATGATTCAAATTGATTAGGCACATTTACTGTAAATGGAGAAATAGGTGCAATCAAAGCATCATATTTTCCTAAATACTGTAAATATACATCTATGGCATATGGTGCAAGTGTATCATCTGCATCTAGAAACATTACATAAGGTGTTTCAACATAACTTAACGCGATATTCCTTGCGTGAGCATGGCCGCTATTTTTATCTAAATCCAACCATGTAAAGTCTCTACCATATCGTGAAAGTAATTGTTTAAGAGTGTTATCAGAACCATCTGTTGTTTTATCATTTATAATTAATAACTCGAACTTTTGGTTTGTTTGATTGATGACTGACGATATACAACTATCTATGTATTCAGCAGCATTATAAAATGGAATGATAATTGTAAGTTGATGTTCCATAAGTTCCCCTCACTTTTTAATATTAAAATATATACAAATATATCATACACTAATTGCGTAACCATTTCATAAAGTGATTGAGAGATTGCTATATTTGCTAATCTATTTAACGATTAAAATATCATACTAGAAATAGAAGATGTACTAAAAATATCAAAACCTTTCATTTTTTAAATCCAATGCTTTGGGAGGATAAAGATTATACTTTATTAGATTCTACTCGTTGAAATACATAAATCTTAAGGTTGTGATCATATTTTTTGACGTCGCTAATACTACTTAAACTGATTTATTTTTGTATGACGTAATCAATTACCAATTTAATATGTCGGTTATTGAGTCTTATACCGTGTGTCTATCTGTTTTGAATAATGTGTTATACTTTATGTTGCTTGAAATAGGTGATGCTTTATACTTATAATGAAGGTATTAAGAGAAACTTTTTTGAAGGGACTATAAAATAATGAAAAATGAACAAAACGTAAAGGTTAAGAAAGCGGTTATTCCAGCTGCAGGTTTAGGTACACGTTTCTTACCTGCCACAAAAGCAATGCCAAAAGAAATGTTACCTATTTTGGATAAACCGACAATTCAATATATTGTTGAAGAGGCATCTAAGGCAGGTATAGAAGATATTATTATTGTAACTGGTAAGCATAAGCGTGCGATAGAAGATCATTTTGACACACAAAAAGAATTAGAAACAGCATTATCTGAAAAAGGGAAACTTGAGTTGCTTGATAAAGTACAGTATTCAACAGACCTTGCTAATATTTTTTATGTTCGCCAGAAGGAACAGAAAGGTTTAGGTCATGCCATTTCAACAGCTAAGCAATTTATTGGAAATGAGCCTTTTGCAGTATTGCTTGGAGATGATATTGTAGATTCAGAAACACCAGCAATTCAACAATTAATGGAGAAATATGAAGAAACTGGAAAATCTGTCATTGGTGTTCAAACCGTACCAGAATCTGAAACACATCGCTATGGTATTATTTCGCCAAAATCTCAAACTAATCGCTTATATGAAGTGGAGAAATTTGTCGAAAAACCAGAACAAGGCACTGCACCATCAAATCTTGCGATTATGGGTAGATATGTATTGTCTCCGGAAATATTTGAATACTTAGAAACTCAAAGCGAAGGAAGCGGCGGAGAAATCCAATTAACAGATGCGATTGA
This sequence comes from Staphylococcus sp. IVB6214, assembly GCF_025558585.1. Lineage (NCBI taxonomy): Bacteria > Bacillati > Bacillota > Bacilli > Caryophanales > Staphylococcaceae > Staphylococcus > Staphylococcus sp. IVB6214. The sequence goes on along the minus strand of NZ_CP094723.1, from coordinate 2,035,304 downwards.
ACGTTTAAATAAAGATGATAAGGTATATGCATATGACTTTGAAGGTACACGTTATGATGTAGGTGAAAAAATCGGATTTGTAAAAACTACGATAGAATATGCATTAAAAAATGAAGAAATGAATGAAGAAATTAAAGATTATATTCGTTCACTAAACTTATAAATAAGAGGTGAGTAAGTTGAGAACACGATGGGAAGAGAAACTTTCAGAAAGCCTCATTGAACCATTCTATAATATTCAATCTGAAAAAGAAATTGAAGCTGGTTTCTCAGACGTTTTATCTTTTGGAACAGCAGGTATTAGAAGTACTTTTGGAATTGGTCCAGGTCGATTGAACAAGTTTACCATCCAAAAATTTGCATTGGGATTTTCCAAATATTTATTGAAGAAAACAACAAATCCTAAAGTTGTAATTCATTTTGATACAAGACATTTATCTAAAGAATTTGCGATAGAAATTGCAAAAGTATTAGGAACAAATGGTGTAAAAGTGATTTTACCAGAAGGTTTCAACTCCACACCTGAATTGTCTTTTGCAGTGAGACAATTAAATGTAACGGCTGGCATTATGATTACAGCAAGTCATAACCCTAAAAATTATAATGGCATAAAAGTATATGGATCAGATGGTGGACAATTATTAACAGAAGCATCTTTAGAGTTAAGTCAATATATTGATTCTGTTAAAGATGCTTTAAATATTACGGTAGAAGATTTTGAAAAATTAAAGCATCAAAATATGATTGTATCTTTTGACGAAGAGACAACAAATTTATATAAAAAAGCTGTGGGAAATCTAGTAGGTCCAATCAAGACGGCTTCTACAAAGACAGTACTAACAAGTCTACATGGGACAAGTTTGCCATTATTGTCGAATATTTTAGATGAAGTTGGTTATACAAATTATGTTATTGCGCAAGAACAATCTATACCAAATGGAGACTTTCCTACTGTTCCAATTGCTAATCCTGAAGTAGAAGATACTTTTGAAATAGGTAGACGACTTGCAGAAAAAGAAAATGCACAGTTAGTTATTGCAACAGATCCAGATGCAGATAGATTAGGTATTGTTGAGAGATATCAAGATGGAGCAACTCGTTATTTTAATGGGAACGAAATTGGTCTATTGTTACTTAAGTTAAGACATGATGACTTAGTGACAAAACAATCTCTGTATATGATTAAATCAGTTGTCTCTGGTGCTTTAAGTGAAAAATTCGCAAAGACATTAGACATAGAAGTGATTAATGTTTTAACAGGATTTAAATATATTTCAGAACAATTAAGAAATATGGAGCAATCATCTTCTCAGTTATTATTGGCTTATGAAGAGAGTCATGGATATTTAGTAGAAGACTTTTCTAGAGATAAAGATGCCATACAAATTGCACCATTATTAATTAAATATAAAGAGCAGCTTGCACAAGATAATAAAACGTTTAAAGATGTTTTAACAGAGATATATCACCAATATGGATATTATCATGATAAGACACTGTCCCCAACATTTGCTGGTGCGGAAGGGCAACAAAAAATTGAACGTATTATGACGTGTCTCAAGCAGCTGAAATCCGTTGAGATTGAGGGTTTAACACCACTATTTATTGAGAATTATAATAGCAGGATTTCATTAAATGTTGAAACAGGTCAAGAAGAATCAATTAACTTACCTGAGGCAAATTTAATTAAGTTTATTTTTGAAGAAGGATTTATTGCTGTACGTCCGTCTGGAACAGAGCCTAAAATGAAATTGTATTTTTCTTTAAATACTGATGATTTAGATCGAATTATAGAAGATTTTCACAGTAAATATATTGAAAAAATGTAAAAGTTTTTACTTTTGATAGTTATGTGAGTTAAACAGCGTAAGGTTATATGCCCTTATGCTGTTTTTTTAGTCGAATAAATCATGAGCATTTTTTTACATTTACAATAGGTTAAATATAAAAAAGTGGGACAGCATTTCATGCCATCCCACTAAGAAATTAAAAGTGTTTTTTGTATTATCTAATCGAATAAATTATTGAATTGTGTCAAAGCAATATCATTATACTTTTGAACGTTGTATTTTTCATATATTGGAGTTTCTTCTTTTAAAAATAGCTCTATTCCATCAGCAAGTGATCGAGCATCATTATTTTTTAACATACCATATTTACCGTTCTCTAAAATTTCTTTAGTAACCTCTAATTCTGAAGAGAGAACATTTTTGCCGAGAGCTAATGCTTCTAAAACAACCAGACCTTGCCCCTCATAGTGGGATGATAAGACAAAGAGATCTGCTTTATTTATTAAACTAAATGGATTTGATTGATGTCCTAGTAAATAAACTCTTTCTGACAGTCCACGACTATGGATCATTGTCTCTAATTTTGTGCGATCCTTACCTTCCCCTAATATATATAACATAGCATTAGGATAATCGTTAGCTATATAAGAGAATGCTTCAATTAAATTATCAAACCCTTTTTCTGGTGATAATCGGCCACTTGCAAATATATTGAAGTTATTATTATCAAAGTTGATAATTTCGACACCTGTTGGTGAATTTCCAATAAGAAGTTGTTTGTTTGGGTCCAATGTTTTAATAATATTCTCTTCTTTTTTGGCACCTTCATAAATTCTATTTAAATCAAGAAGGTTATTTACTGTTACAAATTTATTGTCTATATTAAATCGTTTTAATTTCTTTTTGTTAATTTGATGAATATTTTCTGAAACATTTATCAAATTATCGAATTTAGGATAAATAGTCATCAAGGATTTTAAGTTAATGATATGTGGTTTTTTATTACCTACAACTTTATGTAAATCTTCCATCATATCACTATGTAAGTATATAAATTTCTTTTTAGAAGGTGTTGCTAATATCAAATTAGACCAAAACATAGAATACCCACTAAAATCGATTACATAATCAAATCGACTATTCCCAAAAAGTCTTCTGAATTCTCTCCGATATGCCTTGTCAGGATACAGGAGACTTTCTTTAAGTGTAATGATACCTCTTTTTCTAACATAATTATTTCGATAATTCTCTATAAACGTTGCAAAAAATCCACCACTTCTCAAAAGGATTTTAACATTTTTATTTACTTTCGACATGTTATCTAATGCAATTTTATTTGCTCTTCTTTGAAGGAAAATAGTCACTTCAAATCGATTGTAATCTATATTTTGTAAAAGATTTAACAAAGAACTAGTAATACCATTATTCATTAATCCACCGGCATATATCAGTATTCTTTCTTTGTTATTTGATTGTTTTACAGGAGTACTAAAAATTTTATTTACAACTCTTTCTGTGACTCTACCATCATCATGAGGAACATATTGTTTTTTAAATTGCTTATACAAATCTAAGTATTTTTCTTCTTTATAGATAGCATTATTAATAGTAGTGATTAAATCATCAATATTAGTTGTAGTAGGACCAGGTAATGTATTAACATCAATGTATAGTCCACGTTCTTCTTTATACTTTTCATAGTCGGATGTAAAAAATATAATAGGTTTATCTGTAACTAAAAAGTCAAAGAAGATACTTGAATAGTCTGTAACTAATAAGTCAGCTAAACATAATACTTCATTAGGGTCTAATGAATCAGGTATTAAATATTTTTTAAACCTTGAATCTTCAACAACATTTGAATACATAAAAGGATGAACTTTCAATAAAATATTGTAGTCCGCGTTTTTTTCTAACAGTTTTACATTGTCTAATAATTCATCTATATCGTCTGAAGGGTCCATGAAGTTACCTCTATATGTTGGTGCAAACAAGAGTGTTTTTTCTTTCTTGAATTTAATGTTCTTATTATTGGAAATAAGATCTTCTTTAACTTCATCATATGGTGTGTTTATTGTTAAGTCAGTTCGTGGATAACCGTCTTCTACAAATTCTCCATGATATAAGCCATCTAGTTGGAATCCTTTTTTAAATACATTAGTTGTATGTTCATTCTGTGTAAGAAAATATTTGGTATGTAGAAAGTTACGCGTTAAATTTTGTATAGCAAGGATACTATTATCTAAATCCAATCCCAAATATTTTAATGGTGTTCCATGCCAAGTATTTATATAGACTTGCTCAGGTTTAGAGCAGAAATAAATTGAGAATGATGAGTTGTTAATTAAATATTTACATTGAGCCAGCTCTTTTAAATACTCATCGCCATGAATAACTACAAAAACAACTTGCTCTAAGTGACTGTATTTCTTTTTATAATATTTTCTAATTTCATTTGATTCGCATGCCCATACGTGTATAAAATCCTTATATTCAGGATTTGACATAAGATATTTAAATATAGCATAAGGAGAATCAGACATACTCTTTCCATCTCTTGATTGATATAAAATTCTATTTTCTTGAACAGGTAATTTTTCATAGTATTTTGCGTAATCCATAATAATTGAGATGTTATTGATGCCATAATAAGATTTTAAAGGTTCCATTAAAAATTGTAACTTGCGATCTGCATGTACTACAAATTTACCTTTTAATGACAACTCATTATAATTAAGAGCCAACTTTATCCCTCCTAAATAACTTTATTACTCTCTTAAAGAAATTTTTGACATTATAAAACATAATAGCATATAATCAATATATTTTCTATATAACATTAATTTGTTTTTATAATTGGTTATGCCATTTATAGAATTGATTATATATAGTTACTAATATAAATAATATTTATATATATACATCCATTCGTGACGCAATAAAATTTATTGAAGGTTAGTCATGTTAGACTGAATAACGGCATGGTTAATTTGTAATAAAAGTAATCAATTCACTGGAATGTTAGTTAATTCTAAAAGAAGATATAACAATGATTTTAAGATGGAGGCATTTCATTAGTAGAGTTTGGTGAGAAAGGTAATGGAAGTTTCAAGAGATATAGATATCCTATTCAGACATTAACAAGATGGTTACGTGTTAATTGTGAAGACGTTGAAAAATAAACCTCAATGAGAATGTATGTATAATATTATCCTAAAATAATTTATCTCTGTGATTTTAAAATGAGAAATGAAGCAATGTTCAGTGTTATAGGATCCATTCTTATTATTACAAATTAAAAAAGATTCATTCGATCCTAAATTATATGGACTTAATTAAAATTGACAAAAAATGTATAAAAACAATTTCATGATTTAGGTATTTCAAAAATTAAAAAGCACATAAATTGTGAGACAAGCTAAGCGTGATAAAATTCTCTTTTTACTGTATCTGTATTTTTAACATAAATCCAAAATTAAATAAGTCAAAAAAGTATGATTACTATTTTTTAAAAGTGTTTCCTTATTTTAAAGTTAATAGATTGATTTAATATCAGAATATTCGATGTAATTCAATGTGAAACTAACAATTATAAGTAAAAGATAATAATAATGATGAACAAAGTTAGTCTTTTTTGTATTTGAGTAAGCAGATGTTCTTTATTTTTGAAGGTATTTTCTCAGGATGTTTTCCAAGAGTATAGGTTTTATATAATTATTTTACATGATAGAATAAAGTAATGGTATATACTGTATTTGTGACCAGCAATGGTCTGAAATTAACATGTATTTCAAAAACAAATCTCAAAAAGATAAGTGTAAAAAATAATGATTAATTAGTTAAAGGAGATGTCTCTTTGAACAAAGTAAAAGAAATAAAGGATTTTTTATTGAATCCGGTGAAAGAAAACTTAAAAAATAAAAGAGTAAGGGATAATGCTTTTTATATCAATACAATCAGAACTTCACCAGTGAAAAAAAACGCCATATTATTTGAATCATATCATGGTGTCAATTTTACAGGGAATGTATATGCAATTTTTCGTAAAATGGTTGATGTATACCCCAATATGAAATTTTATATAGCAATTAAAGATACAAATGATCCAATGATTAAATGGATTAAAAAAACGCTAGATAATAAAAATATATTTGTTGTTAAGTATGAAAGTCGTGAGTATTTAAGGTTACTTGCGACCTGTAAGTACCTAATTAACGATACATCTTTTATGCCTTATTTTATAAAGAGAGATAATCAAGTATACGTTAATACATGGCATGGTACACCTCTTAAAACTTTAGGGATTGACATTAAAGATAGAGGGTTTAATGATCATAAAAACATTCAAAAGAACTTATTTTCAGCAGACAAATTGATTTTGCCAAACAAGTTTACTGCAGATAAATTAATTAAAAGTCATGACTTAGAGGGTATTTTAAATGCGGAAGTTGGTATTTATGGGAATCCAAGAGTGGACTTAACCTTAAATAGTAACCGAGAAGATGTTATAAATAAATATGGTTTGAATCAATCAAAAAAAATATTACTTTATGCACCTACATGGAAAAAAACGCTCAAAGATACAACAGATGAAGATATTCAAAATTTAGTAGATGAGGTTATCTTACTTCAAGAAAAAATGGGCGGGGATTATAAAGTATATCTTAAAGCACACTATTTTATTTATGAAAAGTTTAAAGAACTTGGTTTAGACTCACTCATGGTACCGAATTGGGTGGATACAAATGAGTTGTTATGTGCAGTTGATACATTAATTACAGATTATTCAAGTCTATTCTTTGATTACTTACCTTTGCAAAGACCAATTTATTTTTATATGCCAGATAAAGAAGAATATGAAGAGACGCGTGGATTTTATCTTGACATTGAAGGCTTACCAGGGAGCAAAGCTTATACCTTAAACGAACTCATGGATAATATCGATAAATATCAAGATGAGTATACTAAGATTTTTAAATCTGAGATTAACAGATACTTAGAAGATTTTTGCTTGTTTGATAATGGTATCACAGCAGGCCAGTCTTTAGACTTTATCATTGGCAAACGAAAAGAGCTGACTCGTTACAAATCAAATAAAAAAGTAATCGTATTTTATGGTGGAGGGTTCTATAATAATGGGATTACTAACTCTATTATTAATTTAAGTAAAAAAATAGATTATGATAAGTATGAAGTTATTTTAATCGAAAATGATAAAAAGTTTGATGATAAGATTAATAATATGAACAGACTTGATCAGAGAGTTCATGTTATAAGCAGATTTTCTAGGACAAATAGAAATGTAATTGATACAATAACGCAAAATTTATTGTACAGACAGGGTTACGACTCAAAATATATTTATAAGAAAATGATGAAAGCATACTTCAAGTTAGATTATAAAAGAATTTTTGGTAACTTAAATCCAGATATCATGATTGATTATGGTGGTTATAACAAGATGTTTACTGCTTTGTTCGCCTTTGCACCCGTAAAAAGAAAAGCTATATTCTTACATAATGATATGCAGGGTGAATATGATAAAGTTATAAATGGTCGTTATAAACACAGATGGAATCTAAAAGTTATTTTTAGCTTGTATGACCATTTTGACAAAATAGTTTCAGTGACTGAAAGTGCAAATGAAGCAAATAAGAAGAATTTAGCAAAATATATTACTCATCCAGAAAGTAAAATGGTGTCAATTAGTAATATTATAAATGGTGATGAAATCATAGAAATGGCAACTTCGGAAGACCATAGTCATTATTTTGATAAAGAGAATAGAAAGAACTATTTAATCTTCAAGAAAAATATTGAAGACAGTCAAGTAGCTATTAAAGCAGTTGAAATGCCTGATTCTAATTACCATAATTTTGTGAATGTAGCTAGGCTTTCACCAGAAAAAAATCACGAAGAGTTAATTAAAGCCTTTGTAAAGGTTGTTCAACGTCATAGTAACAGCCGATTGTATATCATAGGTGATGGACCATTGAAAAGAGAGCTAAAACAGTTGATTGCAAGACTGGGTATGCAAAACCATATATTCTTACTAGGATTCATTGAAAACCCATTTATTTTTATAAATAAATGTGATTGTTTTGTGTTGCCTTCTAATTATGAAGGGCAAGGAATGGTTGTTTTAGAAGCACAAGTTCTAGGTATTCCAGTCATAGGTACAAATGTTCCTGGAATCAATTCAATTATTAATGAAAAAAATGGATTATTAATAGAGAAGAATGTGGAGTCAATTGCAGATGGCATGAATCAATTTATTGAGAAGGGTATAGTCAAACCATATTTTGATTATCAAAAGTATAATGAAAAGGTTATCGATGATTTCAAAAAATATGTTTTAGAATAAAAAACAATAATACCAAACTTTTGAAGAGTTGTTTCAAAAGTTTGGTATTTTATTTATTCTTCCAATTGACGTTCCATTTCATCTGCTACTTGTTGCACATGTGTACCAATGATAATTTGTGCAGCGTGTTGTCCATTTTTAATGACACCTGCAGCTCCCGCAGATTTAATTTGTGCTTCGTTTAACTTTGTATTGTCTGCTACTTCTAAGCGTAAACGTGTGGCACAATTTGTAAGAGACGTAATATTTTCTTTACCACCCAGTCCTTCGATAATCGTAGTTGCAGTTTGCGTATATCTACTTACTGATGGTGATTCAGTTGTTGCGGCTGTATCTGTTACTTGTGATGTTGGAATGTTTGTTCCACGTCCAGGTGTGTTTAAGTTAAGTTTGATGATAAGAAAACGGAAAATAACATAGTATAAGACAAAGAACACAAGTCCTTGAATGATAAGCATAAATGGGTGATTAGCGAATGGATTGATCAATGATAAGACGAAGTCAATCAACCCAGCACTGAATGCAAATCCTGCTGTCCAATGGAACAATGCAGCGATAAAGAGTGACAATCCTGTCAACAATGCGTGTACGACATACAATAATGGCGCAACGAACATGAAGACGAACTCGATTGGTTCAGTAATCCCTACAATAAATGCGGAGATGGCACCAGCAAACATAATACTACCAATTTGTTTTTGGTATTTTGTTTGTGCAGTGTGATACATCGCAAGTGCAGCTGCTGGGATACCAAACATCATGATTGGGAAGAATCCAGCCATGTAGCGTCCTGTGATTCCTTTTGTACCCGTTTGTGATTGGAAGTTTGCGACATCATTGATGCCAGCAATATCGAACCAGAATACGGCGTTAAGTGCATGATGTAGACCGAGCGGAATGAGAAGACGGTTCGCAACACCATATATACCCGCACCAATTGCACCTAAGTCAATGATGCTCTTACCAAATGCAACGAGTGCGCTGTATACGAATGGCCAGATGAAGAGCAATAAGAATGCAAAGATAACTGAGAACAATGCAGTCATGATTGGAACGAGACGTTTACCACTGAAAAAGGCAAAAGCATCCGGTAATTCGACAGATGAGAACTTGTTATAAGAATGTGCGGCGATTAGCCCAACAGCGATTCCAACAAAGACATTACCAAAGCCGATATTTGCAAATCCAGGGTTAACCGTTTTTTCACTAATCCCTAAGTAGACTGAAATATTGGCTGGATCCAACAGCTTATCAACGACTAAAAAGCCGACGATTGCTGCGAGTGCCGTGGCACCATCATTTTTCTTCGCCATACCGATTGCGACACCAATAGCAAAGAGAAGCCCAAGATTTTCAAGAACGCCCATGCCTGCATTGAAGAAAAAGGCATAAGCTGCATTTTGCCCGATTGTTGCATCAATGATATTGGCAATTGCGACAAGAATTGCTGCAGCAGGTAAAACGGCAACCGGCAACATGAGTGATCGTCCAATGCGTTGTAAGTAATTAAGCATAAGAAAACTCCTTTTCATATAATATTTTTTATTTTGTATTATTGTGAAATAACATCATATCTCATTATATAATACTTTGTAAGAGCTTACAGCCTTTTGTAAAAAAATAAAGCCTACAAGAACTTGATTATTTAGGTTCTTGTAGGTTTAATGTCATCAATCATTCAGTTTATTTTCAATAAGCCAACCAGAGAATAAGAGACCGACTGGAATGCCTAACAATGGCGTCATAACTGAGCTTGCGAAGAAGGTAATAACCCCAGTAATGATCAGGTTTTTAGCATTAACTTTCATGTTTAAAAAGTCATCAAAAGCATTTTGAATTACATGTTTTAAACGCATGAAAAACACTCCTTTATCAAATTGATCTTAGTTTCAGTATAAAAGAATGAATTGGGTATGTCATCCGACTGTGGGTGTAAGCTATATTTTAGTTGAATCTACGACAGCTAGGCACTGAAATCTAACAGTTACGACATGGTGCACGCATTTCAAAGCGTATTTGCTATATTAGGAGTAAACGATTGATCCAAAAGTTGGGAGATGAATTTATGAAAAAACAAAATAATCGCTTTTCCATTAGAAAGTCTGTGTATGGCGCAGTATCTGTTGTTGTCGCAACGTGTTTCTTTGTCATTGAAGCACCTCAAGTGCAAGCTGAAGAAACATTACAAGCAGATGCATTTTCACAACACGTACAGGTGGAAAATGTTTCACAACAAGATCAAACGCAACAGATACAAGAGCGAGTAGCATCACCTGTATTAGAAAAAAAGGCATCAATAGAAGAAAGTCCATCTAAAGACCAACTAAGTCAAAAGAATATAGAAGAAACGGCGCAACATAACAATGTCGTAATGTTAAAAGAAAACAAGCAAATATCGGATATGAATGTTCAGCAATCTGATAGTGAAGTTGTACCTAGTCTTAAGAGCAAAGAGAAACAATCAGCAGTTGATCATAAAGCAGAACCTATTCTAGCGCCAGTTGATGATTCAGCAGATATACATAAAGAGACACAAGCAAAAAACACTGTGACGGATGTACCACGATTGGAAGAAAAGGATCAAGAGAAAGTAACTTCTTTGGATGCGGTAAAGACATCAGAAGTTAAAGAAAATACTAAGCAAATTGATCAAGCATGCGTATTAAGAAAAGCAGAAACACCTGTTCAAACAGCAAATCCAGAACAACCACAAAACCAACACCCATTTGTCTTTGTACATGGATTTATGGGGTTGGTCGGAGATGTTGCGCCTAAAGGAATGAACTATTGGGGTGGGACAAAAGCAAACTTACAAGAGTACTTGCGTAACAAAGGCTATGAAACATATGAGGCAAGTGTGAGTGCCTTGGCAAGTAATCATGAACGTGTGGTTGATCTGTACCACTATATTGTAGGTGGACGTGCAGATTATGGTGCAGCACATGCGGAGAAATATGGACATGAACGCTATGGTAAGACGTACAAAGGCATTCTACCTAACTGGCAACCTGGTCATCCGATTCATTTAGTGGGTCATAGTATGGGGGGACAAACCATTCGCTTATTAGAACATTATTTGCGTAATGGTAATCAAGATGAAATGGCGTATCAACAGCAACATGGTGGTACATTAAGTCCGCTATATCAAGGTGGTCATGAAGATATGATTACATCTATTACAACAATCGCCACACCGCATAATGGCACACATGCTGCAGATCAACTTGGAAATACACCATTCATTCGTCACTTGTTATATGGCTTTACCCGTACATTTGGGAATCATTTAGGCGATCTTGATTTAGGAATGTATCATTGGGGATTCAAACAGCGTGAAGGCGAGTCGCTGATTGATTACGGAAAACGTGTTGCTAAAAGCAACCTTTGGGATTCTGAGGATACAGCACTTTATGATCTGACAACGACAGGTGCTGAAAAGTTGAATCAACAAACAACGGTAAATCCAGATATTTACTACAAAACATTTAATGGTCAAGCGACACATAAAACGCTATCTGGCAAGCACATGATTGATTTTGGTATGGCTTTTGCCCACGTACTAACAGGGAATTTAATTGGCTCAGTGAAGGATGATATGTGGAGACCGAATGATGGTTTAGTATCAGTTGTTTCAGCACAACATCCAACAGGAGAGGCGCATGTTGATGTGACTGCGACTTCACCAATAAGAAAAGGAATCTGGCAGGTTATGCCGACAATGATAGGATGGGATCATAGTGATTTTACAGGCAATGATGCCATTGATACAAAGCATACGACGAAACAATTAACTGATTTTTATGATGAGATTACAACGTATCTTATGCGTATTGAAACGGAGAAGTCCAAAGCTCAAACAGCTTAAATAGCTATAAAAATAACCCCATTCATATATATAATCACTTCTAAGTATGAATGGGGAACATTGTTTTGATGGTTAAAAGGGCTTGGGTTCTGCTCAACCCCTAAACGCTTCTCTCACAACCTTGAGATGTCAGTGTTCGAGAAGCAGGGCTTTCGACAGAACTTCGCGGCTCTACAAAATTAAAAAGCAATTTTGCTCACCGCTCGGGTTCTGCTCAATCCCTAAGCGCTTCTCTCACAACCTCGTTGTTAGATCCATTGTATGACGTCTTCGGCTGGGCGACGTGTTTTTGCACGCTTTGGCTCTGCGTCGCGATAACCAAATGCCACCATGACAGATGGCCAGAACTCGTCTGTGTCAAGGTAGCCTTTGTCAGCTAACACCTTCGCAACATCTTCATATTGGAATCCTTCTATTGGGCATGAGTCGATACCTAAGAAGGCTGCGGCAGTCATCATGTTGCCGAGTGGGATATATGTTTGTTTGCTTGCCCAGTCCCATAACGCACGATCGCTCTCATAAAGGTGAAGATTGTCTCGTTGGAAGTTCGCTGTTTTTTCTACCATAGCAGAAACCATTTCTTCTGACATATGTCTAATCTCACGGACATGATATTGGAAGTAAGGTGATTCAGGACGAACGTTTTTACGTGCTAACAGTATGACGAAGTGACTTGCTGTATCCAGTTGTCCTTGTGCACCCCAGCTGATAGGCTTTAATGCTTGTCGTAACTCAGGGTCTTGTACAACAAGAAATTTCCAAGGTTCTAAGCCAAGTGAACTTGGTGACAGACGACCAGTTTCTAAAATTGTTTCGAAGTCTTTGTCGTCGATTTTTTTATCAGCATCAAAACGCTTTGATGCGAAACGATAGTTGAATGTGTCTAATAATTGTTGACGTTTATTTGTCATAATAGCGCACTCCTTTACGATATTTGATACAAAATAAGTATAGCGAATTGACTAGGAGTTTCAAACCAATCTGATTGCTTAGCTAGGCAGTAGGGTATGGTTATGATAAGAAGTGAATGAGGTGATTTTATGAAACAGCAATGGTATGAACAATTGCCGCTTGAAGATATCAAAACAATTACGCCAGTCAGTGGGGGTGATGTGAATCAAGCATACCGTGTTGAAACTGCGAAGGATGTATATTTTTTACTTGTACAATCACAACAACCGTCAGAATTTTATGCGGCAGAAATTGCAGGATTAAATGCTTTTGAACAGGCGAACATTACAGCACCACAAGTTATCGCAAATGGTTGCATCGAAGGGGATGCGTATTTATTGTTAAGCTATTTGGAAGAAGGGGTGATAGGAAGCCAAGAAGCATTGGGGCGTTGCGTGGCACACCTTCATCAAGTTAAGAGTCCAAATAATCAGTTTGGTTTTGATTTGCCGTATCATGGCAGTGCCATCAGCTTCGACAATCAGTGGCGAGCCACTTGGCATGACTTGTTTCTTCAGCAACGCATACAGCCACTCGTTCAGCGCATTGAAGCAGAAGGTCTATGGACGGAGCACGACTCTGTACAATTTGAACAGGTGTACAACCTAATGAGTCAGACGTTAAAAGTACATGAGAGTGAGCCATCGTTGCTACATGGCGATCTCTGGGCGGGGAATTACATGTTTTTAACAGATGGAACACCTGCGCTTTTTGATCCGTCTCCACTGTATGGAGATCGCGAGTTTGATTTAGGTGCGACCAAGGTGTTCGGTGGATTTTCGCCAGATTTTTATCGTGCTTATCATCAGGCTTATCCATTGAAAGAAGGAGCAACATTCCGCATACAATTTTACGAACTTTATCTGCTACTCGTCCATCTTGTAAAATTTGGGACGATTTATCTACCTACTGTAAGAGAAAAAATGGAGGGGATTATCAATGAAAAAAGTTAATTTATTCATACCTGTACTATGGTTAGGAGCTGTGATTTATTTAACAGACGTTTACGGGAATATCCCAAGTCAAATTGGAACACATTACGGTGCGCATGGGATGCCTGATCAGTATGGGGCAAAGTCATCGTTATGGAGTCTTCCACTGATTTTTATGTTGATTTGGACAATTATTACGATAATGGTGCGCTATCTTCCTAAAATAGAACGCAACCTTAAAGGAAAGAATGAAAGGAACACAGCAACACTTGGGACAGAGATGATTACCACTTTATTCATGATTGAAGTGGGTGTATGGCTACTCTTTGTGACGAATGTTTATTATTTATCACACGGTAAGAGTTACTTACCACCATATTTATTAACAGCTGTGCTCATTGTATTGTTAGTCTATATCATTGGTTTATTTTTGAAGCGTCTCATTCGTACAAGAAATTTAAAAAGAGACTGAGACATAATAAACTTGTACGCTACGAAATCAATTGTTAGTGCTCGAGATGTCAGTGTTCGAGAAGCAGGGCTTTCGACAGAACGTCGCAATTCTCCAAAATAAAAAAGCTATTTTGAGAATTGCTTGGGTTCTGCTCAACCCCTAAGCGCTTCTCTCACAACCTCGAGATGTCAGTGTTCAAAGTACAGAATTTGCGACAGAACTTCGCGGCTCTACAAAATTAAAAAGCAATTTTGCTCACCGCTCGGGTTCTGCTTAAATTCTAAACGTACTTTTCACAACCTCGAGATGTCAGTGTTCGAGAAGCAGGGCTTTCGACAGAACGTCGCGGCTCTACAAAATCAAAAAGCGATTTTGCTTGCCGCTCTCGTCCTGTTAAAATCCTAACCACTTTTGTTCCAATCTTGTATTAGATAAATTAAATGAGTGCAAAAATAAGTGGTAGTCCCATAAATAAAAGAAGATAAATGAATGTTAAAATCAATGACCAACGCTTATTGATATGCATTGTTGAATGAAGTGTTACGCCAAACAACCATGCAGAAACAAGAGTTGTCAGGCTGATTGCACGTAAAGCGTCATTATCAGGATCAAAGACATTCAATGAAGTGATTGAATACTGCGTCGCATCTATCCCAACTATCCATTGAATGGTAATTGCGACAAGCTGAATCAGTTGAATAATGATGACACGTAAAAGAAGGGAAGCGAAAATACTCTTCGGACGCGTTTCAGATTTGGAAATTTTATCAATAATGAATAAGACAAGGAACATAAAGCCAAGTGCGAAAAGTGCACCGATGACAATGCCAATTAAGGAAAAGTATTTTGTATAGGTTGCAAGTTGTTCGGAATCAACACCTTGTATGTTACTTTGTTCTGCAGTGAGTGCGTTGAAATCCAGCGCAAATCCAGAAACGACTGTGCTCGCTGCGAGAATGATAAGAAGGATTAAAAATTTGATTCCTACTTTAGGTTCGGAACGTTGCTTTTCAAAACTTTCAATATGTAATGGTTTAAAAAAATCCATAAAATAAACACCCCTTTCAAAGAATAATGTCATTATAACATAAGAAAAAATTCCGAAAATATTTGTATTCAAACACAAATATACGATATAACTGGAGATGGGAGTGTAACATAGAATTTTTTAGAAGTTGTTTTAGAATGATGTTCAAAAAATATTCAGGAGGTTATTCCATTGAAAAAACGCACGTTGATCATTTTAGCGGTCGCTGGTTTTGTTCTACTGTTAGGGATTGCTTTGGCAGTTAAGGCATTTGGCGATAATAAGACAGAGAAAGACGGTTATGATACATATCAAGTAAAAGAGGAGAAACCGATACGGGTAACAGGGAAGGTGTCACCTCATACAATTAAAACATATCAAAACAACAGTCAGCTAGGAGATTTTGTGAGCGTACAAGTAGAAGATGGTCAGTACGTACAACAAGGTACGCCGTTGATCAACTATGCCATTGATGGTGCGCAACGTCAGTCACTTGTTGACCAAGTGAATCAAGCGCAATCACAAGGCGATCAGAATGCGATTGATAAGGCATGGCGCCAGTTAAATCGTTATGACGGGCAAGTGAATAATAGCATTTATGCAACGTTCCCTGGTACCGTATCTCTTCAAAATTCAGAGAACGTAGGAGATGGTGAGGCGATTTTACAATTGATTTCTGATAATCCTGAGATTAAAACAACGGTATCGGAATATGACTTGGATAAGCTCAAGGTCGGAGATAAAGTGAATTTTGAAGTGAACAGTACAGGTAAAAAAGGAATGGGTAAAATTGTAAAAATTGATCAGTTGCCAACAAGCTATCAACAGCAAGAGAGTGGTGCTGCACAAGCAGGTGGCGCAGGTGCACAACTCGGTGGTGAAGAAGGCGAAGAAGGTGGTGCTTCACTAACGACGAGCAATCCAATTCAGAACAGCCCATCGGGTGGCAATGCGAATGAAACGTCTAAATATGAAGTGGTAGTCGGTGACTTAGACTTCAAGGTGCGCAATGGTTATTCAGTAGAAGCCAGTATTCCGCAAGACACATTAAAGTTACCAAAGTCTGTTTTAACAAAAGATGATCATGTGTATGTAGTCGATAAGCAAGGCAAAGCGCATAAAGTAAAAGTAGAATACAATGAAGAAAATGAGACACTGATTGTAACAAAAGGTGTGAAGAAAGGTGACAAGCTCATCAAAAACCCTGACAGCAAAGTGCAAGATGGCAAAAAAGTTGAGGTGTCTGAATGATAGAACTAGTAGATGTGAATCGTCACTTCAAGAATGGTAACGAAACGAATCATATTTTAAAGGATATCAACTTGCGCATAGAAGCGGGAGAGTTTGTAGCGATTATGGGGCCATCTGGTTCGGGTAAGAGTACTTTGATCAACATTCTAGGTTTTATTGATCGTGGCTATGATGGTGAGTATCGTTTTGGTGGTGCCAATTACAAAGAAAAATCAGACAATGCACTGGCTGAGATTCGAAATGAAACTGTTGGCTTCGTCTTTCAAAACTTCAAATTGATTCAAAACAATACAATTTTGGAGAATGTCAGTATCCCGCTGTTGTATGCGGGGTTAGGTGCACGTCAGCGAAAGCAGCGTGTTATTGATGTGTTGCATCAAGTCGGACTGTATGACAAAGAGAATCTTGTTCCGAACAAACTTTCAGGAGGACAACAACAACGTGTTGCCATTGCTCGTGCGATTGTTAATCAACCGAAGTTTATTATTGCGGATGAACCGACGGGGGCATTAGATTCTAAAACGTCTCAAGATATTATGGATTTGTTTTTGCAGTTGAATAAGGAACGTGGGACGACCATGATTGTCGTAACCCATGATCCAAGAGTGGCAGAACAAGCAGATCGTGTCATTCATATTTTAGATGGCCGTATTCAGCGAGAAGAGGTGAACCAGCATGAATAGCTTAGCGAATATCATTCATGTATCCCTGTTATCGATTATGAAGAATAAGCGGCGTAATATTTTCACGATGATTGGGATTATTATCGGGATTGCAGCCGTTATTACAATTATGTCTTTGGGAAATGGTTTCAAGAAGACGGCGAACGAAGAGTTCAGCAATGCTGGTGCATCCAAAGGAGCGGCACTGATCAATTACTTTGCGAAGGATCCGAATGCGCCGAACCGTGATCCGTTTACGGAAAGTGATATGGAGTTGGCACGCCAAGTGAAGGGTGTCAAAGATGCCCGTGTGAAAGAAGACGATACGTTTGGTTTGTCTTCTAAAGCGAGCACTGAGAAGAAGGAAACAGACATTGCGGTCGTGAAGAAAAAATCTGTAACGAGCCCAGAAGAAGGGGAAGGTTTTACAGAAGATGACAATCTGATGGAAAATCGTGTTGCCACGATATCATCGAATGTTGCAGACGAGTTGTTTAAAGGTAAAGCAATAGGCAAGACGATTTATATTGATGGTATGGGATTTGAAGTAGTCGGTATTCAAAATAACGGACAAATTCAAAATGCAGTAAGTATACCGACACGAACGGTGAAGCATTATTTACCCAATCTCAAGCCAGACGCACCTCAGCTAGAAATATTATTTGATGAAAAGCAAAACAAAAAGAAAATTGCCAATCAAGTTGCTAAAAAGTTGAATCAAAGTGGTTCAGCGGCAGGGCTTGGTGAATATCAATATACTGACTTAGAAGAAATGATGAAGAGTATCGGTAAAATCTTTGACTCTATCACATATTTCGTCGCAGCTGTTGCAGGTATTTCACTTTTCATTGCAGGTATTGGTGTAATGAATGTGATGTACATTTCTGTTGCAGAACGAACGGAAGAAATTGCGATTCGTCGTGCGTTTGGAGCAAAGAGTCGACATATCGAATTTCAATTCTTAATTGAAAGTGTGATTCTCTGTCTAATCGGTGGTATCATTGGGCTATTGCTTGGTATCTTGCTTGCATCGTTAGTTGATGCACTCACACCGGAATATATTAAGAGTGCCGTAAGTCTCGGTTCTATCTTATTAGCAGTCGGCGTATCAACATTGATCGGTGTGGTTTTTGGTTGGATTCCAGCACGCTCGGCTTCCAAGAAAGAATTAATTGATATTATTAAATAGAACAATGTGGAAAAGTGAACCGATGCATCGGTTCACTTTTTTGTTTTGATACTGTCTATTTTAGAACGAGAATGACTATGATTTCTTGTTTTTTGTAGTATAGTAGAGAGTAATAAAAGGAGATGATGATATGGCAAGACATCAATATTTTCATCATGTCGAGCACCGAAAACAACAAACGCATTCTAAGTCAACATTATGGCTCTCACTGATTATTACGCTAGTGTTTACAATTGTTGAATTTGTAGGGGGACTTGTGTCTAATTCATTGGCATTACTGTCGGACTCATTTCATATGTTGAGTGACGTTGCAGCACTTGGCTTATCGATGGTCGCCATTTATTTTGCGAGTCGTCCACCAACGTCACGTTACACATTCGGTTTTTTACGTTTAGAGATCTTGGCAGCCTTTCTGAATGGTCTGGCACTTGTATTAATCTCACTGTGGATTTTTTATGAAGCTGTGATTCGAATGATTTATCCGAAGCCAATCGATAGTCAGTTAATGCTTGTTGTGGCAATGATCGGCTTGCTCGTGAATATCATTCTAACAGTGATTCTTGTACGTTCGCTGAAGACGGAAAATAACATCAATATTCAAAGTGCACTTTGGCATTTTATAGGAGACTTGTTGAATTCAGTAGGGGTTATCGTAGCTGTGATTCTCATTCATTTGACGGGTATTCAACTGATTGACCCCATTTTAAGTATTGTTATCGCACTCGTTATTCTACGTGGGGGCTATAAAATTATGCACAATACATGGCAAATTCTGATGGAAGCCGTGCCAGAAGGATTGGATATCGATGACATTATCGATACGATGACTTCTGTTGAAGGTGTGTTAGATGTTCATGAATTTCATCTATGGTCTGTTACAACGGAGCATCATTCGTTAAGTGCGCACGTAGTATTGGAAAGTCTTGATAGTATCGATGCTTATGAAACCATTAATAAGCTTGAGCAGTTATTGAAAGAAAAATATCATTTGGCGCATACGACCTTACAAGTAGAACATCTCGATATCAATCACCTTGATGCACAATACTTTGAACATATGCGACAATAGCATAAAAGAGCGACAGGAACCGCCTGTCGCTCTTTTATTATGACATGTATCCGAGATAGTAGGGTTCGAGTGGCATTTGTGAAAGTGTTTTCAAAGTGTTACAATAGAAGTGAGAAGAATAAGTATTACAAAGACTTATGGCGTACACAGTCATGAGTCATGGATTATCAGTTCGAAATATTTGAGGAGGAATTGCTATGTATAACAACATTCTTGTACCATATGACTTTGGAAATAGCTTCAAAAATGTACCAGAACAACTCGTGAACTTAACGCATGCGAATGACAAAAGTAATATTGTCATTTTCAATGTTATTTCTGAAACAGAATTAGCAAATTATGTACGTTATCAAGGCAAGCATTTTGATGATGTGGTTAAAGAAAAAGAAGAAGAACTAAAGCCTTTCTTAGATAAGCTCGAAGCATTGAACTTGGCTTACAAAGTTAAGTTCACAACAGGTGCAGCAACAAAAGAAATTGTTACCGAAGTAGAACAAGGCGATTATGACCTTGTCGTGATGAGTAACAAGCGTTCA
This sequence comes from Staphylococcus sp. IVB6214, assembly GCF_025558585.1. Classification (NCBI taxonomy): domain Bacteria; kingdom Bacillati; phylum Bacillota; class Bacilli; order Caryophanales; family Staphylococcaceae; genus Staphylococcus; species Staphylococcus sp. IVB6214. The sequence goes on along the minus strand of NZ_CP094723.1, from coordinate 2,015,214 downwards.
GAAATGGATATCAAGCACGTTTTAGGACATGTTACACACAAAATTGCGAAACGTGTAAACATCCCAGTATTGATTGTTAAATAATGAGATAATCCTGTCAAAAGAAGCGCAGTAGACAATTAAGTGTCTATTGCGCTTTTATCGTGTTATGCTCTAAGCAATCACGTAAGATGATGGCATGATTGTATGTCGTATCTTTTGCAGCATAAAGTAGAATGACTGTTTCGTCAGTTGCATTAATCATGTCTGCAAGTTCCTGATATGCGGCATGTTGCTTGTCATTATGTTGAAGTTCGGAGATGTACTTGTCTTTAAATGACTCAAACTTATCAGGATCATGATCAAACCACTGTCTGAGTGCTTTAGTGGGACCTACTTCTTTGAGCCATTGATCGAGTTGAGCGTCTTTTTTCGATACACCACGTGGCCATACACGATCCACTAAAATGCGCAAACCTTTACTCGGTTGTTTGTTGTAGATACGTTCGATTTTGACTGTCATTGGAACGGCTCCTTTCATAAAATGAATAGCATAAAGCTGTACATACCTTTATTATAGAATAGTTAGGACATCATAGTCACAAGTGAGGTGCAAAAATGGATATTAAACAGATGACATATTTTGTAGAAGTGGTAAAGCAAGGCGGCATGACACGAGCGGCAGAGACCTTGTATATCGCACAGCCAACCATTAGTAAGGCGATTAAAGAATTAGAGACAGAGTTGGGTGAGCCGCTCTTTGATCGAACGAAGCGACAATTGAGTTTGACGGATGTAGGGCGTGTTTTTTTCGATAAAGCCTCTGAAATTTTGTTGCTCTACGAAAACTTACCGAGTGCAATCCAAAGTATATTAGGGGTTGAAACAGGGCATATTTCGATTGCGCTATCTGCCATTATGGATATGCCGCGTTTCACAGAAGTGTTAGGGCTCTTCCACCAAAGATACCCGAATGTAACATTCAATCTTGTAGAGAATGGTGGGAAAACGATAGAAGCAAAAGTATTTAACGGGGATATCAATTTGGGCGTTACATCGCTACCTGTTGACAGCACACGTTTTGATGCCTTCCCGCTCTATGCTGAGCGATTCCAAGTCGTTGTGCATCGCTCACACCGTCTCGCACAACGAGAAATTGTATCACTCACTGACTTGCAAAATGAAGACTTTATTCTTTTTAATGAAGATTTCTATTTGAATGATCGCATTATCGCTGCGACACGTAAAGCTGGATTTGTTCCGAATATCGTCTCGCGTATTTCCCAATGGCATTTTATCGAACATTTGTTGATAGCAAAGATGGGGATCAGCATTTTACCCGAAACGATTTGCCGCATTATTCACCAAAATGATGAAGTGCGCGTTATTCAATTGCAAGATGAGATGTTGCATTGGGAGATGGGTGTGATTTGGAAGAAAGGGACACCGCTCAATCATGCGGCAAAGACATTTTTAGATTATTTAAATATTCACTTACCATTAACAGAAGGAATACAAACAGATGATATATAGCTAAAAGTAATAGGTTATATGAAAAAGATGTATTTTTATGATGGATCTATCAACGCTATAATGTATGTATCGAAACGAAGAGAGGTGAGTTGGATGAACGTATTGAAGTACTTAAATGTGATATGGCAAATTTCCCTGATTTATGGTATCACACGTCTAGGTAGTTGGCTTCAAACTTTCTTCCATGTGCCTTTAGCAGGAAGCATTGTAGGACTAATCCTATTCTATGTGTTACTGCAACTCAAAATTGTTCGCGTATCGTGGGTGAAAGATGGTGCAAATTTCCTACTTGCAACAATGGTGTTTTTCTTCGTTCCGTCTGTGATAGGTGTGATGGACGTCATCACTGAGATTGATATGAACTTTATTATCTTTTTCGCATTAGTTGTTGTAGGTACAGTACTCGTCGCATTAACTTCAGGAATAGTGGCTGAAAAGATGACGATGGGTAAAGTCTTCGATAAAGGACCCCATCGAAACATATGACAACATTAGAAACGATAACAATGATTGCACTCACAATCGTTATGTATATCATTGCGAAAAAGCTTTATAACAAGTTCAAGTCACCAATCTTGAACCCCGCATTGGTGGCATCTCTTGGTGTGATAGCCATACTTCTTCTATTCCAAATAGACTATCATACCTACATGGTTGGCGGTAAATGGATTAACCATTTACTGAGCTGTACTGTGGTATGCTTAGCATACCCGTTGTATGTAAACAGACATAAGATCGTAAAAAACTTTAAAACTATCTTCATGAGTGTAGTAACAGCAGTCATTTTGAACTTTTCCCTGATATTTTTCTCACTCAAATTACTCGGTTACCATCGTGAAGAGATTGTGACACTATTACCCCGTTCGATTACCGCAGCAGTCGGTATTCAAGTGTCACATCAACTCGGCGGTGAAGATACCATCACCATCATGTTCATCATCGCCACTGGCTTACTCGGAAGTATGTTAGGTGCCTTTCTAATCCGCATGACACATTTCAAATCTGCCATTGCGCGTGGTATGACTTTTGGAAATGCTTCTCATGCCTTTGGGACTGCCCGAGCCCTAGAGATGGATTTGGAATCTGGTGCATTTAGCTCAATTGGTATGATACTCTCTGCTGTATTGAGTTCAGTTATGCTTCCCGTATTATTAATGTTGTTTTATTAAATGATTCGTATCACCATGGCAATCCCCCAAGTTGCTATGGTGATTTTTTTATACAAATTGAGTCGTCACAATTTGTACATATTTTAATGATATAATAACCTTGTTTTATGATTTAAAAGGGTATGTATCTAAGGCTTTTATCAGTCCCATTTCTTTTGTTTTTATGGTAAGATAATCAAGAAAATCTTCAGAATGAGGAGTGTGTGGATGGCGTGACAGTATTATTGATCGTCCTAGCGATTGCTGTTATTGTCAGCTGGGTCATTGCAGTACGTTCTTTAGTAACAGCAACAAAAGGCGACAATTCAACAAATTTAGTGATAGTAGCAGCTATCTTGACAACTTTATATTTAATGTTGTTATTTATTGGAAGAGGTTAACAAATAAAAAGAAACGAAGTGTGAAATTGTGTACACCTACTATGAGGAATGTGCATGATTTCACACTTTTTTCATTGTTATAAAAAGACATAAAAAGTCAATATTATATTTGGATAAATTTGAAAATAAGTTTTGGCAAAATAAGAAATTGCCCAATAAATAATAAAAAAATACGATTGCGATTTGAGTGTATTGATGTTAAAATTCAATTGATAATGATTTTCATTTACATTATCATTGATTGTTTGTTAAAAGGAGACAGAGTGATGCGTAATTTAATGAATGGCTATGTGTTGTTTGCAGTACTCTGTGTTCTGACTGTGTGTTCTTTGTTTATTGGTGTGAGTAGTGTGCCGATTAGTGCGCTATTTACGTTCAATGACCATCAACTTAATATTTTGTTCGCAAGTCGAATTCCACGTACGGTGAGTATTTTAATCTCAGGAAGTACGTTGGCACTTGCAGGTTTGATTATGCAACAGATGATGCAGAACAAGTTTGTGAGTCCAACGACTGCCGGCACAATGGAATGGGCAAAGTTAGGGATACTGATCTCGCTACTGTTTTTCCCATCACAACATATTCTTGTCAAACTTGGTTTTGCAGTTGTATGTAGTGTAGGTGGCACTTTCCTATTCGTCCAAATGATTCAACGCATTAAGTTTAAAGATGTCATCTTTGTTCCACTGATTGGAATTATGTTGGGTGGAATCGTTTCAAGTTTTTCAACATTTTTGGCATTGCGTACAAACGCAGTTCAAAGTCTTGGGAACTGGTTAAACGGTAACTTCGCAGTGATTACGAGTGGCCGTTATGAGATTCTTTATCTCAGCATACCGCTACTCATACTTACATATGTTTTTGCCAATCAATTTACCATTGCAGGTATGGGGCGTGACTTCAGTAGAAACTTAGGATTGAATTATGATCTGATCATGAATATCGGTTTGTTTATTACAGCAACAATTACAGCATTAGTTGTAGTAACGGTCGGAACATTGCCGTTTCTAGGGTTAATTGTTCCGAATGTCGTGTCTATATTTCGTGGGGATCATTTGAAGAATGCTTTGCCACATACAGCAATGCTCGGTGCGATATTTGTATTGTTCTCGGACATTTTAGGACGTGTCATCGTATACCCATATGAGATTAACATCGGCTTAACGATTGGTGTTTTCGGGACATTCATCTTTATCATCATGTTGATAAGGGGGCGACGTCATTATGTCCAATAAGCCATTACAAAAACTACTCATCTTAGGTGTGGTGACACTTGTCGTTGCACTAGGCTATTTGTTAATCGGTATTGATTTTGAAATATTTGAATATCAATTGACGAGTCGTCTGCGTAAGTTCATATTGATTATCCTTGTAGGCGCTGCAATTGCGGCATCCACGGTCGTTTTCCAAGCGATTACAGTCAATCGTTTACTAACACCGTCGATTATGGGATTAGATGCAGTTTATCTATTTAGTAAAGTCTTGATATTATTTGTGTTTGGCACAGGTTCTATCTTCGTTACAAACTTCTATTTAAACTTTTCAATCTCACTCGTCGCTATGGTTATTTTTGCGCTGGTTTTATTTGAAGGGATTTTCAGAGTAGGACAATTTTCCGTGTATTTTATTCTTTTAATTGGTGTGATACTTGGGACATTCTTCCGCAGCATTACAGGGTTTTTCGAACTGTTAATCAATCCGGAAGACTTCCTTGTCGTACAAAGTGCGATGTTCGCCAATTTTGATGCATCCAATCCGAAACTTGTGACAATCTGTGGAGTGATTCTTGTTATATTGCTGATTGTGACAGTCATTATGATGCCGTACATGGATGTATTGCTGCTCGGACGTGCGCAAGCGATAAACTTAGGTATTTCGTACAGCAATTTGACACGTTTCTTATTGATTATCGTGGCGTTGATGGTTGCGATTGCGACTGCTTTAGTGGGTCCAATCACATTTCTCGGATTGCTGACTGTGAACTTGGCACATGAGTTGATGAAAACATTTGAACACAAATATATGTTACCAGCGACAGTATTTATTAGCTGGATTAGCTTATTTATTGCACAGTGGATCGTAGAGAATCTCTTTGAAGCAACGACGCAAATTAGTATTTTGATTAATTTGATTGGTGGTATTTACTTTATTTATCTATTGATGAGAAGGAGGACAACAACATGATTAGTATTCGAGGATTGAATCAATCAATTGATAACAAACAGATATTGACGGATATCAATGTCGATGTACATAAAGGTAGACTCACTTCACTCATCGGACCGAACGGAGCAGGTAAGAGTACACTGTTATCAGCAATCAGTCGATTGAACGATTATGATTCAGGTGATATCAAAATCGAAGGGAAGCGCTTAGAAGATTACGGTGATAATGTTTTAGCGAAACAACTTTCAATTTTGAAACAAACGAATCATACAGAATTGAATATTACGGTTGAACAGCTGGTGAACTTTGGACGTTTTCCTTATTCAAAAGGTTATATGAAAAAAGAAGATAAAGAAAAAGTGAATGAAGCGATTTCGTTGCTCAAGTTAGATGAGATTCGCCATCGATATTTGAAGACGCTATCAGGCGGACAGCGTCAACGTGCCTACATCGCAATGACGATTGCACAAGATACGGATTATATCTTACTCGACGAACCGTTGAATAATTTAGATATGAAACACTCTGTACAAATCATGCAGACGTTACGTGAGTTGGCTGCTTTTCATAACAAAACGATTATCGTTGTTTTACACGACATTAACTTTGCATCTGTTTATTCTGACGACATTGTCGCGTTGAAAGACGGTAAAATTGTCAAAGCTGCAGATAAACGAGATGTGATTCATTCATCTGTTTTAAGAGAATTATATGAAATGGATGTTAAAATCGAAACAATTCGAGGACAACAAATTTGTATTTATTTTGATGAATTACCATGTATGTATCATCAAATTCAAAATAAAAATTTAGCTGAGTTAACAGGAGGAAAATGATGAAAAAGTTAGGTTTATTAGTTGTATTCGCAATGATGCTTATTTTAGTAGCATGTGGCAATAACAGTAACAGTGATGAAAAATCAGAAAGTAAAGAAAGTAGTGAACCAAAAACAGTCGAAGTTAAAAATGACTTTATGATTGCTGGTGAAGCGGAAGACGGCAGCGAAGACAAAGCGTACAAAGATACAGTGAAAGTACCAGTGAAACCTAAAAAAGCAGTTGTATTTGACTATGGTACAGTAGATACAATGAAAGAATTAGGCTTACAAAGTAGTATTGCAGCATTACCAAAAGGTGAAGATAATGCATCATTACCTGACTTTTTATCAGAATTCAAAGACGAAAAATATGAAAATGTAGGTAGCTTAAAAGAAGTGAACTACGATGCAGTAGCAAAAGTAAAACCAGACGTAATCTTCTTATCATCACGTACAGCAAACCAACAAACAATTGATGAGTTGAAAAAAGCAGCACCTAAAGCAGCACTTGTATATATGGGTGCAGATTACAGCAAATATGTAGATTCAATGAAAATGAATGCTGAAACACTTGGCAAAATTTATGACAAAGCAGACGATGTTAAAAAGTTAAATGAAGATATGGATAAGAAAATTGCTGACATGAAAAAGAAAACAAAAGACTTAGACAAGAAAGCAATGTACTTATTAGTGAACGAAGGTGAATTATCAACATACGGTACTGGTGACCGTTTCGGTGGTATCATCTATGACACGTTAGGTTTTAAACCTGCAGACAACAATGTTAAATCAAGTGGACATGGCCAAAACGTAACGAATGAATATGTGAGCGAGAAAAACCCAGATATCATCTTTGCGATGGACCGTGGACAAGCAATTGGTGGCAAATCAACTGCAAAACAAGTACTTGGTAACGATGTCTTAAAAGATGTTAAAGCAATTAAAAATGATGAAGTTGTAGAAGTTGATCCGAAGTTATGGTACTTCGCATCAGGTTCAGTAACAACAACAATGAAACAAGTTGATGAACTTGAAAAAGGTCTAAACTTAGATAAATAAGATGATAAAGGCTAGGACGATATCGTTCTAGCCTTTTATGTGATGCCAAGGTTATAATGGCTGATGGAAGAGTGTGTCTACAAATTTTGTTATAATGAAGACAATTAATTGATTAAATGAGAGTGTGAGAGAAATGGTAAAAGTACTCGTTTTAACAGACGGTCGTGCGTTTACAGATCGTTATGTCAATGCATTGCTTTCTGAAGGGCATGATGTGTATGTCCAAGTGGCACCCGGTGTTACACAAACAACAAAAGGTAAAACCAAAGTCATTGATTTATTCAATACAGCTGACTTACAACAAGCGTTAGTAGATGTATCGTTTGTAGCCATCATCGGCGAGCCAATCCGTTCTTATACGGCCTTGACACAAGTGAGAAAACAAGACAGACAGCAATTGGTATATGACAATCTTGCACAAGCAATCAGTCAATCTCATGTTCAGCACGTCCTTGTCATGCAGTCAAAGCCTGTGAAGTGCTTAAAAGAGATATTTGCAGCATATGAGATACCTGTCACATATGCGTTACGACATAAAAACTATTTGCAGCAAGGTCGCAATGTGCTATCACAAGTGTCTAGGGACATCCATACAGTTCGTTCCGTACAAAGTCTCACGATACCTGAAGGCATTACAATGGAAGGCGCACTATCGTTCTATGGGCGTTTTTTGAGAACTTTAAACGGTCGGCTGATCAATGGGGTGTATGATGGTGAAAACTTCACAATTTTATTGGCGCCATTTAATCTTCCACTCATTCGAATGCAACATGCACAACAGAGTGATCGAGTGAATCGTGTTGTGATGAACATTACTGGTGGTTTAATGGTAGGGGCGAGTGAGCGTCAACCAAGGTTTGAGATACGACGCTGTCCACAAGACGCAGCACAATGCTTGATTGGACTGCATGATTTCGTGCCACGTCTACCGTGGGGAATTTACAAATATACGCAAGCTCCGATACATGTTATCGTATCGTTTTTGTTCGGAAAGTACTGGGAGAAGTTTCAACAATAAAATGTATCGTAACGTATTGAGATGCATCATCACATCTTGATACGTTTTTTTAATGTAATGTCGAGTTATTATATAAGCTTTATATTTGAATGTATGTACTGCATAAAATATAATATGGGCATACTTAGATTGTGATAAACAAAAGGAGACAGCATCATGACAGTGAAAAATGATTTTGAAGATATATTAATGGGTCGACGTTCTGTAAAAGTATTCGATCCAGAAGTGAAAATTCCACATGAAGAAATGGATGAAATCATCCGAAAAGCAACGAAAGCACCGTCTTCAATCAATATGCAACCTTGGCGTTTTGTCGTTGTAGAGTCAGAAGAAGGAAAAGATAAGTTGCGCCCGCTCGTTCAATTTAATACTCGCCAAAACGATACATCTGCAGCGATGATTGTTATTTTTGGTGATATGTTAAATTATGAATATGCCGAAGATATTTATGGTGCGGCAGTAGCACAAGGTTATATGCCACAAGAGATTAAAGATGATCTTGTAGGTCGCTTTGTAGAAATGTATAAGCAACTCACACCGGCGCAGATGAATGATATTGTCAAAGTGGATAGTAGTTTAGCAGCGATGCAATTGATGCTTGTAGCACGTCAATACGGTTATGATACAAATCCAATCGGTGGCTTTGATCATGCACATATCGCTGAAACATTCGGATTAGATCCGGAACGTTACGTACCTGTTGTAATTGTAGCAATAGGTAAGGGTGTCGAAGAAGGGAAGCGCACATCACGCTTGCCAGTCGACAAGATCCGCAGTTATCACTAATACAAACAATAAGAGTCATTAACGTAAGAGACGTTAGTGGCTTTTTATTTGGTGTGATCAACACGCTTTCATCTTAGAACGTTACATAGTAATCTAGAATAGAACAGAAGAAAGATTGGAGTGAATGTCATGTTTGTTGAAAAAACAGTCCCACTTAACATTGAAAATTTGAAAAAAGAAATTGCGGCTTATTCTCATCAAAGTCTTGAGATGACAGATAGCTTTGAACAAGTCTTGCAATTTGTGGAGTTAGAACATATATACGGTGCTGCTTTGGAAGAAATCAGTACCAAGCTACGTATTCTCGATGAAGACTTTCAATTAAAAACCGCACACAATCCAATCCATCATATGGAACGTCGTGTGAAAAAGCTACCCAGTCTCATCCAAAAACTAAAGCGTAAAGGACTTGAACTCACGGCAGACACAGCGAAAGAAACGATTCATGATATTGCAGGTATCCGTGTGATTTGTAATTACTTGGATGATATTTATACAGTAGAGAAGCTATTACTACAACAGTCAGATATTAAACTTTTAAAACGCAAAGATTATGTAGAGACGCCTAAAGAAAATGGCTATAAGAGCTTACATCTTGTTGTCACAGTTCCGTTGTTTTTAACAGATGGTGTTGTAGAAACGCCTGTGGAAATTCAATTGCGAACAATTGGTATGGATATGTGGGCAAGTTTAGAACATAAACTACATTATAAAACAGATAAAAACACAGATAGTTATCGTCATTTGCTGAAAGAATGCGCTGATGAGATTGCAAGTGTGGAAGATAAAATGCAACGTGTACATATGGAAATTCAAGAAGATAACCAGTATTAAAATGGTGTCCATAAATCAAAGCCCTTATCAGTTTAAAGTTGATAAGGGCTTTGATATGTCACTATTTAATATGAAAGAGACTATACTGTTTATCTGGAAGTGATTCGACATAAGGTTCTGGATCGATGGCATACGCATTACCGATTCCGCTTTTCATGCGTTGAAAGTGCAGATGCGGGCCTGTGGTGAATTCTCCTGTATTGCCAGACATGCCAATGACATCTCCTTGGCGTACAGTATCTCCTTCTTCAACTGAAAAAGTATTGAGATGGCCATACCATTGATAGTATGTGTGACCGGCTTCTTGCAGTTCAATCATTTTACCGCCATAACGGTCATTCATTGTTCGTGTAATCGTGCCATCTGAAGCGGCTAGGACTGGTGTATTCTTGGGTAGGTGATAATCCACACCATAATGGCGGTTGTCACCGTTGAATGAGAGACCGTTTTTATAATGCCCAAATGGTTGGGTTTGTCGATCAGGCTTCAGCATATGGCGTCCTGTCTCTTCGTACCACTCTGTCACAGGTTTGAAGAGCTGCTCTTGGTATTTATACGTTAAGAAAATAAGTATAGAAAAGCTACATATATAACAAAATACGATGATGATTCGTTTCATAGAGAATTCCTTTATTTATTCTGAGAAAGCAATGTAATATGCGTTTTATTGTAGCGGTATTGTAGCGCAAAGACAAATGAACCGCTTGATAAGAAAGAAGAAACCAAAAAAAGAGAGTGACGTTAATCACTCTCTTGAATCGTTTATGTTATGAAATTAGTGAATGTAGTTATATGAAGCAGCTTGGCTAGCTGATAAAGTACGTGAACTTACTTGACCAACACCAGTATAGTTCATTTCTGAAACTGTAACTGAACCATTAGCACCTACGTTTTCAACGTAAGCAACGTGACCATAACCACCAGCTGTTGTTTGCATGATTGCACCAGCTGCAGGTGTGTTATTTACTGTGTAACCAGCTGAACGCGCAGCGCTAGCCCAGTTATTTGCATTGCCCCAAAGTGAACCTACACGGCCACCTGAACGCTCGTATGCATAGTAAGTACATTGACCTGAAGTGTAAAGGTTACCTTGTCCACCTTTACCGTATGTTAAACCAGTTGCTGCAGGAGCACTTGTAGTTGTAGTTGTTGTAGTATTTGTTGTAGTTGTTGTGTAGTTGTAATCAGTGTTGTTGTTTGCTGGTGCAGCTGCAGGTTGTTGTGTGTAGTTAGCTGTAGTTGTTGTGTAAGGAACAGCTTCTACATAGTCAGCTGATTGTACGTTGTAGTCAGCGTTGTTTACAACAGGTGTTGCAACAGCTGTATTTTGAGTTGCATAGCTGTAATCAGCGTTATCATTTGAATAGTAGTAGTAGTTGTAAGTACCGTTTTCATCAACAACCCAGAATTTGTATGATTCGTTGTTGAACATTGATGGATCCCAGTTACCATCTAAAGTGTGGTGTTTGTTACCATTGACGTCAACAGTTACGTAGTCACCAGTAGCTTCAGAGTATGTAGTTGTATATTGAGAGTTTACGTTAAGTTGTTCAGCTGCTGATGCGTCATCTGCAGTAGCAGCACCAAATGTAACTAAGCCTAAAGTAGCGATTGTAGCAGTAGTTAATTTTTTCATGATTAAAAAGTCTCCTCTTGTCGTTTCTTTTTTTCATATTGTCTGAAAGCATCATAGCACATAACATTTCCGAATTGAACAGTTGTAAACATTTTTACGTCTGAATGTAACATAATTGAAATAAATGCTAATATACTGACTTATTCTCTATACGGAATGTTTGTCTGCTTGATGTTTCTATGTCGTCGTGTCAAAGTGGCGGGTTACAATAAATAAGATAAGGTTGAGACATCATAAAATCTTGCTTGTGTCTCAACCACATGAGATTGCTTGATTCATACTGGGATAAAACCCATAAAAAAAGAGCCTCTATCACGAGACTCTTTTAAGTTGTTAATGGTTCTTTAGATTAGAAGCCCCAAGCACTTAAACCTTGTGCATTGTAAGCTTTTGTTGCAGCAGCGATTTGTTGATCATAAGTGTTTGTAGCACCCCAACCTGGCATTGTTTGGAATAAACCAGAAGCACCTGATGGGTTGTATGCATTCAATTGACCGTTAGATTCACGCGCAATGATTGCTTCCCAAGTTGATGCCGCAACACCTGTACGTGAAGCCATTTCTTGAGCTGCACGTGATCCAACAGAACCAGCAGTGTTACCGTTTGATAATCTTACGCTTGAAGTTTGTGCAGTGTTGTAGTTGTATGATGGTGCTGCTTGAGCCGCTGGTTGGTTTGAATATGATTGTTGTTGTGTTTGAACGTATGATGCATTGTTTGATTCAGATTGAGTCATTGCAACATTGTTCACATCAGCAATTTCAGTTGGTTGTGCCATTGAAGATGCTGCTTCTACACTACCGTTTTCATTGTATTCATAACCGAAGTAAACACCATCTGACCAGAAGTGGTAGTTTACGCCGTCTAATGAGAATTTGTAGTCATATGCACCAGCGTGAATCGCACTTTCATTTAATGATGCATCGTTATTTAATGCTAATTGCGCTAATTCAGCTTTGTTGATTTGTTCTTCAGCTGCATTTGCGTCTGTTGTATGTGTAGCAACGCCTGTTGCTCCGATTGCTAAAGCTAATGATGAAGCTAATAATGTTTTTTTCATAATAAATAAGTCCTCCAATAATAGTTGCTTATTTTCATTTTCAAAAAATCACTTGTAAAAAATTCAACAACCACACTCTACCAAGCGAGAACCATTTTGTAAATGACGGGCAAGTAACAAAAAATTACAGTATGATGTCATTGTCTGCCTTTGTAATATGCACGACATGTATTTTTAGAATTAAAAATTATTTGAGAGATTGTTTAATTGACTGATATGAAGGTGTTTTTCGATTGATATCTGAAATATCTGTTATATTACAAATATTACAAGAAGAAGTGGAATTGTAATGTAAAAAGTCATCAAAAAAGTTCGAAATTCATTGGGCATTTGCCAAAAGTTAATGAAAATAACCCAATCATAACATGACAAATCTTCCTTTTACTGGAGAATATTTTGATATGGAAGAAGTAAATAATTACAGGAGTTAGGATTTGATTCGTCGTTGCTAAGCTGATTTTTAATTCAGTATAATAGAAGAATAGGGGTGAAATTATGAGCGAAAAGATTGAAAGATTACAATTGAAAGCAGCTGAGTTAACACGAAAAACACATGTATTAGGTATTCCGGTAATGATTGTTTTTGAAGGTGTACCCGCATCAGGGAAAACAAGACTTGCCAACGAACTATTACTAACATTAGATGCCAAGTATACACATTTTATTGCGACCAAGACACCATCCGATGAAGATTTACGCTATCAATTTTTACAGAAGTTTTGGCATACGTTGCCGTCTAAAGGGGATATCAATATCTATTTCCGAAGTTGGTATGCGCAATATATTGACTATAAAGTGCATGGCATTAAACAGAAGGTATTGAAAGACTATGACCACTTATATGATGATATACAGTCATTTGAGCAAATGCTTGTAGACGATCATCATGAAGTCATCAAGTACTACATCAATATAGATGAAGAAAAGCGTCAAGAACATATTGCGCAGATGAAAGAAAACCCTCTGACAAGTTGGAAAGCACAAGAATATGAAAATGTTGTACCAACGGATGTATATCAAGAAAAGTTTGCATCATTGTTAAGTTCGGATTGGAAAGTAATCGACTATACCGAACGTGAAGTGGCTATTGAAAAGATGTACAAACATTTCATTACACGCTTAGAAACTGCCATCGCACATCATGAAAAACGTGAACGCACCGTAGATGGCGCATTCACAGAAAACTTCCATACAGATCTGTTTGGACCCATAGACACAAAAGTAAAAAAACGGACTTACGAGTCCATCATAGAATCATTACAGTTACGTTTGAGAGAGTTGCAATTTGCGCTTTATGAACGCAAAATTCCGCTCGTACTTGTCTACGAAGGCATGGATGCGGCAGGCAAAGGGGGCAATATTAAGCGTGTACGTGAACTGCTTGATCCAACAGGATATGAAGTGAATACAACAAGTGCTCCAACGGATGTCGAGTTGAATCATCATTATTTATGGCGTTTTGCGAAAGTGATGCCAAAGAGTGGACATATTAGTATTTTTGATCGCAGTTGGTATGGTCGTGTCCTTGTTGAACGTGTAGAAGGTTTTGCGACGAAGGATGAATGGTCACGTGCGTACGATGAGATTAATCAGTTTGAGAAGATGTGGACGCATGATGGCGCTATTGTGTTGAAGTTCTTTTTGTCACTTGATAAAGATGAACAGTTAAAACGCTTTGAAGATCGTCAAAAAGATCCAACGAAGCAATGGAAGATTACAGATGAAGATTGGCGTAATCGTGAGAAGTGGGATGTGTATTTGGAAGCAAGCCATGACATGATCAACAAGACGAACACGGCACATGCACCTTGGCTTGTTGTACCAGCTGATCATAAAAAAACAGCACGTATTCAAGTGTTGAAATATATCATTCAAAAATGTGAAGAAAAGCTTTGGGGTGTCAAACAATATTAACAATTACGTCTCACGCACCATTCTCAAAATGACGTGTATCTACTATAATATATGAGTGTTATAATTATTGAAAACAATCATATTTAGAATAGTAAGAGGATAGAATATGTCACTAAACAATTATGAACAGACAGTTATGACATTAAAAGACCATGACGATGCACAGTTAGAGATTGTGACAATGGGAGATATGACATCAGATAAGGCAGTCGTATTGATACACGGTGCGGTGATGAATTATAAAATAATGACGGTATTTGCCAAATATATTCATCATGTAAGATTGATTTTTATCAATTGCCCTGGGCGTGGTGAGAGTAGTGAGCTAGCACGTGCATCCCACAGCTTAGTGGATTATGCCACACGTATTAATGAAGCATTGGTATCAATTGTCAATGAGACAAAACTTCAAGAGTTAGCGATTATTGGCTACTCAATGGGTGGACTGATTGCGACGAAGCTTGCAGGTTATAACACGTTACCGATTAAACAGTTGGTCTATCTTAATAGTGCTGCCAAAATTGATATTAAAGAATTGCGCATTTCTAAGCTACTAATGGAACTCGTTAAAGACATGAAGTCGGACAATCAAGATGGCATGATCAAGAGTATTCCAGAGTTAGTATTAGATCAAGGTATCTCTAAGAAGCATGAAAACAACACAAACTTTACAGATTACTTTGCACCAGTTGATGCAATGGTGACAGATTTGTTATATACGCTCGGATCAGATTATCTTGCGGACATTGATAAGATTGTTGATATGCCAAATGTGTTGTTTTTATTAGGAGAAGATGATGTAATCTTTCCGAACAAAGACTCTAAAGAAACACTCGAAAAGTTTGAGTCGCTCGGTGCAAGTGTGAAAAGTGTCATATATCCAGAAGTTGGACATTTAGACTTTTTACGTGTACTCGATAAAACGCATGACGGTGCGTTAAAAAGTATTGAATCGAATATTAACGAATGGCTACATATATAAATACAATTCAGCGTATAGAGAACAGCGATGCACTTACAACAGGTTAGATACCGCAAATGACAATGAGTTGAACGATAGAGATGTGCAAGAGATTGATCGCACGGAGACTTCATTGATGCACGAGTGGTTTCTTAGAGCAGAGACAAATGATGGCTCAACCTGTGTAGTGCATCTTTTTTATATTAAATTTTTAAAAATTTGTATTGTCAATCTGTCTGTTGACGTTTACGCTTATTAAATAAGATATTTGGGACAAGGGGGGATGACGATGTGGATAGATATTACACATACACTACATGAAGATATTGCACCGTGGCCGGGGGACCCTGCTTTTAAGTTAGAATATTTTACAACTAAAAAAGAAAATGGGAGTGCGAACATTGCGCATATCTCTGGCAGTAATCATATTGGTACGCATATCGATGCAGCCAAGCACGTCTCAGATGACGGATGGACTGCTGATGAAATAGACATTCAACGTCTTATTGGAGATGCAACGATATTGGTGTTTACTGACCAAACACATATCACACGTGAAGATTTGGAACGTTCACACATAGAAGGTACGATATTATTGTTGAAAACACGAACGGTGTCGCAGCCAACGGTCTTTCCAAATGAAATTACGGTGTTGACTAAGGATGCGATTGATTATCTTGCGACATGTGGGATTCAAGTCGTCGGTGTAGACGTCCCTTCAGTAGATGCACTTGACTCTGAAACATTAGATAATCATCATCAGCTTGCACAACATCAAATGTATCATATTGAGAACTTACGTTTAGATGATGTGATGGAAGGGCAATATCGTTTTATAGGATTACCGCTGAAGATTCAAGGTGGAGATGCGGCATATTTACGTGCAGTCGTAGATAAAAAGTAACATTATATTAAGAGAGATATGGGGAACTTTATATGACAAAGACAAAGCTTGATCTATCACATTTATCATTCATTATTTTATTAGGGGCAATGACAGCATTTGGACCGATGTTATCAGATATGTACAGTCCTGCTTTACCGCTTGTTCAAAAAGACTTGGGTACTTCTACTTCACAAGTACAATTAACATTATCAATCGCGATGATTGGTATTGCGTTCGGTCAATTTATATTCGGCGTCATTGCGGATCGTGTGCCGCGTAAAACTTTAGTATTGACGATCTTATCCCTTGTTGTTGTTGCATCATTAGCAAGTGCAATAAGTAGTAGTGTCAGCTTATTCATTATGGCACGTTTGGTACAAGGGTTAGCAGGAGGTGGAGCGATTGTAATTGCTCGTGCAACAGTAGCTGAATTGTATCATGGAGAAATTCTGAGCCGTTTTTTCACTGCTTTAATGGTCGTGAATGGTATCATTTCAATCTTAGCGCCATTAGTGAGTGCGTTGATTCTAACAGTGGCTGAATGGAGAGCGATATTCGTTGCACTTGCAGTGATCGGTGCAGTGATGTTTTTAGTAGTATTGACACATCCAAAAATGAAGACATTGAATACAACGCATGAAGCACATGATAACTTTGGAGCAATCTTTAAAGACTTTGGTCGTTTGCTGAAAACACCACACTTTCTCGTACCAATGTTTTTACAAGGTGTTACTTATATTATGATATTTAGTTATGGAGCGGGCGCACCGTTCATAACACAGAATGTTTACGGCTTATCGCCGCAAAACTTTAGTATGTTGATGGTATTGACGGGAATTGGTCTGATTATTTCGAGCCAATTGGCAAATATTCTATTACGTTTTTACAATCAATTGAATGTATTAGCAGGCTTCATTATTTTGCAAGTCATCGGTGCGACACTTGTGATGGTCGTATTGTTATTACACTTGCCACTTGTCGTCCTAATCATCGGGTTTATGCTTTGTGTGGCGCCAGTTACTGCAATTGGACCGTTGGCATATTCACTCGCAATGCAAGCAAGAACAGGTGGAAGTGGTAGCGCATCAAGTTTACTGGGGCTATTCCAGTTCGTCTTAGGGAGTTCGGTTGCGCCATTGATTGGTATTCAAGGACCAGACAGCGTCATTCCATACAGTGTTGTGCTTGGAACGACAATTGTCTTGCTATTAGTATTGATGTTTTTAACACGTGTCTTATTGAGAACAACATTGAATAAAGCATAAAGAAAAGTCCGTGCATGTTGACTGTTAGGTCAAGGTGCACAGATTTTTTCAAGTTAATAGAAGTCTGAAGACATCCATTCGACAAGTTTAAACTAAAGAAGGACTTAAAAGTTATCGTTTACTTCTGTATAATAGTATTTTCGTTCAAAAAAAGTGATATGTAATAAAAGTCACCTTAATTCGAGATGTAAAATAAAGTATCATAAAATTATTTTAAAAAATATATTGATTTTTCAAACTAATTAATGCAATATATAATGAAAGCGCTCGTATTAGGGGAGAGTTTTGATTCGATTATAGTATTATGGAGGGGGACAGACCGATGAAACTAATTGGAAAGTTATTATTAGGGATTATTGCGGGTATTTTACTTGGGATGTTAGATGTTGAAATTCTCAATAAAGTACTTGTAACAGTGAAGGGCGTCTTCGGACAAATCATCAACTACATGATTCCGTTGATTATCTTTTTCTTTATTGCTTCTGGTATTACATCACTCGGCAAAGGTTCAGGAAGACTTGTTGGTATGACAGTAGGTGTCGCATATACATCAACGATTTTAGCAGGTTTAATGGCGTTAACTGTTTCTTATAATTTGATGCCAGTGATTGCATCAAGTGGTAAAGTGCCTGGGGAAGCACCTGAGATTATGCCATTCTTCTCTTTTGAATTTGATCCATTAATGGGTGTATTAACAGCATTGATTACAGCATTTGCATTCGGTATTATTGCGCACAAAGTTGAAGCATTCACGATGATTAAGTTAATCGATGAAGGTCAGCGCATTGTAGAAGTATTAATTGAAAAAATTATTATTCCATTCTTACCATTCTATATCGCAACAATCTTTGCTGAAATGACAGCACAAGGGACAGTTGTCAGTATCCTAAAAGTATTTGGCATTGTATTGATCATTGCGATTGTTATGCACTGGGTATGGTTGACAGTTCTCTATGTGATTGCAGGTATTTTAAGCAAGAAAAGTCCGCTTACGTTGCTTAAAACAATGTTACCATCTTACTTCACAGCATTAGGTACAATGAGTAGTGCAGCTACAATTCCAGTTACATTGAAACAAGCGAAAAAGAACAATGTAACACCAGCTGTTGCAGACTTTAGTGTGCCATTACTTGCAACGATTCACTTATCAGGTTCTACAATTACATTAGTGAGTTGTTCAGTTGCGGCGATGATTGTTTTACCAAGCTTATCATTAGTAAGTGTGCCGACAATGATTGGATTCATCTTTATGCTTGGCGTTATCATGATCGCAGCACCGGGCGTTCCGGGTGGATCTGTAATGGCAGCAAGTGGTATCTTAGGTTCAATCTTAGGCTTTAACGAAGCAGCGATTGGCCTGATGATTGCATTGTACATGGCGCAAGATAGCTTTGGTACAGCAACGAACGTAACAGGTGACGGCGCAATCTCAGCGATTGTCGATCGTTTAGGTAAAAAGTATACAGAATAACCAATGAACTCAGAAGGGCAACTTGTTTTGCTTTTCTGAGTTTTTTTGCTACTTTTAAGGAGAACATTATAGGAAGAGAGGTTTTAAATATGTCTAGCCAAAATCCATTAACACAATATTTCCATGATACGTACGAAAAACAACCCCAACCTTATCCAGGTATTCAACGTGAAATGACACCAGTGCCAGACTGCGGTGAAACATCTTACCGTGGTGCTGAAAAATTAGTGGGTAAGAAGGCACTTGTGACGGGTGGTGATTCAGGTATTGGCCGTGCTGCAGCTATTGCTTATGCAAGAGAAGGGGCAGATGTTGCAATTGCATACCACCCTGACGAACAAGTAGACGCAGAAGATGTGAAAGCATTCATTGAAGCAGCAGGACAAAAAGCAGTATTGTTACCAGGAGACTTGCGTGATGCAGACTATGCGCGACAAATGGTTAAAGATGCCTATGAACAATTGGGTGGTCTTGATATTTTAGTACTCAATGCTGGTATGCAACAGTTCGAGTTCGATATTCAAAAGTTAGATCCGAAGCAGCTAACAGATACATTTGAAGTGAATGTATTTTCAACTGTCTATTCTATTCAAGAAGCATTAAATTACCTTGAAGCAGGTGCTAGCATTATCTTAACGTCGTCTATTCAAGCAGTAAAACCAAGTCCACAATTATTGGACTATGCGATGACAAAATCTTGTAACGTATCATTGGCGAAGGGATTGGCTGCACAGTTAGGGCCTAAAGGAATTCGTGTGAATGCTGTTGCACCAGGACCTGTCTGGACGCCACTACAAATTTCCGGCGGACAACCACAAGAAAAAATTCCTAACTTTGGTAAAAATCAACCGTTACAACGCGCAGGACAACCTGTTGAGTTAGCGGATGTATATGTATTACTTGCATCTGAAGGTGGTAGTTTCATTACAGGTCAAGTATATGGGATTACAGGTGGTGCACCGATCGTTTAATCACACGCAATAAAGGATTCGATAAGAAGTCATTTACTGATGAGTCGGTAAGTGGCTTTTTTTAGTGGAAAATTTCTCTCATGTTCTTACTTGTATTCTTTAGTCATCTTTATTATTATAAAACGTAATCATTTCGATTTACGTGGAGGCGTATCATTTATGTATGAATGGATTATTATAGGCGGTGGTGTCCATGCGACAACACTTGCATTACAACTACGATATTCAGGACTTCCTGGCGAACAACTGGCAATTATAGATTCACATGATGAACTGATGGGGAATTTTAAGATGCAAACATCACGATTAAGCATGCCTTATCTAAGATCTCCGCTTGTACATCATTGCTATCCTGAAGCGTTTGACCTTAAAAAGTTTGCAAAACAACAACAGTATACGCAAGCTATGATTGGTCAATTTCAACGCCCACGCTTAGATATGTTTTTAGACCATACTGAAAAATGGATTCATCACTATGCGTTAGATAAAGCACATATTCATCAAGAGTCAGTAAATATACAGCAGAAGGATCAGTATTGGGAAGTCACTTTGAATAATGGAGAGCAAGTTCAAGGGCATTATGTCGTATTAGCGATGGGCACACACCACACACCGAATATTCCTGATCTCTATGTTGAACAACCAGACGTGCAGCATATTCATCAAAAAGATTTTGATGCATCTATTACATCTTCTCATGTAGTAGGAAATGGAATATCTGCAGCCCACTTAGTAATTAAGTTGTTATCCGAAGAACGTTCTGAACCGATACATTTATGGTTGAAAAAGCCATTAGAAGTTTTTGATTTTGATGCAGAACCAGGGTGGTTAGGTCCTAAATATATGCGTTGTTTTCAATGTGAAAAGGATTTGGCAAAACGTGCTGAAATTAATCGCCAAGAGAGACATAAAGGGTCTATGCCAAAAGAAATGCATTTGAAGTTAAGACATGCACAAGAAGAAGGAAAGCTGATAATTCATCAAACACCTATTGTCAAAGTAGCTGATCATATGATTCATACCGAAGATCAAGTGATTCCATACGATGGTATTTACTTGGCAACAGGCTTCAAATTTGACTTAATGGAGCAGCCATTGATTCAATCCATCTTAAATCGTGAAGATGCCGATGTAGTTTCAGGTTTCCCTGTAATCACATCAACACTTGAATGGGTACCGAACCTCTATGTAACAGGTATGTTAGCAGATCTTGAATTAGGCCCATTTGCTCGCAGTATTACTGGCGGACGCATGGCAGCCCAACGCATTAGCGAAGTTTTTTTAAATGATCAACAAAATATGAAAAACGTCATATAAAATGATATGTTATCTTAGTAAAAAGGAATATCATTATGAACGGGATGGGATATTATGATTCATTGTGTATGCTTAGTAGAAAGAAAAGAAAACTACTTACGATTAGTTCAAGTACGAAATAGAGAAAAATGGTACTTTCCAGGTGGCAAAATAGAACAAGGCGAGTCGCATAAAGCCGCGCTTGTTCGAGAATTGAAAGAAGAGTTACAACTAGAATTAACTGAAAACCAACTCGAGTATGTCGGAACGGTTGTAGGACCTGCATATCCACAAGAGGGACAACTAACAGAGCTGAACGGCTTTCGTTCTAACAAACCTATCGATTGGTCCAAGATTCAGATAGATGCAGAGATTACAAACATTGATTGGGTAGAAATGTCTGACCCAGTCAGAATTGCACCAGCAGTCTGTCGATGGATTGAAAAGTTTGAATCAGAATAAAAATAATGACTGATATGAAAGCTAGATGATGGCTGTTTCATATCAGTCATTGAATTGTTAGGGTTGTATATCAATTCGATACAAGTTTGGGTATATACCAAAACGTGGATAATCAAATCCGACAGTATATACTTTTACTTGTTGGCCTTCTCGCAATGATTGATGAATATCTTTACTGTTAAATTTTGCATGTAACAAAATATCGGTATTTTCAATGGTTGTTTTTGTTTGTCCGTGTTGAACAACAATGTAATGGGATGTGCCAGTCGTCATCGCATGATTCTCGGTATATTTCTCAATGATTTCTCCCTTATAGACCGTACGATTCAGTTCGGGAATGACTGTTCCCAAAGCCAAGAACAAAATGAGAAGTAACCCAAAGATAACAAATATTGTCCGCATCATGCGTTGTCCAAGTCGTTCAAATAACGCATAAAAGAATTCGTTTAACTTTTTCATATGATCGCTCCTAATAATCGTATTATAACGAAAAAAGGAAATTCATCATAGGAAAGATACTGTGGGTCATCAACACAGTAATATATAACATTTTACAATTCTTTTGTGCAGATGACTAAAATGAGAAAAAACGCACAAATCATTGAATCTTTATTAAATATTGATAATAAAGTGCTCAAACGTTTAGGTTGCGCAACGCTTATTATTTTTAGCCCGCTATAAAATAATCACACCAAACTTATACGATGATTAATGATATAGTGTAATCATTGCGACAGATTGTGGTGGTAGCTGCACCGTATAAGCCCCTTCTTCAAAATCATGTTCATCCACGTTGAAAAGTGGCGTGTTGTATTGATTGAGTTTGAACTTCAACGAACTTGGAAACCTTCTTTTATCTTTAATCCCAGGTGCAATCATACTTTCAGCAGTGCCATGTTGATGGTTTAATACTTCGCTAGAAACAAGCATCGTCGTAGGCATACTCACATCTTGTAATGTAATATGAAAGTTTTGTACAGATGTGTTCGTATTGTATAGAAGGATATGATAATTATGCAAAGTCCGTGTGATGACGAAGTTTTTACCATAGTGACATGGATATTTTGAAAAGTTAAGAAGCATCATACCGAGAAAATAAAAGGTTGTCTTATTTTCGATACTATCAAAAAGAGAGACAGTTGGATTTGATACCTTTTTTTGTGTGAATGAAATGGATGCGCCTGCGATATAGCCTCTACATTTCAAAATTTCTTCTAAAAATAAACTTGTATGGCGCATGATTTCCGGTTTGTAAAATGTATCGTAATTTAAAAAGATTGTTTTGTTCGCATCGATGTTTTCCTTTAAAAAACGGCAAAGCGAATACTGTATTTTCTTCGAGTGATGACTCTTAGGTGATGATGGATAATGATTTTTAATTTTTTGAAAATCTATGATGTAAAAATCCGGATTAATTGCGCGAATCTCTTCTCCAATGGACTGAGAACTTAAATAATAGTCTGTCATATCTAGTGCTACTTCAATATGTATGCCGTACACATGTCTTTGTATATGATGAATATCGTGTATGTTGATGTTGTTTAAATCAAGTAACAAAAGTATTTTTTCGTCGTGAATGGAAGGCATGGGTAAATATTCACTCTCTAAATAATATAAATCCTCTAGTGCTTGCAAGATGAAATGATAGCTTTTAATATCTGTCAACCGCATAGCAATCGGTATTTTGACTTGAAACAACTTTCTAAGTTTTACAATCGTTTCATGTGTGTTTTCAGTGATGACATTTTCAATAGGTTCGTTGATATAGATGTATGACGCAAGTTTGCACGTTGAAAAATTTTTATAAAAGAAGTTCGGTTCGCTGATGATGGTGTCAATGTTAGCAAAGGGGCCGATATCCACTAAGTTAAAAAAGGAAAAGGGTGTTTCTTTGATAGCACGATCACTTAGGAACACAGTTGTCTTTTGTTCTGCTTCAATCAACGCTGGTGTTAATAGAGCAAGTTGACTTGGGTCAGATACCAAATTCGGAATATGTAATGCTTTGTTAGCAACGGGTAAAGATTTGTACTTCTTAGGAGTCATCCCAAGATATTTTTTGAAATGAATAATATAGTTCGTCGCACTCGGATACAGCCATTGATCTGCAATTGTTTTAATCTTGTCATCATGAATCGACACGTTCTCCAACGTCTTAGCAATTCTTAAAGAAGACGTATAGTCATAAAAGTTAATATTAAGGTTCTGTTTGCAGAGTGTTGAAATATAAGAAATAGATACGTGAAAATGCTTCGACAGTTTTTCTAGTGTTATACGTTCATGTATGTATGTGCGAATATAATGAATGATTTGTTGGAACATATCATCGGATGATGGTTTACGCACATATTTGAGCCTTGTGAGTTCTTTAACAAGATGTTGTATAACGTTGTGTGCCTGTTCTGTTTGTTGTTGATTTGTCAGGTGTAGTTTGAATAACAGAGATAAGTCAGACTTGATAATATCATACTGCTGAATAATGAAATCCTGCTTGAAGATATTTGTGTCATATGTGTTGAACAAATTGCTGGATAAGTAAAATAAGACGGCCGAATGTGAATGGATTTCGTATAAATCGGATTCGTTAATTAAATAGAGTGGTTGATTGTTAAGTGTTCGGCCCTCTATCTTAATGGTGGTATGTTTATCAACTGGCCAAACAAGTACTAACCCATCGAAGCATCTCACAGGTTCTATCATCGGTTCTGTTAAGTGATAGACTTTTGGAAACATCGCCATAACCTCCTTACATTTGAAATATAATTATTTGTTAGTCAATAAAATTGCGCAAAACTATATTAGCATAATCTTATGCAATTAACTACAATTTATATAATATTTTTTCAAATTTGTCTATAAAAATTTGAAAAATCCCATCAATCGCGTGAAAAAATTGAGTTTAATGAGAAAAATGCAAGGATTTATAGGATTTGTATCAATTATTTTATCTTGTCTATCATTGGTTGTTTTTACTTCGTTAATCGCAGTATAGGTAGAATTTGATTTGTATTAAAGACAGCATAATACTATTTTGGAATAGAAATAATATGTTGTGCAACTTAAAAAGTGGAGTGGAAGAGAAAAGTGTAATAAAAAAAGAAAAACCCGAGACCATTTATAGTAGTCTCGGGTTATATGTGTTTAACGTCTTTTGTAGAGATATTGTGCAATGCGAAGTAGGACAATACCATCAATTGTGTTCGGGTCCCAACCTGTGATCTCGTGAATTTTCTTAATACGATAATTCAAAGTATTACGGTGTATAAATAGGTCATTCGCTGTTTTGACAAGTTTTCCGTGATTTTTAAAATAGGCTTCAACCGTATCGTTCAAATACTTGTCTCCACCAAAAGAGACGAGTTTGTGATAATTTGCAATGAGTGACGCTTCCAGATTAGGTGTGTGGCGCTTAATATTTTGACAGATAAGGTCTAATTCATAATCTTTATAAGTATAAAGACCTTCTACTTTATTCAATGACTCTATTAAGTGTTTTAGTGTTTTTGCTTCATTATATGATTGAATTAAGCCGTCAATTCCAGTGTTAAAGTCACCTAAAGTAATGACCGTGCGTTCGAATAATTCATCATCCATCGCCTTTTGTATGAAGTGTTTCAGTTCTTCCTGTGTATTACCACGATGTGCATTGGCTTTGAAGATGAAGATGAGCTCCTGCGGTGTCAGTTCGAGTAGATCGTCATCATGTAGCTGCCAATTGCTCAAAACACTTTTTAATGCACTGATTTTTGATTTGCTCGTACTATGAATAGAGATGGTCGCAACAGCCAATCGACTGTTCAAACCGAGCGCTTCTACAATTTGTTTACGGTTATAACTATGTACAGAATGATCACGATTAAATAGAAGATTAGAAAGTGTTTGCGTTCGAGACATTTCATTCTTAAAGCGGTCAGAACGCTCGAATTCTTGTTCAATAATAAACTCTGCAGTAATTTTAAGAATATGAGAGAACTCTCTAACTTCTTCAGGTGGACCGGAGATAATGAGCGCACCGTAAGTTTCTTCATTATATTCAAAAGGCAAAATAATGCCGGGTGCTTTCACCTTCCAAAAGTTGAGATCTTGTTCTTCAATCTCAATTGGCAGATGACGCTGGATAGAGTGCAGCGCTGCACTATGAATTTCACCTAGTCTTTTAGAATTAGATGTTGCAATAATTTGCCCGCTTTGATTTGTGACTTGCACATTCCTTTTAATAATTGTTGCTACTTTTTTTACTACTTTTTGTGCCCAATGTTGGTTTACCATTACAAGCTAGCTCCCTCTAGAAATTAGTTATCGCTATGATTGTCTTTCGCACATGATGTATTGTGATGTTGGATTTGCTAGATGCCTGCGCTATCTATGAATGTCTGATGCCATACGACCATACATTTTATATACCCAATTTATAACACACAACAAACTTAATATAAATATTAATTATATTTTGTCATTTTGACTTGTGCATATGAACAAATGTATCGATGTTTTAGTCTGTTAAAGTGAAACGCTGAAACGCACTTGTGACGCAACTTTTTGTTAAAGAAATCACAAAAAATATCAATAATTCCAATTTCAAAAAGAAAATAATGATATAAAGCATAATTAGTTTAAAAATTGTATGTTAGAATTTTAATTGTAGTGCTCAATGTAACTTAAAATATAGGATATATTGAGCGGAAAAATTATATATTGTTAAGGGAGTAATGAAATGGCTAACAAAAAAACAAAAGGTTCAACGCGTTTCGACTTTTTGCCTAACAAGCAAAACAAATACTCGATTCGTAAATTCACAGTTGGCACAGCCTCAATCTTAGTAGGGGCGACACTTGTATTCGGCGCATATAATGATGCACAAGCTGAAGAATTAGATGGAACAACAACAGAAGCGGCATCTACAACAGATGAAGAAGCATCTTTAGATGAAGCAACAGCAACAGAAGCTGAGACACCAGCAGTAGAAGAAGCAACTACTGAAGAAACAGCACCTGCCGAAGAAACAACAACAGAAGAAGCGGCGACAGAAGCTGAGACACCAGTAGAAGAAGCGACTGCTGAAGAAGAAGCAACTACTGAAGAGACAGCACCTGTTGAAGAAGCAACATCAGAAGAAGCGACAACAGAAGATGCAGCAAGTACAACACCTGTTAAACCAGCTAACGTAGTAAAAGCGGCTGATACAGTAGAAACGCCAGCTGCAGCAACAGAAGCAGTAGCACCAGCAGAAAAAGCTCCAGCTACAACAGCTACGGAAACAGCACCTGCAACGACACCAGAAACTACTTCTAACACACCTGCCGAAGTACCTGCAACAGACATCAAAACTGTACAAGATGAAACAACAGCTTCAGATTATTTAGCAGCTGAAAAGAACATCTCTACAGAAGAAGCGAACAAAATTGCAAGTAACTTAAATGCAAGTTTAACTGAAGTAACACCTGAAGCATTGCAACAAGCAATTGTTGATTATTTAGCGAATGAGCAAAATAAATACAATGTTGATGGTACATTGGCAGCAGTGCGTGAAGAATCAGCATTAACAAATGAAGATGTTGTCACTGAAGAACCAGTAGCAGCAACAATGTTCCGTTCTGCAACGGCTACACGTGCAGCAGGAGACACAGTTGCAACAGCACCACGTGCGCATGAGAGTCAATTACAAAAAGACGCACAATCAGGCGCAATCTATGCACCTGGTACAGAAGGTCAAAAACAAAGCTACTCTGGTAAAGCATGGGTTTACAGAGATGGTAACATCAGTAACTTTAATGACAAAGAACCATTAGCAAACGCAAAAGTTTATTTACAATGGGTAAACGGTAAAGGTTTTGTATCACCTGTTTATTACACTACAACAAATCCAGACGGTTCTTACGTATTTGATTTATCTCAAAAATTAACAGACCCAGCTGGTCAAGAGCATCAATTCCAATTAGCGGGCGATTCTAAGTTCGCAGTAAGAACTTGGGTAGAAAATCCAGACCCATCAAAATACAATGTCATTAAACATGGTGACCAAAAATATGGTTTCCACACACGTACAAGCCGTACGAATGAATCTTGGGACTTTACAGCAGGCATCAACCGTATCGTTAACGGTCAAGTACTTATTCAAGAAATTCCACATCAAAACGACTGGTTAATGAAATCAGAAGATCAGTGGACAACAGCGCCTACTTCAGACGGCGTGTGGCCAAATGAAGGAATTTACGGTAAAGTTTCAGGTAACGTATGGTATGAAACAGGCGACCCAAGTGGTTCAGATGCACGTGCATGGAAAAAAGATTCATATGATGTAAATGCAACAGGCGTTAAAGTGGTTGCTTCATACGTCAATGATGATATCGCACGTCAATTCGATGCATGGAAAGCAGAACACAAAGGATACACTGTTGAAGATTTCAAAGCAGCACAACAAGAAATCGTGAATGCTTACCAAGCAGAAAACGGTCAAGGTTCTCACATTGCTGAAACAGTTGTTGGTACGGTTGAATCAGACGGTTCATACTATATTCCATTCAAAGGTTTATATGGTATTAGTGCTGATCGACAAGGTGGTAAAACGACTGATGAACAATATGGCAAAGTTCTTGCGGATGAAGATGTTAGTCATAGTGCATTAAATCAATGGATTGGCGGACCTCTCGCTAAAGTACACAGTCATATTAACTCTGACTATATGTATGTCACTGCACTTATTGATGACTATGCAATTTGGAGTAACAACTACCAAAACAACATGTTCACAACTGCAGATGCAGGACGTGATATTCACGATGCACAAATGCTAGCAGGTTCAAACGGAAGCAAACAAAACTTCGCGGCATTAGCACCACAACCAATGCACGATGTTATAGATTATGATTCTGATAAAAACTTTGCAATTCCTGGTGACACAGTTGAATCAACATCAGGTGGTTTATTACCATCACGTGAATACCAAATTCAATGGTTTAAAGATGGTGAGCCAATTGGTAATCCAGTGACGAAAACATCTAATGTTGACGGTACAATCGGTTCAGTACCTATTACAGTACCAGCAGACTTAGATAAGAACGCAACATACACATCAGCAATCTTCCAACCAAACGAATCTACAACTAACTTATATGATGCGTTAGCAGTAGACTCATTTACAGCAGTTGTTGATGACGATATTATCAACGAACCAGCTTATGAAGATACAGACGCTACAGCAGGAGAAGAAGCAAAAGTAACGCCAAAATTCACTAACAAAAATGGTGAAGAAGTTGCAACAAGTGATGTTCCATTATCATCAGAAGCACCATTCATTCTTGATCCTGAAGCAACTGATGTTCCTGAAGGCGTAACAGTAGATCCAAAAACAGGTGAAATTACATTCAAACCATCAGCAGATCAAATTGGTAAAACAATTACAGTACCAGTTGTTGTAACTTATGAAGACGGTACAACTGAAACAGTTAAAGCGAAATTCACTGTTACATCACAAGCTGACAAATATGATCCAGCAGTAACATCTGAAGAAGTAGCAAAAGGTGGAGAAGTTGACTTAAAAGACAACGTAGATTTAACTAAGTTACCAGAAGGTACAACAGTTAAAGACGTAACACCAGAAGGTACGATTAATACAGACCAACCTGGAGACTACACAGGTAAAGTAGAAGTAACATATCCAGATGGATCAAAAGAAACAGTAGATGTACCAGTAACGGTTAAACCATCACAAGCAGATGAAAACGATCCAACAGTAACACCTGAAGAAGTAGCAAAAGGTGGAGAAGTTGACTTAAAAGACAACGTAGATTTAACTAAGTTACCAGAAGGTACAACAGTTAAAGACGTAACACCAGAAGGTACGATTAATACAGACAAACCTGGAGACTACACAGGTAAAGTAGAAGTAACATATCCAGATGGATCAAAAGAAACAGTAGATGTACCAGTAACGGTTAAACCATCACAAGCAGACGAAAATGATCCAGCAGTAACACCTGAAGTAGTGGAAAAAGGTGGAGAAGTTGACTTAAAAGACAACGTAGATTTAACTAAGTTACCAGAAGGTACAAAAGTTGAAGATGTTACACCAGAAGGTACGATTAATACAGATCAACCTGGAGACTACACAGGTAAAGTAGAAGTAACATATCCAGATGGATCAAAAGAAACAGTAGATGTACCAGTAACAGTTAAAGAAAAATTAACAGATGCTGATAAAAATGACCCAACAGTAACGCCTGAAGAAGTAGTCAAAGGTGGAGAAGTTGACTTAAAAGACAACGTAGATGTAACTAAGTTGCCAGAAGGTACAACAGTTAAAGACGTAACACCAGAAGGTACGATTAATACAGACCAACCTGGAGACTACACAGGTAAAGTGGAAGTAACATATCCAGATGGATCAAAAGAAACAGTAGATGTACCAGTAACAGTTAAACCATCACAAGCAGATGAAAATGATCCAGCAGTAACACCTGAAGTAGTAGAAAAAGGTGGAAAAGTTGATTTAACAGACAACGTAGATGTAACTAAGTTGCCAGAAGGTACAACAGTTAAAGACGTAACACCAGAAGGTACGATTGATACAGACAAAACTGGAGATTACACAGGTAAAGTAGAAGTAACATATCTAGATGGATCAAAAGAAACAGTAGATGTACCAGTAACGGTTAAAGATGAGTTAACTGACGCTGATAAAAATGATCCAACAGTAACACCTGAAGTAGTAGAAAAAGGTGGAAAAGTTGATTTAACAGACAACGTAGATTTAACTGAGTTACCAGAAGGTACAAAAGTTGAAGATGTTACACCAGAAGGTGATGTTAATACAGACGAAACTGGAGATTACACAGGTAAAGTAGAAGTAACATATCCAGATGGATCAAAAGAAACAGTAGATGTACCAGTAACAGTTAAAGATGAGTTAACTGACGCTGATAAAAATGATCCAACAGTAACACCTGAAGAAGTGGAAAAAGGTGGAGAAGTTGACTTAACAGACAACGTAGATGTAACTAAGTTACCAGAAGGTACGATTGATACAGACAAACCTGGAGACTACACAGGTAAAGTAGAAGTAACATATCCAGATGGATCAAAAGAAACAGTAGATGTACCAGTTAGCGTAAAAGATACAGTAGCACCAGAAGCACCAACAGTAGACCCAGTGAAAGCTGGAGATACAACTGTAACAGGTAAAGGTGAACCAGGATCAACAATCACTGTTAAATTCCCTAACGGAGAAGAAGGAACAGCAACAGTAGATGAAAATGGTAACTGGACAGTAGACGTACCAAAAGGTACAGAAATCAAACCAGGTGACGAATTAGATGTAACAGCGACAGATGAAGCTGGTAACACATCAGACGTTACAAAAGTAAAAGTACCAGATACTGAAAAAGACATGGTAGCACCAGAAGCACCAATAGTAGACCCAGTGAAAGCTGGAGATACAACTGTAACAGGTAAAGGTGAACCAGGATCAACAATCACTGTTAAATTCCCTAACGGAGAAGAAGGAACAGCAACAGTAGATGAAAATGGTAACTGGACAGTAGACGTACCAAAAGGTACAGAAATCAAACCAGGTGACGAATTAGATGTAACAGCGACAGATGAAGCTGGTAACACATCAGACGTTACAAAAGTAAAAGTACCAGATACTGAAAAAGACATGGTAGCACCAGAAGCACCAACAGTAGACCCAGTGAAAGCTGGAGACAAAACTGTAACAGGTAAAGGTGAACCAGGATCAACAATCACTGTTAAATTCCCTAACGGAGAAGAAGGAACAGCGAAAGTAGATAAAGATGGTAACTGGACAGTAGACGTACCAAAAGGTACAGAAATCAAACCAGGTGACGAATTAGATGTAACAGCGACAGATGAAGCTGGTAACACATCAGACGTTACAAAAGTAAAAGTACCAGATACTGAAAAAGACATGGTAGCACCAGAAGCACCAACAGTAGACCCAGTGAAAGCTGGAGACAAAACTGTAACAGGTAAAGGTGAACCAGGATCAACAATCACTGTTAAATTCCCTAACGGAGAAGAAGGAACAGCGAAAGTAGATGAAAATGGTAACTGGACAGTAGACGTACCAAAAGGTACAGAAATCAAACCAGGTGACGAATTAGATGTAACAGCGACAGACGAAGCTGGTAACACATCAGACGTTACAAAAGTAAAAGTTCCAACTGATAAAGATACAGTTGCACCTGAAAAACCACAAGTAAACCCTGTAAACCCAGGCGACAAAGAGGTAACAGGTAAAGGTGAACCAGGATCAACAATCACTGTTAAATTCCCTAACGGAGAAGAAGGAACAGCGAAAGTAGATAAAGATGGTAACTGGACAGTGAAAGTACCAAAAGGTACAGAAATCAAGCCAGGTGACAAACTTATCGTTACAGCAACAGACGAAGCTGGTAACACATCAGAACCAACTGAAGTTATTGTTGGTGGTATGGCTGATAACGGTATGGCTGATATGGATCAAAATGGTAAAGACATGGGCGACATGGATAACAACATGAAAGACATGGATAACATGGATGCAATGCCTGGAATGAAAGCTGACATGAAATCGTCTAAAGATATGAACAATAACGGCAAAGAAATGAAAGAATTACCTGAAACAGGTAACGAATCAACAAATGCACCATTGTTCGGTAGCTTAATCGCTGCACTTGGTTCATTATTCTTACTTGGTAGACGCCGTAAGGAAAATGAAGAAAAATAATAAACGACTTTTCGTTTAGGAGAGGGGCTCGAGTATATTGCACGAGTTCTTTTCTTTTGTAGAATAAGATTATTTGAATATACAAATGGGGCTGAGACATAGGCGCTCAATTTCCCTTCAAAAAAAGCCGTTAAAATTCTTTTTTAAGATTTTAACGGCTTTTTTCTTATTATTTACTAAAAAACTAGCACTTATCTGGCTAGTTTTCTGATGTTTACTGCCATAAGTGCGATTCCTAATTCGCATTCAACCTTTGATTGAGTGCGAACTGATAACCTTTGGAAACCCAAATTAGCCTTCAGATTTCCAAATGCTGATTCGACATCTATTTTTCGTTTTTTGTAGATGCCTTTCGTTTTTGGATCTGAAAGCTGCTTATTTGTGAATGCTTTAAAATAATCCCAAGTTGGATTTTTATATAAGCTTTTTGTTGTAGTTGGGTTGGTTCTGTAATTCATACATTCATTTCGTAAAGGACATCCAACACAATCTTCACATTTATATAATTTGAAATCTCTCTGATAACCATATCCGTCTCTTCTTTTTCTATAACTTTTGAAATGCAATTCTTTGTTATTCGGACATACATAATAGTCATCTATTTCATTATATTTCCAATTAGCTGTTATGAATGGATTATTTTTATATTTTCTTTTCTTCTCTTTTAAATACATACTATATGTGATGAGTAGTGTTTTCTCGAATTCATCAAGAATCATCGTATAGTTTTGTTCGCTACCATATCCCGCATCAGCTACAATGTACTCTGGAATGTCACCGTATAATTCTTTGATTGATTTTAAAAAAGAAGGAAGTGTTCGCGTATCACCCGGATTACTATACACACCAAATGCCAAAATGAACTGATTGTTCGTCGCAATCTGCAGATTATAGCCAGGCTTTAATTGTCCATTCTTCATATGATCATTTTTCATTCTCATAAAGGTCGCATCATGATCTGTTTTAGAATAGCTTTTTCTGTCACCATAAATTTCCATCTGCTCATCATATTTTATTTTACGATCTTTAAAATCTTTGATTGCTTTTTTATATTTTCTAACTTTACTTCTTTGTTTTCTTAATGTCTTTCTTATTTCTACACTTTGAGATGCTTCAATTTTAGAAGTGAGCGTTTCATTTTTATCATCTAAATGCATCTCAATACGATTTAATTCTTCTTTCGTTAGTTCATCAGAAGATTCTCTCTTAATTTCAGGTATGATCTTCTCTGAAATTAACTGTTTATACACCGCATTGGATTTTTCAATAACCCCTTTACTAAAATGCTTAGTGCTACCTAGCCATTGAAAAGTATATTTATTGGCATTAGCCTCTATCTTCGTTCCATCTATATAAAGGGCGTCTTCTGTAATCACTTTGTCTTCTAATAATTGCGCTCTAAGACCCACAAATAGAACTTGTATAAAATCTATCATGTGTGGATTAACTCTAAAGCGATTGATTGTACGATATGAAGGGACTTGTCCTTGAGCTAACCACATCATACGACAACTATCTTTAAGTAGAAATTCCATTTTTCTACCAGAAAAGACAGACTGTGTATAGCTGTATAAAACGATTTTTAACATCATTTTAGGATGATAAGATGAAGGACCTCTATGGTTGTAATATTGATTAAAAGTTTCTTGGGGAATAGATTCTACAAGTTTATTAATAATGAGGGCAATATCACTCTCGGGAAAAGAAATTTCAGTTTCAATTGGCAGACTAAGCTGAGAAATGTTATACTCTTTATACATATAAGGCACTTCCTTTCATTGTTTTTGTGGTTATTAACAATTATACGGGAAGTGTTTTATTTTTTTAAATGATATCTATAAAAAAGGTCTAATTTAGTGTTTTTCGACACCAAATTAGACCTTTTTTGTAAAAGAGCTGGGAATTATGTCCCAGCCCCGTTTACCATTTAAGGAATCATATAGTTTAAGATGATTAAGCTGACAATTGTCAGACTGCTCCATAAGAGAAGGCCGAACAAGATGGGTTTAAAGCCAGCTTGTTTGAAATGTTGGAATTTGACGGTTAAGCCAACACCTGCCAGCGCGATAGTGATTAAGAAGTGTGCAAGCTGACGGAATACAGCGATAACAGAATCTGAGAAGTGGAAGATAGAACTCATCAACGCAGCGACTAAAAACCATAGAATAAACTTAGGAATCGCACGATACCATGGTTGTTTGGAATGTTGTGTGGTTGTTTGTTGTTTAGCTATCCAAAGTGCAAGGCCTAGTGTGATGGGAATGATAAATAATGTCCGTGTCAGTTTTACAATTGTTGCAACTTCTAATGCTTTAGGGCCGTATACAGCACTTGCAGCGACAACGCTAGATGTATCGTTAATGGCTGTTCCTGCAAAAAAACCGAATGTTTCTTGACTCATATGAAAGAGATGGCCGAGCGGTGGAAAGATGATGACACCGAGCAAATTGAATAGAAAGACGGTTGATAAGCTCAAAGCAATGACTTCTTCTTTGGCTTTGATGACAGGGCTTGTTGCAGCAATTGCAGAGCCACCACAGATAGATGTGCCAACGCCGATCAAAATACCGAGTGAGGATTCAATCTTCAACAGTTTCATCAATAGGATGCTTGCAACGAGACAGAACAATAAAGTAATCATTAGTATCGGTAAAGATTTTAAACCAATTGTGCCGATAGCATGAAAGCTCAATGTAAAACCGAGTGTGATAATACTATAATGTAACACTTTTTTACTGCTGTATTGGATAGCAGGTCGAAATGAATCAGGTAAGTTGACGATGTTGTTGATTATCATCCCTAGTACAATTGCGAAGACGGCACTACCTATAATAGGAAAAGACGTCCCCATAACAGTTGCGACTAATGCTATGATGACAGTGAGCAATAATCCTTTAATGTATGCCATAAAAAGACTCCTTTTTGATATGTTAGCTCAAGTATAAGCATCTCTATTCAGTTGTGCAATAGACCATAGGTGGTTAATAGAATGAATATTTTTACTAAAAAGTGTTGACATGTATATGAAACATCTGTATAGTATGAATTATCAAAAAATTAAGTGGTTGATAAGTAGTATTTGCAGCGTGTAGCATATAGAAAACTAACGGGTGATGTAAGTTAGTACACAGCAAAGATGAATTGGGCAATCGTTGACGACAAAAGAATGAATGATGTCAAAGAGAACATGTGAATCATGTTAATTAAGGTGGCACCACGGTAACGCGTCCTTAACAATGCGTTTTCTGTGGTGTTTTTAATTTGTAAAGAAGTATTCTGTGAGGATAAAGGAAGTAGCCGTTAGTCTCGGTAGTGTCAGAAAGTGAACGGGTGATGTGAGTTCACACCAACTAATGATGAAATGGGTTTGTCTGGAAGCAGCCAATGAAATAACTGTATGAGTGGATAGCTGAATGAAGGTTATCAAGAGAGGTGGTACCGCGTGTAAACGTCCTTTTTAGGATGTGACATGCGGTTTTTATTTTGTAATGGGAAGGGATGATGGAGATGGAAATATGTTATCGCGTGATAGATGCGCCTGTTAATCCAGAGACGTTAGCACGTCATAAGCAGCATAAAATTTTGTTTGAGAGTGCGACGACGAAACAAACGAAAGGACGGTTTTCAATTTTAGCATTTGATGTATATGGTGAGATGATTTTGACTGATAGCACATTGACGATAAAGACGCCAAAACAAATAGAAGTGATCGAACAACAACCATTTCAAGCGTTAAAAGAACGTGTAGCACAACAGAAAGCATCCGTTACAGATGTAGAACTAGCACAATTACCGTTTGTATCGGGCTTTATGGGGACGTTTAGCTTTGACTTTGTACGTCACGCTTATCCAGTATTACAACAATACCCGATAAAAGGTTCGAGTTCAGACGTGCAACTTTATATGGTGGAACAGGTGTATGTTTTTGATCATTTTAAAGAAAGTGTGTATGTGATTGCGACGAACTTATTTTCAGGTGTGGGCATAGAGGTGCTAGAACAGCGTGTTGAAAAAATGATAGCAGAGTTTGAAAATATAGCATTATTTGAGCCACCATTACCCAAAATATTGCCTGACAAAGAGATTAAAACTTCTGTGGATGATGAGACATTTAAACAATATGTGATGGACTTTAAGCGCTATATTTGTCAAGGAGATATGTTCCAAGTGGTACCGTCGCGCATTTATCACTATGCACATCATTTTGGTGATCAGCGTGATCCGTTGACTTTCCGATTGTTTCAAAGACTCAAGCGTAACAATCCGAGCCCGTACTTGTTTTATGTGAATATGGGAGAAGACATATTGGTGGGAAGTTCTCCAGAAAGCTTTGTGAAGGTGAAAGGGCTGGAAGTGTTAACGAATCCAATCGCAGGCACAATACGTCGTGGACAAAATGTACGAGAAGATGAGCAACTTGCAGATACGTTACTTGCTGATGAAAAGGAACTGAGTGAACATCGAATGCTTGTCGATCTGGGACGCAACGATATTTTAAGAATTGCGGAACCTGGTTCGCTCAAAATACCACAATTGATGACAATTGAACGTTATGAACATGTCATGCACATCGTCAGTGAAGTAACAGGACGTTTGCCACAAGATTATTCGCCGATTGATGTCATCGCCAGTCTACTACCGACAGGCACTGTATCCGGTGCGCCGAAGCTACGAGCGATTCAACGCATTTATGAACAACAACCTGTCCGACGTGGTGTATACAGTGGGGGTGTCGGCTACATTAACTGTAATCATGATCTCGACTTGGCATTAGCAATTCGTACGATGGTCATCGATGACACAGATGTCCGTGTTGAAGCGGGATGTGGCGTGGTGTATGATTCGATTCCGGAAAAAGAACTTGAAGAGACACGCTTAAAAGCAAAAAGCCTATTGGAGGTGGAACTATGATACTGATGATTGATAACTATGATTCATTTACATATAACTTAGTCGACTTGTTAAGAAAGCACGACGAAGTAGTCATCGTGTATCCTGATGACCCCAATGTTTATGATTATGAACCATCGGCTGTTGTATTGTCGCCAGGGCCAGGTCATCCGAATGAAAATGACTTGCTGCGACGTATTATTGAGTACTATCATGACTGTCCTATTTTAGGAATTTGTCTAGGAGCACAAGCACTGTATGATTACTATGGTGGTGTTGTCGAAGTCGGTGAGCGTATTGTTCATGGTAAGATTGATCAGCTTAAATACGAAGCACCATCGATACTATACAATGATATATCGGAATATTCTGACATTATGCGCTATCACTCACTCATCTGCCAGGAAGACACATTGCCTGATGCGTTAATAGTGACAGGACGAACACGTGATAGCATTCAATCGTTTGAGCATCGTAGCTATCCACACTTTGGTGTGCAATATCATCCAGAGTCATTTGCGAGTCCAGATGTTGCAAAGGTTGTCTCAAACTTTATGAATAGGGCAGTACAGGAGGAACGAAAAGATGACGTTACTTAAACAATTAATACATCAGCAAAACTTAAGCACCAGTCAAATAGAGCAATTTACGAAGACACTATTGTCGGATAGTACAGAACTCGCTGAAAAATTAGCATTACTGACAGCATTTACAATGAAAGGAACAACAGCAGACGAACTTTATGACCTCAGTCGTGCGATGATTCGAACGATGTATCCAGAACAACCGCATCTAACAGATAGTATTTGTGTTTGTGGAACAGGGGGCGACGACTCGAATAGCTTCAATATCTCGACGACAGTCGCTTTTGTAGTCGCGGCAGCAGGGGCTAAGGTTGTTAAACATGGTAATAAAAGCGTCACGTCACAGTCGGGCAGTGTCGATATTTTACAAGCGTTAGACGTTCCAATCACACAGGTAGCGGATGTGGCGAAACAAGTCGCATCTACCAATCTTGCCTTTTTGAATGCAACGAACACTTATCCGATTATGCGTCATCTACAACCTGTGCGTCAACAACTGCCTGTGCCAACTGTATTTAATTTGCTCGGTCCGATTATTAATCCATTTGCTTTAGATTATCAAGTGATGGGCGTGTATGATAAGACGAAAATGAACGATATTGCACATGCACTATATAAATTAGGGCGTCAACGTGCACTCGTTGTACATGGGGCAAATGGGATGGATGAAGCAACGTTGTCAGGTGATAATACGATTGTAGAGGTGAATCAAGAGACAGGAATGCGAATATACACGTTGAATGCACGTGAAGTAGGGTTACGTACCGCTGAAGATGCAGCTTTAGTTGGTGGCACACCTGAAGAGAACAAAGAGATTACGCTAGGAATTTTAAAGGGAGAAGACATGTCGTGTCGTCGAGATGTTGTGTTGCTGAATGCTGGATTGGCATTGTATGCCGCAAAACGTGCCGAAACAATTGAAGCGGGTGTAGCACTCGCACGTCAAACTATCGATGAAGGGCGCGCATATACACAATATGAAAAGAGTAGGAGTGTAGCAGTATGACAATATTAGATGACATCGTCGCATATAAAAGAACGCTATTACAGTCGGGATATTACGAGACATTACTTGGGCAGTTACCACGTAATGATGCCAATCATAAACCGACATTGGAATCATTGATTGAACAAGATGAACGAATTGCCGTAATTGCTGAAGTGAAATCGAAAAGTCCATCTGTATCAGATATTCCAACTCGTAACTTGGAAGGACAAGTGGCAGCGTATACAGAAGCAGGAGCGTCAGCGATTTCGATATTAACAGATGAACGATATTTTGGTGGGAGCTTTGAACGCTTAGCGACACTTACACAAAAAACATCATTACCTGTGTTATGCAAAGACTTTATCATTGATCGTCGGCAAATTGATGTGGCGGTTCATGCAGGCGCATCCATTGTGTTATTAATCGTCAATATTCTGTCAGATGTTGAATTGGAATCACTCCACACCTATGCACAACAACAAGGGCTAGAAGTTCTTGTAGAAGTCCACGATGAAGACGAACTCTCTCGTGCTTTGCGCATACAACCCACTTTTATCGGTATTAACAACCGAGATTTAAAGACTTTTAAAACAGACGTACAACATACTGTTAATATTTTAAAGTCACGTCAAGCAGGCATCCACTATATCTCAGAAAGTGGTATTCGCACGGTGGCAGATGTGTCACAAGTAGCGCAAGTGGGTGTCGATGGTGTACTCGTCGGTGAGACGTTGATGAAGGCAAATCACGTATCTGAGACGTTGGCTCGCTTGAAAGTGACGAAGAGAGCGAACTAAATGTACGTTAAGTACTGTGGTTTTACTCGTCTACAAGATGTACAAGATGCATGTGCGTGTGGTGTGGATGCGATTGGCTTTGTCATGTATCCACCAAGTGCGCGCTACGTTGATTTTGCAACAGTTAAAGCATTAACAATGTCTATTCCTGAGTCGATTGATCGTGTGGCAGTGACGGTTAATATGCCGTTACACATGGTAGAACAACTCATTGATGATACACGAATTAATACGATACAACTGCATGGTGACGAAACGATTGCATATATCGAATGTTTGCAGGCAATGTGTCCTAACATACAAATATTCAAAGCCCTTCATGGAAAGGAAGCACTTCAACAACAAGTGATGCAGTATGCGCCATTTGTAGATCGTATCATTATCGATACACCGTCAGAAACATACGGGGGTGTCGGGACGACATTCGATTGGCGTGTGTTACAAGACATCTCGTTGGATGATGTTGTCATTGCGGGTGGATTGAATCAAGAGACATTGCCTGCACTCTTATCACAAGTGCAACATGTGCGTGCGGTAGACATTGCCAGTGGTATTGAAGGCGCAAGGAAAGGTTATAAGTCACGAAATAAAATGATCGCAATTAAAAACGAATTAGGAGGCAGTAATGATGACAAATATACAACTACATGCAGATGAACAAGGATTTTTTGGGCGTTATGGTGGACGTTATGTCCCGGAAACATTAATGCCAGCAATTTTAGAGTTGAAAGAAGCATACGAAGCGGCGAAAGCGGATGAGACATTTCAAGCGGAATACCATCGCTACTTACAAGAATATGTCGGACGTGAGTCACCGCTTACTTATGCAGCATCGTTAACTGAGCAATTGGGCGGTGCAAAAATTTACTTGAAACGTGAAGATTTGAATCATACAGGTGCGCATAAAATTAATAATGCACTCGGACAAGCATTACTTGCACAACGAATGGGTAAGAAGAAGCTTGTTGCTGAAACAGGGGCAGGTCAACATGGGGTAGCAAGTGCGACTGTTGCAGCTTTGTTCGATATGGAACTTATCGTGTTTATGGGAGAAGAAGATATTAAACGACAACAATTGAATGTTTTTCGTATGGAACTTCTCGGTGCCAAAGTTGTCTCTGTGACGGATGGGCAAGGAACGTTATCTGATGCGGTGAACAAGGCACTTCAATACTGGGTGGCACATGTGGACGACACGCACTATTTATTAGGGTCAGCGTTAGGGCCGGATCCGTTCCCGACGATGGTGCGTGACTTCCAACGTGTCATTGGAGATGAGATTAAAACAGCGGTACAAGAACGAGAAGGACGCTTGCCGGATGCCGTTGTGGCATGCATTGGTGGCGGCTCCAATGCGATTGGAACATTCTATCCATTCATTGAAGATACAGATGTAAAGCTGTATGGTGTTGAAGCGGCAGGTGAAGGTGCGGAAACGGGACGACATGCACTCGCCTTGAACTGTGGAGAGGTCGGTGTGCTGCATGGTGCGAAAATGTATCTTATCCAAGATGATAATCATCAAATTGCACAAGCACACTCTATTTCAGCAGGATTAGACTACCCGGGTGTCGGACCGGAACATAGCTATTATCACGAAATTGGGCGTGTGGATTATGTTTCGGCGACGGATGATGAAGCAATGCAAGCGCTGATTCGCTTCTCTCAAGCGGAAGGTATTATTCCAGCTATCGAAAGTGCGCACGCAATCAGTTATGTAGAAAAGCTTGCGCCACAAATGTCTAAAGAAGAAATTATCGTTGTAACGGTATCTGGACGTGGTGATAAAGATATGGAGACGATTCGAACATACATGAAGGAACAGGAGGGGAACAAGCATGCGTAAACAATTTGTAGCTTATATCATGGGAGATGAGAACTTTGTTGAAAACTTAAAAATATTAGAGCAAGCAGGGGCTGATTTTGTAGAAATTGGTATTCCGTTTTCAGACCCAGTGGCAGATGGACCAGTCATTATGGCGGCAGGTCAACGTGCGATTCAACAAGGTATGACGGCGCAGCGTATTTTAGAAACGCTAAAGGCAGAACAACACCATGTACGAGTGCGTTATTTGTTGATGACGTATATGCATACGATTGAAGCTTACGGTGAATCGGACTTTATGCGTGATGCAGAAGAAGCTGGTGTCTATGGACTCATTATTCCTGACATGCCGGCAGAATATATTGTTGACATGAAATCACGCTATTCTAAGCGCAAACTGAAGCTGATTTCGTTGATTGCGATGACAGCGAATACGGAACGCATCGAGCATATTGCACGACAAGCAGAAGGCTTTATTTATACGGTGACGATGAATCAGATAACGGGGCAGAACGGAGAATTTCATCCGGAACTGAAAGAGAAGTTGGCACTTATTCAACAAAATAGTTCGGTTCCTGTGTTTACAGGGTTTGGTATTCGTACACCAGAACAAGTCCAACAGCTTGCGACATTGGCGGATGGTATTATTATTGGAAGTGAAATCGTACGCTGTTTTGAGATGGAAGGACGAAAGGATACGGAAAGTTACTTGTCGAGCATTCGTCAAGCATTGAATGAAATACAATAGAGTGCAAAAGGGAGTGGGACAGTCGTCCCACCTCGGTAAGGGTGACTAGAAGTGAAAAAGTTTGTAAAACCGCATTTCACTTCAGACACCTACTGCCATTACAATGATTTCTACATCTTAAAAACAGGAGCTAGGCACTATGTCTCAGTTCCTTTTGTATGTGTATCTACGACCACATGCCATGTGTTAGTTGAATCCCTTGTTCAGGTTTTTCATATAACACCAATGTTTGAAGTGACACATCATGCGGTAGTACAGCCGTTAATTGCTCCCATATCCAATAAGCAATGTTTTCGGCAGTTGTACTCATTTCGGAAAGGGTCTCGTTTAATAATTGCCCGTCTAAATAAGGCGCGAGATGTGTGTGATAGAGCTTATCAATGTGATGGAAGTCGACTGCAATCCCTTGTGCATTCGTTGTCGCTTGTAGTGTGAGTTCAAGATGATACGTATGGTGAGACAAGTCAACATGAGCCGTTTCTGAAAAATAGATGCGGTTATCACATGTGAATTGATAGTGTTTGATCACGTGAACAGTTGATTGTCGATATGCGAAGGTCTTAGGTGCTTGAAGATGATCGAATTGAGACATGTATTCTCCTCCTTTCTATTTAGACTATCATATCTTAGGTGATTTATAATATTTCTATAAAATTCGAAATAATGTGGCAAAATTGTGAAAAATCAAACGCCAAATACTTTTTCTGTTGATATATTTTGTATATGATAGTATACAAAGGTTATTTTTT
This sequence comes from Staphylococcus sp. IVB6214, assembly GCF_025558585.1. Lineage (NCBI taxonomy): Bacteria > Bacillati > Bacillota > Bacilli > Caryophanales > Staphylococcaceae > Staphylococcus > Staphylococcus sp. IVB6214. The sequence goes on along the minus strand of NZ_CP094723.1, from coordinate 1,972,244 downwards.
GTAACTTTACATAAAAGTGGGAAATAACATAAAAGAAAGGATGGTGGTGATGCACCTTGAAAGTATTTCGAGATTTGAGTTGGTTTTTTAAACAAGAGAGAAAGAGATTTGTGATCGCACTTGTCGCAATGCTCATCACAACATTTTGTAGTTTAATACCGCCAAGAATGATTGGCTTTGTGATTGATCACATTACAGAAGGAACATTGACACCGCGTTTGTTAACCATCTGTTTACTCATCATGATTGGATTAGGTGTGATCATCTATCTTTTGCGTTTTGTATCTCGCATGCAATTGTTTGGTGCAAGTGCAAAGTTAGGGCGTATTTTGCGTGAGCGTCTCTATGAGAAATATACGATGATGAGTCCATCATTTTATCAACAATATCGTACGGGAGATTTGATGGCACATGCGACTAATGATATTCGTGCAGTTCAAAGCTCAGCCGGTATCGGTGTGATGACAATTGGTGATGCATTGATTACTGGCGGGATGACGTTGGCAATGATGGCAATCACTGTCAGTCCGAAATTGACATTGATTGCGATTATTCCATTGCCGATTCTCGTTTTAGCGACGAATTATTATGGCCGGTTGTTACACGATACTTTCAAAAATGCTCAAGCAGCTTTTAGTCAATTGAACGATAAGACACAAGAAAGTATTTCGGGTATCAAAGTAACGAAGTCTTTTGGCTATGAAGAAGATGATGAAGCGGACTTCCGTGAGTTGAGTGATGAAGTTGTAGGGAAAAATATACGTGTTGCAAAAATTGATGCACTGTTTGATCCAACGATACAGTTAGTACTAGGGACGAGTTATCTGTTAAGTATGATCTTTGGTTCAATTATGACGCTTAATGGAGAAATAACGATTGGTGATTTGGTGACATTTACGACATATCTCAATATGCTCGTATGGCCACTGTTAGCGCTAGGTTTCTTTTTCAACATTGTACAGCGTGGACATGCATCATATGATCGAATTCGTCAGATAGAAAGTGTTGAGAACGATGTCAAGCTGATAGAGAATATTGAAACGAAACCTACTGGAGATATCGTATTTCAAATGGATGCATTTCAGTTTCCCGATGAGCAAGTGGCACGTCTACACGATATTCACTTTACATTAAAACAAGGGATGACGCTTGGTATTGTCGGAAGTACGGGATCAGGCAAAAGCTTGATGTTACGTCTCTTGTTACGTGAATTCGATACCGATCATCCCGACGATATACAATATGGCGGTCGAGCAATTCGTTCGTATGGTATCGACCAGTTACGTGCACAGTTCGGTTATGTCCCACAAGAACACTTCTTATTTTCGTCGACGATCCGTGCCAATATCGCTTTCAGTCAACCGAATGTATCGGATGAGACGTTATATCATGCCAGTCAAATGAGTCACATTCATCGCGATATAATGGGACTACCAGAAGCATATGATACAGTCGTTGGTGAACGTGGGGTGTCGTTGTCTGGTGGACAAAAGCAACGTATTTCGATTGCACGTGCACTGATCAAAGACCCAGATGTGCTCATTTTAGACGACGCATTGTCAGCAGTAGATGCTGAGACAGAAGCGGCGATACTTCATAATTTGAAAGAGACACGTCAAGGCAAGACGAATATGATTACCGCACATCGCATGAGTGCTGTGATGCATGCGGATATGATTTTAGTTATGCGTGAAGGCACCATTGTTGAACGGGGAACACACGATGAATTACTCGCACAAAATGGTTGGTATGCAGAAACATTCCATGCACAGGCCATGCAAGCACGTTACACTGAAGATTTAACGGCGCAAGTAGAAAGAGGGGGTCAACATGGGGAAACACACTAAAGAAGTCGTTCAATTATCCGCCAAAGAACAATTACATGTACTTATACGACTGCTTCAGTATACGCTACCGTTTAAGAAATTAATTGCTGTATCATTGTTGACACTCAGTATTTCCATTGCTGCGAGTATGAGTATTCCGTATATTGTTAAGATTTTTATCGATGAGTATTTATTACAATCGAGACTATCAAATCAACAAGTAATCGGTTTGTTAATAGCTTTTATCGTTATTCAAATTGTGGGTGCAATGACGACCTATTTAAGTGTGTATTACTTAGAATATTTAGCACTAAAGGTCATCCAACAACTACGAATTGATGCATTCCATGATATTACACGATTAGGTATGGCATTTTTTGATGAAACGCCAAGTGGGAGTATTGTATCAAGGTTGACGAATGATACAGAAGCCATTATTGAGATGTTTACAGGTGTTTTAACTTCCTTTTTACAAGCTTTTTTGATGGTTATTGCAAGCTTTGTCATGATGTTTGTATTGGATATTCGTGTCGCATTATTTGCACTGCTGTTTGTGCCGGTGATTATCATAATACTCGCATGTTATCGTAAGTTCGCATCTGTATACTTTAACGAAACACGTCAGCGATTATCGGATTTGAATGCGAAGTTGGCTGAGTCGATTGAAGGTATGAAGATCATTCAAGTATTCAATCAGCAACAGCGTCTAAGAGAAGAGTTTGGAGCGATCAATGCTGAACATTATGAAAAGTCTATGAAGACGATTCAATTGGACAGTCTGATGTTACGTCCTGCGATGACGATGTTAGCCACATTTGCGACGGTGATGATTTTAGGGTACTTTGGTCTTTTAAGTTTCAGTGAGACCGTTACTGCAGGTGTGGTGTATGCGTTTATTCAATATATGCAACGCTTTTTTGAGCCGATTAATCAAGTGAGCCAGAACTTGAATATCTTCCAACAAGCGATTGTATCAGCGAGCCGTGTGTTTAAAATGATGGACAACGAGACGCATGCGCCAACACAACAAGAAGATGAAACAGCGACAATTCAACAAGGACGCATTGAATTCAAAAATGTGAGCTTCAGTTATGACGGTACACATGATGTGTTACATGATATTTCTTTCGTAGCGGAACCGGGCCAAACGGTGGCATTGGTAGGCCACACGGGATCGGGTAAAAGTACGATTGCGAATCTATTTATGCGTTTTTATGAGTTTGAACGTGGAGATATTTTAATTGATGGAAAATCTATCAAGTCTTATGCGCAACAGACGTTGAAGCAAAGTATCGGCCTTGTGTTACAAGACCCGTTTATCTTTTATGGTACAGTTGCATCGAATATCCGACTGTATCATCCGACGATGACGTTTGAACAAGTGGAAGCGGCAGCGAAGTTTGTTCATGCACATGATTTTATTATGCAGCTATCAGATGGCTATGATCATCAAGTAATTGAACAAGGGCGTGCATTTTCTAGCGGACAACGTCAATTGATTGCCTTTGCACGTACGATGGCAATGGATCCTAAAATCTTACTTCTGGATGAAGCAACCGCGAATATCGACTCTGAGACTGAAGAAGCCATTCAGAAGTCATTGGCGAAAATGAGACATGGACGTACGACTTTAGCAATTGCGCACCGCTTGTCTACGATTCAAGATGCAGATCAAATACTCGTGTTGAACAAAGGTGTTATTGCAGAAAGAGGGACACACGAAACGTTGCTAGCACAACGAGGCATTTACTATAACTTGTATCAGTTACAGTTGAGAGGCGAGTTATTATAAGAGGAAGTCCATTTTTTGTGGTGGGCAGATAATAAAAAGTAACTAATTTTATTTTTAACTTAATCATAACATGTAGTCATCTCTACATTCATTTAAGCGTACAGTTTAATTATTAATTGTGCGCTTTTTCTATACCATCATTTCTTTAATACTCGCTTGCCAAGGCGCCTCACTTCAACTAATTTTGGCTTTATTGAATAAAAGAAGCCAAAATGGATTTTCCGTTCGGCTTGTTGCCTTAGGCGTCTCGTATTAGAAATGATTTTAGATACACATCTCTAAGTGTGTTAGGACATATTAGATAGCGATTACTACGTAATATATTTATGCAGCGTTATTTATTAGTAAACTATCCTTTTTACGTCGTTGATATAGCTTAAAAATAATCAGTATCCTTGCCTTGAAGTTATTAAAGTTTCGATAGCCATATGATACACGTTTAATAAGCTTAATTTTATTATTGATACCTTCAATCGCTCCATTGTTTAACTTAGGGTGTTTAATTGTTGAATAAAGGATATACTCGTATTTTTTATAGAACCGAATGACACGCCAAACACCACGTGATACATGCTTCTTATCAACACTCATTAAAGTTTCTTTGAAACGTAACCAATCACATTGTTTTAATGCTTCTCGAAGGTGATGAACTAACATATATGTGTCATAGAGCTGCTGATCAAGATTTAATAGATACTCTAAAATATCTCTTGATGTCGTATACGTTTTGAAGGACTTCGACCAAAAGTATTCATAGCTGTTGATATCTTGTCTGTCAGAAAGGAAAAGTTTCCAGTGTTTTTTCATTTTCGTGTAATCTGTTGATGACTTATAGCGACAAGTATTCATTATAGAAATACGTTGCTTATTAAGTTCACGGTTAAGGTGCTGAACAATGTGAAAACGATCAAAGATTAAAATCGCATTCGGGAATACTTCATGAATGAAGTTAATGTAGGGTTCATACATATCGGCTGTGACCGTTTTGACAGCTAATCGTTCACGACGATCAAAACGATAGAAGTACTCTTTAAGTTTGTGAATACGTCTATCTTCTAAGATATCGATAATCTGATTCGTTTCATTATTTATAAACAGAAAACTCATCGCTGTTGTCACATTTTTAACGCTTTTAAATTCATCTATGGAGAGATGTTTAGGCAATCCAGATGAAGGTTTTACTATTAATGATTGTGAGATATGGTGAATACATCTCTTAACTGTGCTTGGTGAAACACTACAATCATTAGCAATGTCTATCTCAGACTGTACACGTGTGAGTTTGTCCTGAATCGCTAATTTCACACGGTTAGTAATAAAGCAATTACTATCAACAATGTTTGTTTGAGCCGTAAAAGTCTTTAAACAATGTAGACACTTAAAGCGTTCTTTCGCTAAATTAAGATAAACATTAGACTCTTGAGATTTTAATAGTGTTAAACGCGAAACACGTTTACCGTGCTTATGTATTTGTCCGTCATTGACACAACCACACTTCATACATGCCTTTGGTGTATAAGAAAGTGTTCCATAAACAACCGTAGAAAGCTGACCACGCACTTCTACATCTTCTTCCACTTTAAGAACTTGAATATTTTCATCTTTTATTTTTAATAGTTTTAATATATCATTACACATAGGCGCATCATGTCTCCTCTCATTTTTTGTTTAGGCACTTAAAATTATAGAGGCATGAGCGCTTTTTTTGTATCAAAATGATTTAAAAAACAAAAAAGGGCGGGACAGCAGTTCATGCCATCCCACCACAAAAGATTAAGACCCTTATAAGAAAGCACAGAAAAACGACTATTGCGAGATGGCAATAGTCGTTTTTGTATTTTATGATACTTTACGTAAGGATGGTTTAAAGTAATCTTCTGTTTCTTCCTTAACAACTTTGTACAACAGTAAGATACCGATTAAGTTTGGAATCATCATCATCGCATTGGCAACGTCAGCAAAAAGCCATACAGTACGCAAGTCTGCAACAGTTCCTAAGAACGTTGCTGCAACGTAAATCACGCCATATAACATCACGTATTTTACACCAAATAAGTATTCGAAACATTTCGCACCGTATACGAACCACGCAATAATTGTTGAGAAGCCAAAGAAGATAACAGAGAGTGATACCACGTATTCACCTAGCATGCCAAGACTAGAACCAAAGGCAACGCTTGTTAATGCGCCAGCTTCGAGTTTTGGATCGTGTGACACGCCTGATAATAAACCACCGCTCGGATCCCAGTAACCTGTCACAAGTAACACAAGTGCTGTCATCGTACAAACAACGATTGTTACGATGAATGTTCCTGTCATTGCAACGAGTGCTTGAATGGCAGGATGACCTGACTTCGCATTACCTGAGATTAAGGCAACCGTCCCTAAACCAGCTTCGTTCGAGAAAATCCCTTTTGATACACCGTTTTGAACGGCTTGCATCACCATAATACCTGTGAATCCCCCTGCAGCTGATACAGGTGTGAATGCATATTGGAAGATTAATCCGAATGCTGGAATGATTTTGTCGTAATTAATCAAAATAATTGTGACAGCAGCACCGATATAGAAAATTGCCATCATCGGTACAAAAACACCAGCGACGTTACTAATACGTTTAAGTCCACCGAAAATAATCAATGAGATAAGAATAGCTAAAATGATCCCTGTGATAAAGCCACTCACATTGAATGAGTTTGTCATAACGTCAGCGATTGTATTAGATTGAACACTGTTTCCGATACCAAGTGAGGCAAAGGCGCCAAACATGGCGAAAGCTACTGCTAAGAACTTGTAGCGAGAACCGAGTCCTTTTTCGATATAGTACATTGGACCACTTGAATACTCGCCATTTGCATTTTGCTCGCGATATTTCATCGCTAGTAATGCTTCGGCATACTTCGTTGTCATACCGAGTAAACCAACGACCCACATCCAGAATACAGCACCGGGGCCACCTAATGTAACGGCTGTCGCAACACCTGCGATATTCCCATTACCGATCATTCCGGCAAGTGATGTCATGAGTGCTTTGAAGTTACTGATGTCTCCTTCGCTATCATCTTGGCTCTTGTCTGGGACGAAAGCCAGTTTGAACGCATGAAGTAACTTCGTGAACTGCATACCTTTTAAGACAAAGGTTAAAAATAAACCTGTCCCAGATAATAAAATTAAACTTGGTGCTCCCCATAAAACACCATTAATTTTTTCTAGGATTTCTAACACACATAACCCCTCCAGTATATTCAATTCATAAGTAAACGCTTTCATTATTATATTATATAAATGATCTAGATGTAAAATCTCATCAAGGATGTTGGAATAGTACAATGTGTTCAGAGCCTATTGGCACTAAGGACATTGTATCCCGAACAATTCTCAACATAGGCATCAGTGATAAAGAGGCGCTTTATTATGAAATGGTACGATTTAATATTGGTATCGCACTCTAAAATTTTACATCTTTCATGATTAAAAAGCTACTTAAAATTAAAAAATAATAATGGTGTTTTCAAATGAATAAAAGGTTTTGGTTTTCTTTTATACAAAAGAATTCAAGAAGTTTTTATCATTTATTAAGACTGAATATCTGCAAAGAAAAAAACAGCAAAACCTATTGTGAAAATAGTGTTTCGCTGTTTCGATACATATGTTATTTCATATAGCGATATGTCATCAGTTCTTTCAACATATCAATTTCTTTTTGTAATTCAATGCCTTTATTTGTGTCGCGAATGAGCTTGCGTTCTAACTCTTCATCTACGACACGACGAATTGATAGCTCGTCTTCACCCGTTTCAAGGACGTTTTCTTTTGAGTTAAACTGTTGGTGTGCAACAAGCTGCATCCCGAACGAGTTATATAGCAAGGTGTAACCTGCAATCCCCGTTGTAGATTGATATGCTTTAGAGAAACCACCATCAATAACTAACATCTTACCATTCGCCTTGATTGGGTCTTCGCCATCACGTTCTTTAACAGGGGTGTGCCCGTTAATAATACGTCCTTGTTCAGGATCCATATCGAATTCTTTTAACATTGATTTGACGTATGATTCTTGTTCGCGCAAGTGATAATATGGATTTTTCTCTTCTTTATGGGTTGCCTTATCTTTGATGAAGTAACGTTCAAATGTTGTCATCGCACGCTTTCCGAAGAGTGATGAATATTTCCCGGTCCATAAGTACCAAATCAAGTCGGTAGAAAGGTCATCTTGTTCATCTAAGTGCTCATAAGCATGACGTACGTGTACTTCGAAGGCATCGATGAGTTCCCGGCCTGCTGCATATTGACCATCAATGATCATGCCTTCCATTTCGCCAGATTCATCAACTGGGATACAGCCATGAATGAGTAGGTTCCCATTATAGCGCAAATAGAGATTTCCTTTTTTCATTAAAAAGTCAATATGGCGGCGCAATTTCTCAGATTCTTGGAATGCGAGAATGAGTCGATCCATCACCTCTTGCTCTTCTTCTAAAAGTGCTGTTGGATTACGTGGGTCGACCGTTTTGAAACATGTATTTTCCAATGGATAAACGGTACCATTCAGTTCGAGTGTTTGTTCACGATAGTTCACTTTATCTAATAGTAGACGCGCATCCATGTCGAACTCCGGACGACGTTTGATAATCGGACCTTCAAGTTTGAACTGAATCATCGCAATTGCTTGATGAATTTTCGTGATTTGTAATTGTTCAGATACAGATGGTGTTTTTTCAGGATGTTTTTTCGGACGGAAAGCCGGATTGTCGTCATAGTATTTTTCGGCCAATGTAAGGAGTGGACGTAAGTTAATACCATAAGCATCTTCAATAATGTCTAAGTTGTCGTAGCGCGCGCAAATACGTAATAAGTTAGCGAGACAAACTTTTGAGCCGGCATATGCACCCATCCATAGCACATCGTGATTTCCCCACTGAATATCAACCGAATGATAGTCGATAAGTGTATCCATGATTTTGTCGGGATGTGGCCCACGGTCATAAATATCTCCGACAACATGTAAATGGTCAACTACAAGTCTTTGAATGGTGTTAGAGAGCCCGATAATTAATTTATCGGATTGGTTTAATTCAATGACTTGATGAATAATTGTTGAATAATAGTTACTTTTATTGTTGTAGCGATTTGTTTTATATAACAATTCTTCAATAATAAAAACGAATTGTTTCGGTAAAGCTTTTCTTAATTTTGAACGTGTATATTTTGAAGAAGTGAATGTAACTAACTCTAGTAGTTGATGAATCGTACATTGATACCATTCATTGCGGGCATCTTTAGAGTCGAAGTTTGCCTTGATACGTTTTATCTTATCTTCGGGATAGTATACTAAGGCAATCAATTCATTGATATCATCTTCAGAAAGACGCTCATCAAAAATATCATGAATTTTTGATTGGATATTTCCAGAACCATTGCGTAACACGTGCTGGAACGCATGATATTCCCCGTGCAAATCACTGACAAAATGTTCTGTCCCCTTTGGTAACTCTAAAATAGACGCCAAGCTGATCAGTTCTGTTGCAACTTTTTCTTCTGAATCGTATTTTTCAGCGAGCAAGTCGAGATACTGTTTCTTGAGTTCTGTTTCTTTTGCTGAATGCATGTGATAGACACCTCTTACTCAATCATTAATTTTATTTTAAGCGCTTCCATCTCTATTAAACCACATTATTCTTGTTACGTTAATAAACAACATTTGAACATTGAATGATTCATCATAAGGCATGGATTACGGAGGATAAAAGTATTGCAATAAGTAGAAAAAATGATGAGGATGAGTGTGTATGTCAAAAAAGTTTTTAGATATTTCGCATAAAATTATTTACTATTGCAATATAGTAAATAATTTGTATTAATGCTTGGTTTATAAGGTCTTCCAAACGCCTTGATGATGGTCTATGATACTAGTTTAATTGTGATAAAATGCACAAACTGAAACCGGTTTCTGAAGTGTTGAAAATTTTCTTGTAAACGTTTTACACCTGTGGTATATTCAAATTGCTAATTTGAAAGGTCATCTGATGACCTAATGAAAGCGGGGTAAAAATCATGACTAGAAAGAAAACAAATATCCGTTGGATGTTTGCAGGGTTTTTCTTCTTAATCGGGGTTATTGCTTATATGGACAGGGCTAATATCTCATATATCGCTGTTCCGATGATGGAAGATTTAAATTTAACAAAGACGCAATTTGGGTTCTTAGCGTCATTCTTCTCACTTGGTTATGCATTAATGCAAGTACCTTCAGGGGTCTTAGCTGAGAAGTTCGGACCGAAAAAAATGATTTCGGTCGCTTTAATTTGGTGGAGCGCATTCACAATCTTAACAGGATTAGTGAAAAACCACGGTTTACTATACTTAGTACGTTTCTTATTCGGTGTTGGGGAAGCACCGATGTATCCATCGAATGCTGTGTTCAATACACATTGGTTTGGTAAGAATGAAAAAGGACGTGCATCAAGTGCGTTATTAGCAGGTTCATACTTTGGTCCTGTATTAGCGCCATTTATTACAGTTGCTATCTACAACACATTCGGTTGGCAAGCCGTATTTTATATCTTTGGGGCAATCGGTTTCTTAATCGCTATGTTGTGGGCAATTATTGCAAAAGACTTACCTGAGCATCATAAAATGGTGAGCGAAGCAGAAAAACAATTCATCATGGAAAACCGTGATGTTGTTTCAACTGAAAAATCATCAGCACCATGGGGAATCTTTTTCACACGTTTTAGCTTCTATGCAATTGCGGCACAATACTTTATTGTACAATTCGCAATTACATTATTCTTAATGTGGTTACCAACATACTTAATGGAAACATTCCATATCGATAACTTAACAATGAGTAAAATCGCTGGTATTCCATGGTTTGTCATGTTCCTTTTAATTCTATCAGGTGGTTTTATTTCAGATAGAATTTTAAGCGCAGGAAAGTCACGCTTCATGGCACGTGCGTCTATCGCAATTGCAGGCTTCGTTGTTTTCGGTGTTGCGTTGAACTTTGCAGTAGGTGCGCAAACATTGGCAATGAATATTTTCTGGATGTCAGTATGTTTAGGTGGTATTGGACTTTCAATGGTTATGAGCTGGGCATCAGCAACTGACTTAGGTCGTAACTTTGCGGGTACAGTATCAGGTTGGATGAACTTATGGGGGAACATTGGAGCGATGTTAAGTCCGATTCTTGCAGGTTATCTTGCAACAATCATGGGCTGGCCTACAACATTACGTTTAATGTTAGTCTTGGTAGTCATTGCAATTATTTTATGGTTCTTTGTAAGACCAGATCATCCATTGATTAGAGAAGAATCAGAAGTTTAATCATATATGAATTTGAAAGTCAGGATACGCGCAATATCCTGGCTTTTTTGTATGGAAAGAAATCTCTGAACTTGATAACGAACCTCGAATAGCTTGTTAACTTATCGTGTCAAACGAATTCGTATAGGTATTTGTTTGGTTGTGTGGTAGAATGGTTCTAAATATTTTAGAGTAAAAGAGGAAACGAATCATGAAACAATTGAAAAATATTTTAGTACCGTTACTTGGTATTGTGCTTATTTTAGGTGGATTATATTTGGTATTCAAAACGAAAATTGATAGCTATTTTGCCCAACAAGAGACAGAGCAAAAAATTGAACAATATGAGTCAAAAAAGCAACCTGCGCAACAGGAGATACCAAAAGATAAATCTCAAGTAGTTGGTGTGTTGACGGTTCCATCAGTTGATATTAAAGAAGCTGTTTATCCGGGTGCAGCGACGCCTGAACAGTTGAAACGTGGATTGGCGTTTGCAGAAGAAGATGAATCATTGTCCGACCAAAATATTTCGATTGCAGGCCACACAGATTATAACTTATACAATCAGTTTACAGATTTGCATAAAGCAAAAAAAGGCGATGCGGTCACATTCAAAGTTGGAAATGAAGAACGAAAATACAAGATTACGTCGATTAAAGATGTTGATCCAACACAAGTAGAAGTCTTGGAAGAAATGAATAAAGAGAAAGATCAACTGACACTGATTACATGTGATGATTATGATCCGAACACAGGACAGTGGTTGAAACGTAGTATTTATGTTGCTGAAGCGGCATAAATTGACTTGATAGGATGGCTTATGAGCAGTGAGATGTTCATAAGTCATTTTTATTGGTTGTTTTTGAGAAACATCATCGCTATTTTAGAGATATAATGGAGATAGATGATAAACACAAAGAGGTGTAACAACATGAAAAAACGACTAGTCATTGCGCCAGATTCATTTAAAGGATGTATGACGGCAATGGAGGCAGCACAGGCGATAGAAGCAGGATGGCGTTCAGTCATGGGGGAGACATGGACTTATGACAAAGTGCCTATGGCTGATGGTGGGGAAGGAACAACACAATCCTTACACGATGCACTCAACGGCGTGTGGAGAATGATAGAAGTGACAGGACCACTCGGCGTACCCGTTCATGCGTCGTACAGTCTTGCATTTGATGGGACAACAGCTATTATCGAGATGGCAGCTGCGTCTGGCTTAGACTTGTTAACACCAGAAACACTGAATCCACTGATGGCTACAACGTTTGGAACAGGTGAACTGATAAAAGATGCGTTAGATCAAGGGGTATCACGTATTATATTAGGTATTGGTGGGAGTGCCACGAATGATGGTGGTGCAGGCTTATTACAAGCGTTAGGCGTGGAATTATTGGATGTCAAAGGAGCGTCTATTGAACGTGGTGGTGCTGCATTACAGCATTTAGCACATATCGATGTGACGAATATAGATAGCCGTTTGTCAGATGTGACATTCGAAGTTGCGTGTGATGTGACGAATCCGTTACTCGGCGAGACAGGGGCTACGGCAGTGTATGGCGCACAAAAAGGTGTTACGGACGAGACATTCCCAATCCTTGAACAAGCACTCACGCAATATCACAATGTGATCAAACAAGATTTACATAAAGCGGTGGCGGATATTCCAGGTGCCGGTGCAGCAGGCGGGCTGGGTGCAGGGTTACTTGCATGTTTACCTGTCTCGTTGCGCAGTGGTGTAGAGATAGTGCTAGACGTCACGAACTTTAGACATCACGCACTGAATGCCGACTTGGTTATAACAGGGGAAGGTCGTATTGATGGACAAACAGCATTCGGCAAAACGCCAGTCGGTGTGGCACAAGCAGCGAAAAAATATCATAAACCTGTCATCGCCGTAGCAGGTAGTATTGGTGAAGGATATGAAGCAGTGTTTAAATATGGAATTGATGCGGTATATAGTTTACTATCAGGACCTTGTTCTTTAGAAACTGCGCTAGCTGAAGGACCAATATCTTTAAAACGCTGGGCAGAGAATATGGCACGTTTTTATCAAATAGCACAGACACGTTAAAGGAGGGAGAGACATGAAAAAGTATCATTACAAAGAAAATTTTTGGGATGGTTCGACGAAAGAAATTTCTGTATTGAATGAACAGGACAAACAAGTAATGTCACTGCGTATCTTAAATAAAAAGAAGCGTAGTAAAATGTCATCTTGGTTAAGTGCGATGAAACAAGAATATGAGATTACAGATGGAAAAGACCTGTATGAAGTGCGTCGAGAAAGGTCACTGAGTACGCTATTCCTACCAGCTTGGCAAGTTTATCACAACCATAAGCCAATCGGAGAACTGAAAGCGAGTTTTAGCTGGGTAAAACCTAAGATGCGATATACAGATATGCAGGCAAATGAACTTAAGCTACAAACAGGGATTTTATCGCATAGCATTATCATAAAAGATGAACGGGAAACAGAACTCTTAAATTCAAAATCAAGTTATTTCAAACTTAGAACAGAACATCAAGTGACCATAGATACTGATCAATACCCACCCTTATTGTTGATGTTGCTATTCCAAGTGGCATTTGAATACTTTGAAATGGTGCGACAAAGTGCCGCATCAAGTAGTTCAAATTAAAATATGACAGTAAAAAAAGACTGGCGTGCTGCCAGTCTTTTTTATATTGTGATTATGCACTTACTTTTGGGAACAATACGTGGTTTTCAAGATGAACATGTGCGTGAGTCTCTTCTTCCAACGCTTCTAAGCGGTTGTAAACAAGACGCCATGTACCACATGCTTCTACTGGTGGTTGGTAGTCATTTGTCAATTCGCGCATTTTTTCAAGTAATGCACCTGTACCTGTGTGGTCATCAACAAGTGATTGTACTGCTTCTTCAAGATCCGGAACTGTTTCCCCATTATGTGCTTTGATTAATTTAGGGAATGTTTCTTTATCTTCTTCATCAGTGTGAGTTAACATACCTGATTTGTAAGTGTCGTAAAGTTCTTTGAGTTCTACTAAATATGGGTGACTTGGACCGTGAACACGCGCTAACTTTGTCACGTAAGGTGTTAATTGTTTTAACTCTTCACGTAATGTTTCGTGATAACGTGCTTCGATATATTGAATAAGTGAAGGAACATCTAGGTAGCTTGGGTTGATACCTTCTGCTTGAATTTTGCTTGCTTCTTCTAACTCTGGTAATAATGTATCTAACTCTGCACGTTTGCTATTTGCAGCTGCTTCATCGATTGAGATTTGACCACCACAACAAAAGTCGATGCCATACTTACGGAAAACATCAGCCGTTTTTGGATATTTTGTAACAACATCTGCTACTTTTTCTGTTGATTGAATCATTTTGGAACATCCTTTCCCTATATGAGTGATATCTCTAGTATACGCTCATTGTGATAATTTGAACATTAGGGAAAAGGCTAAGTTTGTGACGGGAAAATGACTAATTGATTCTCATTCTCAAAAAATGATTGCGAAAATAAAAGATTGATTGTGAGATGAAAGTACTTTATTTTCAAAGGTTTGAACTGTGGTATAAAACAAAAATCCATATTCTAAATGAGAATATATCTAAAAAAGGATACAACATCATTCTAGAAAAGCTCGAGAATGATGCTGTATCCTTTAGTGTAATGTTTACGCACGAAGATAGCGCGTAGTATGTCCTTCAAGTCGATGGAACACAAATTCTAATGCAATTGCTAATACCCAATAGAAAACAACAGCAATCGTATAAACTTCAACAAAGCGATAACCTTCGTTGGCGATGACGGCACTTACACCCATAATTTCCGGAATTTGTATTGCAAACGCAAGGGATGTCCCTTTGATGAGCATAATGAATTGATTTTCGATATTTGGAAGTGCATAACCATAAGCTTGTGGCAAAACAATACGTGTATAAAGATGCCATTTGCTCAATCCAATTGTTTGTGCAGCTTCATATTGATCTTGTGACACGGCTAATAACCCCCCCTTTGATACTTTCGGAGAGATATGCCACAGCGTGCAATGAAAAGGCGATAAGCGCAATGACAAGTGGATGGAACATATCTGGGTTCAACTTCCAATGAAATTGTGCATTTAGCCACAGAATAAGTGCGGGCAAGCCGTAATAAAAAATAAAGAGTTGCACAATAAGGGGTGTACTGCGCATAAATGAGTTATAGACGACAATGATCTGTGAAAGTACAGGAACACGTCGAAATTGAATAAGTGCAAAAAGGCTTCCAATCAATAACCCGACGATAATCGCAACGACTGCGACTGCAATGGTATAAGGAACGCCTTTTAAGGCTTCAGTAAAAGCTTCAATCATAAATGACATAGATAATGCCTCCTTATACTTGATATGGGCGACTTGAACGATGGGAAACAAATGCCAATGCACCTTGAACGATAAGTGCGAGTGCCCAGTAAATAATTGAGATGACAACATAAACTTCTAGCATACCGAGACCATAGTTATTGCCAATGATGAGTTGTACTTGCCCCATCATGTCGATAATGCCAATTGTAAAGGCAAGAGATGTGTCTTTGATCAGTTCGATAATTTGAGTCGTCAAGTTCGGTAAACTATTGCGTAATGCTTGTGGGACGATAATACGGCGTACCACTTGCGGATAGGTTAACCCAACAGTTAGACCAGCTTCTACTTGTGCGTATGGTACGGATTGATAGCCAGCGCGAATCACTTCTGACAGATAAGCACCTGAATGCAAAGTGAACGCTAAAATTGCGAAGAAAAGGCGACTCCATTGGTTAATGTCGATGCCGATAAAGAGCAATACTTGTGGTAGTGCAAAATACACAAGAAAGAGTTGCAAGACAAGTGGTGTGCTACGGCTAAACGACAAAAAGATACGTACGATTGGATTGAGAACAAGAACACGTCGAATGCGAATAATCGCAAGAATCAATCCGAGAATCAGTGCAAAGAAGAGCGCAGTGACAATCATGACGAGTGTGATAGGTAATTGTTGTAATACTTGTTGAAACAAACTTGGCCAATCAATGTTCATGTTACTGCACTTCCAATGCGTCGATATGTTGGTTAATTGTGTCTAAATCTTGGTAAATATCAATGTCAAAGTAGCGGTGTGACAATTCTTGTAACTTACCTTCTTCTTTGAGCGCTTTTGTGGCACGATCAATGTCATCGTGCAATTGTTTGTTTTCTTTGTTATAGACGATATGAAGTGGCTCTTTGGTTACGATACCGCCAATTTTAACGTCTTGATTCAATTCCTTTTGAATTGCCGTATACGTGTTCCAGTTGATAAACATCGCATCACGACGGCCTTGTGAGATCATCTTCAAGTTATCACCGTTAGAAGGTGAGTGAATCGTATCGATATCGATCTGTTCTGTATGTGATTCGTTATAGCGTGATAGGATAGAGTACAATCCACCACTCGGAGCCATTGGTGTGAGTTGATGATTCGTCATATCGTCTAAACTATGAATCGTATTGTTATCTTTATGTACAGTCAACATCGTCAATGAATAGCTATAATGTTCGTTTTGATATAAGAACTTTTCCTCGCGTTCAGGCGTCTTGAAGAACCAGTTAATAGCCATGTCGAACTTACCTGCACCGAGTCCTACTAAGTTGGCTTCTTCTTCTCCAATTTCATATTGAAAATCATATTGTGGTAACTTTTTCTCTAATAGCTTCATATAATCCATATCTAAGCCGATAAAACGATTGTTTTTGTCTGTATATAAGTATGGTGGATTGACTTCGGCAGAGACGGCTACTTTTACGACCTTCTTCTGATTTTGGGATGTATCTTCAGATTGACAACTTGCGAGTATCGTTGCAAGGCCAATGACTAAGAGCAGTTGGGACAAGCGTTTGATCATACAATCACCTGCTTCGTATCGACACGTTCTAAAAATTGTTGTAGACGTGGATGTTCACGATTATGTAAAACTTGTTCTGGAGAGCCTTGAGGAATAATCTCCCCATGATCAATAAAGATGATTTGATCAGCAACAGCTTCAGCGAATTGAATTTCATGTGTGACGAGCGTCATCGTCATACCTTGTTGCGCGATCTTTTTGATAAGCGACAGGATACCTGTGACAGATTCTGGGTCTAATGCAGATGTCGGTTCATCTAACAGAAGTAACTTCGGATTCAGTGCCAATGCACGTACGATACCGATACGTTGGCTTTGTCCACCAGAGAGTTGAATTGGATAATGATCCGCATGTTGACGCAAATTCACTTCGTCTAAAAGTTCATAAGCGATCTTTTCAGCATCTGCTTTTGAATATTTTTGACCATAAATCAAGCCTTCTGTAATATTTTCTAACGCTGTTTTATTGCTGAAAAGATTATAGTTTTGAAAGACCATCGCCGATTGGCTGCGCAGCTGTTTGATGCCTTGCTTTGTTGTATGTTCAAAGTCGACTGTGACATCATTGATTGAAATACTTCCTTTTTGTGGTTGTACGAGTGCGTTTAATGTTCTTAATAGCGTTGTTTTACCAGAACCACTTGGACCAATGATGGCAGTGACTGTACCTTGTGATTGTGAAAATGAGACATTGTTGAGTACGGTTTTTTCATGATATTTTTGGTGCAAATTTTTAACTTCTAACATGTCGTTCCCTCCTTGAACATTAAAATACCATATAAATCCTTATCGGTAAAGTCGGAATTCGAGAAAGTGATCTTTTTTATGATTTTGTCGAAATGTTCTAAAAAAATAGCGTATAATAGCTAACAAGATGTATCATACATCTAAGGAGGGAAAAATATGGGAACAATTGAAAATGAAAAAATGACGTTTAAAAAGTTTACGTTTAACGTATTAAATGGATTAGCCGTAGCCATTGTTGTTGGGTTGATTCCGAATGCGGTATTAGGTGGACTGTTTCAATATTTAGGGAAGTCGATGCCTTTTTTCGAAACATTACATCATGTTGTGTTAGGCATTCAATTCGCCTTACCTTTAATGGTTGGGGTGCTCATTGCATTTCAATTTAAGTTGAATCCGATGGAAACGGCAGTTGTTGGAGCGGCAGCGTATGTTGGTTCAGGTGCAGCACAAGCAACAGAAGCCGGTTGGCAAATTGTCGGTATCGGTGATTTAATCAATACGATGTTAACAGCTTCAATCGCTGTTTTAATGGTACTTTGGTTGAGTGGGCGATTAGGAAGTTTAACAATCATTTTATTACCTATTCTAGTAGGAGGGATTCCAGGACTTATCGGTCTTTTAACCTTGCCTTATGTTAGTAAGATTACGCTGGCAATTGGGAATGTGGTCAATACACTCACAACGTTGCAACCCATATTGATGTGTATGTTGATTGCAATCTTGTTTTCATTCATTATCGTATCACCTGTATCAACAATTGCGGTTGGTTTAGCAATTGGTATTTCTGGCCTTGCAGCAGGTGCAGCAGCAATTGGTGTTGCAGCCGCAGCAGTTGTCCTGTTTATCGGCACCTTGCGTGTGAATAAGCTGGGTGTCCCAGTGGCGATTATTCTTGGTGGAATGAAGATGATGATGCCGAATATTATTCGTTATCCTATTCTCTTATTGCCAATTGGTTTAACAGCAGGTGTTACAGGGATTGTCGGTGCACTTGTCGGTATTGAGGGTACAAAAGAATCTGCAGGGTTCGGTATCGTAGGTCTTGTAGGTCCAATTAAAGCATTAGAATTTTTGCAACATGGAACGATGATGAATGTATTAATAGCCGGTTTTGTATTTATAGGCGTACCTTTAGTTGTAGGCTTCATCGTCAACACATTATTCTGCAAAGTACTCAAGTTGTATCAACCAGACATTTATCGTTTCACAGCGAATGAAGAAGCATAACTTGTCTTGCTAGAAAATATTAAAGCTACACGCTCAGGGGTTTGCGTGTAGCTTTTTACGTTCTTTAATATATATAGGTAGGAGTATGTGAATTATATGTTTTTAGCCAACTGGTGTTAAGGGGGTAACACCATTAAAGTTAACCAATCGATATGCTTCTGCGACATCTTCATCTGTTGGAGGGGAGACATCCGTTAGTTCATATGGAATGCCAAGGGCTTGCCATTTATGAACGCCCAGCTGATGGTATGGAAGCAATTCGAACTTCTCAACGTTACCTAGCTGGTTGATAAATTCACCAAGTGCACGCAGGTCTTCTGGGGCGTCAGTTAAACCTGGCACTAGGACATGTCGTATCCAGATTGGTTGCTTCTTATCGGCTAAGTACTGAATATACTTTAATATATGGGTGTTAGGTTTTCCTGTTAAACGTTTATGCTTTTCATTATCAATATGTTTAATGTCGACCATCAATAAATCTGTATGGGGTAGTAGTTGGTCGAAATGTTTTCTAAAAGCTTCTGAATCATTGGCGCACCCAAGAGATGTATCAATACATGTATGAATGCCCTGTGCTTGAAGCTTTTCAAATAAATCTTCAATAAACGGCATTTGGAGAAGCGGTTCGCCACCACTTACTGTGACACCGCCTCCAGATGCTTGGAAGTAAGGGAGATACGGTGTAATTTCAGCCACAAGTTCATCAGATGTTGCAGTTCTTGACGGTTCATTGATTTTCCATGTGTCGGGGTTATGGCAATATAAGCACCGCAATAAGCAACCTTGTGTGAAGATGATGTAACGTAGACCAGGGCCGTCCACAGTACCTAAACTTTCTATTGAATGAATGTGACCTTTTAACATAGTATATCCCTCTGTTTCCTTTCGTTAATTCGTGTTTGAGAAGTCTCATTAGTGCATTTGAGATTGCAGGGGTCTGCTCAAATTCTAACCGCTTCTCTCCCACCTTCTATTGTCAGTGCTCAAGGAGTAGGGATTTCGACAGAATTTCGCAATTCATCAAAATTTGGAAATCAATTTTGTTCATTGCTCGGATTCTGCTCACTCCCTAAGCACTCCTTTCCCACCTTCTTGTTACCTTCTTGTTACATTGATTCGTGGAATGTACGTGAAATAACATCGAGTTGTTGTTCGCGTGTTAACTTGATGAAGTTTACAGCGTATCCAGATACACGAACTGTCAACTGTGGATATTCTTCAGGGTGTTCCATCGCATCTAACAATGTTTCACGGTTGAATACGTTGATGTTGAGATGGTGACCGTGTTGTAATGCATAACCATCTAAAATGCTGACTAAGTTTTGTTCTTGTGTATGATCTTCTTTACCAAGTGATTTTGGAACGATACTAAATGTATTTGAGATACCATCTTTACAGCAGTCATATGGTAATTTTGCGACAGATGAGAGTGATGCTAAAGCACCGTTTTCATCACGGCCGTGCATTGGGTTTGCACCCGGTGCAAATGGTTCACCAGCTTTACGTCCATCTGGTGTATTACCAGTTTTCTTACCATATACAACGTTAGATGTGATTGTTAATACACTCATTGTATGTTCAGAGTCACGGTAAGTTTTGTGTTTACGTAACTTTCTCATAAAGCTTTCAACTAATTGAACTGCGATGTCATCGACGCGAGGGTCGTTGTTACCGTATTTAGGGAAGTCACCAGTTGTTTCGAAGTCTACAACAAGGCCGTTTTCATCACGGACTGGACGAACTTCTGCGTATTTGATTGCAGATAATGAGTCAGCTGCAACTGAAAGACCAGCGATACCTGTTGCCATTGTACGGTGAACATCTGTGTCATGTAATGCCATTTCAATACGTTCATAGCTGTATTTGTCATGCATGTAATGAATAACGTTCAATGAGTTCACGTATACGCCTGCAAGCCATTCCATCATTTCATCAAATTGTGCATACACTTCATCGTAATCTAAAACATCAGATTCGATTGGTGCAAATTTTGGTGCGACTTGGTTGCCAGATTTTTCATCTTTACCACCGTTAATTGCGTATAATAATGTTTTTGCTAAGTTGGCACGTGCACCGAAGAATTGCATTTGTTTACCAATTCTCATCGCAGATACACAGCACGCAATACCGTAGTCATCGCCATAGCTTTCACGCATTAAATCATCGTTTTCGTACTGAATAGAGCTTGTTTTAATACTCATCTTCGTACAGTAGCGTTTGAAGTTTTCTGGTAAGCGTGTAGACCATAATACAGTTAAGTTTGGTTCAGGTGCAGGACCTAAGTTGTCTAAAGAGTGTAGGAAACGGAATGAGTTTTTCGTAACCATTGGACGACCGTCGATACCAACACCACCGATAGATTCTGTTACCCAAGTAGGGTCACCAGAGAAGAGTGCGTTGTAATCAGGTGTACGTGCGAATTTTACAAGACGTAATTTCATAATGAAGTGGTCAATGATTTCTTGAACTTCTGATTCTGTAATTGTACCTGCTTGTAAGTCACGTTCTGCATAGATATCTAAGAAAGTAGAAGTACGACCAAGACTCATTGCAGCACCGTTTTGTTCTTTGATTGCTGCAAGGTAAGCTAAGTATAACCATTGAACAGCTTCTTTAAAGTTTTCCGCTGGACGGCTCAAGTCGAAACCATAGCGTTCACCAAGTTCTTTTAATTCTTTAAGTGAACGGTATTGTTCAGACACTTCTTCACGTAAACGAATGACATCTTCAGACATAGTAGAAGAAAGGTCATTGAAGTCACGTTGTTTTTCTGCCATTAAGAAGTCAATACCGTATAAAGCAACACGACGGTAGTCACCGATAATACGACCACGACCGTAAGCATCAGGAAGACCCGTAATGATACCTGCTTTACGACAAGCTAACATTTCTTTAGAGTATGCATCGAATACACCTTGGTTGTGTGTTTTACGATAGTCTGTGAAGATACGTTCAGTTTCTTCGTCTAGTTCATATCCGTATGCTTCACATGCTGCTTTTGCCATACGAATACCACCGAATGGTTGCATCGAGCGTTTGAATGGTTTATCTGTTTGAACGCCGACGATTTGTTCTAGATCTTGATTTAAGTATCCTGCATCATGAGAAAGGATTGTTGAAACAACTTTCGTATCCATATCCCACATGCCACCACGTTCACGTTCTTCTTTTGATAACTGCATTACTTGATCCCATAATTTAGATGTTGCTTCGGTAGGACCTTCTAAGAAACTATCATCACCTTGATATCCAGTGAAGTTCAGTTGGATGAATTCACGCACATCTACGTTACGTGTCCAACGACCTGTTTTAAATCCTGACCATGCATTGTTTTGTTTCTTTGGTTCTTTAATCATGAGTATACCTCCTGTTAGGTTTTGTTCATCATTTCACAAACAGTATACCAACTCTTGTGAACAAAATCACGCAATTATTGAAAGCGCTTAACAGTTGTCAAATTTTAGATTCTAATTGGATATAATTCGGACATAATTTATTACAGTTTTTACATGATATTAGTTGACAAATCATTACGTTATTCTATTTTTTCAAAGGTGATTTGAGCGTTTATGTATATGTTTTGAACAAATTGAATGGGAAATCCCTTAATTCGGTAAAAAGGCTTTCGTAAAGGGATGGAACTCTGTAAAATGGAAGTATCATGATCAATGAATGGGTGAGAAAAAATGGTAAGAGATTTCGAAGGGATGTCAGACTTATTATCCGGATTAACGGATGAAGAGAGAGCGCAGTTTGAAGATGCGATGATGAAGCAGGGGATTTTACCTGAGCAACCAAACTCGATTATCGAATTAATGTCTGACTTAACGGTCGGTGATATTAAAAGACTGTGTAAGGCACATGATATCACAGGTTATTCTAGTATGAAGAAAGACGAAATGCTCGTTCACTTTATACAATCGCTTGTAACTGATAATTATATAAAAGAAGAAGTAAGCAAGATGAGTAAAGATCAGCGTTTAGCTTTTGCTTTAACACATCATTATAGCAAAGAAATGTTGCCGTTTATTTCTTCAATTACATTCCCTGATTGTTATCTGGTCTTTAATACAGATCAAGAAGACAATGGGTTGTCTGTATTGGAGATACCGGCAGAAGTTGCGACACGTGTAGGTGCATATATTGAGAAGGAAGACGAAGAATTACAAGCGATGATCTTGAAGTACCGTGTATTTGAA
This sequence comes from Staphylococcus sp. IVB6214, assembly GCF_025558585.1. NCBI lineage: Bacteria > Bacillati > Bacillota > Bacilli > Caryophanales > Staphylococcaceae > Staphylococcus > Staphylococcus sp. IVB6214. The sequence goes on along the minus strand of NZ_CP094723.1, from coordinate 1,949,251 downwards.
GCAGCAACCAACTTGTATGGTTTATATTCATATACACAATTACAAAATGTATTCAAAACTTATTTGGACGAAGAACATACATTGATGGAAATTCAACGATTCGTAAAACGTTGTGAACGCATTGCGCCAGAAAATATAAATTATCGTTTGGTAAACGGTGCGATTGTTTCATTAGGCTTACAGCTAGAAGAAGATGAATTTGCACATTTCTTAAAAGATGCACATTACTACATGCCAGAGACAATAGAAGATATGTTGTATTTTGAGAGAAATGTTTTCAACTTACCAGATGAAGACATGATTGACTTCTTATCTTGGTTAGATCGCAGTGTGAGAAAAGACAATAACTTTAATGCAACGGCAGATCAACTGAACATCGAATTGTTGACGATGATGAAGCATGCTATTTCATATGACATGGTTGCAGACGTCTTGTTATCGATGGTAAATGATGGTATTTTACGTAAACGTGTGACTGAAACACATCAAAATAAGGTGAAACCTGTTTATATGAAGATGCGTAACTGGATTTTCCACGGATATACGTTTGACGAATACATGCAAATTTTAGACAAAGAATACAAATATGATAGTTCGAAAATTATCGATATCAACGATCATAGAGAATAAATAATAAAAAGTAGGCCAACGATACTTTATATGTATTGTTGGTCTACTTTTGTGTTTAGAGAAAACTCGGGGCTGAGACATAGGCGCTCAATTTCCCTTCAAAAAAAGCCGTTAAAATTCTTTTTTAAGATTTTAACGGCTTTTTTCTTATTATTTACTAAAAAACTAGCACTTATCTGGCTAGTTTTCTGATGTTTACTGCCATAAGTGCGATTCCTAATTCGCATTCAACCTTTGATTGAGTGCGAACTGATAACCTTTGGAAACCCAAATTAGCCTTCAGATTTCCAAATGCTGATTCGACATCTATTTTTCGTTTTTTGTAGATGCCTTTCGTTTTTGGATCTGAAAGCTGCTTATTTGTGAATGCTTTAAAATAATCCCAAGTTGGATTTTTATATAAGCTTTTTGTTGTAGTTGGGTTGGTTCTGTAATTCATACATTCATTTCGTAAAGGACATCCAACACAATCTTCACATTTATATAATTTGAAATCTCTCTGATAACCATATCCGTCTCTTCTTTTTCTATAACTTTTGAAATGCAATTCTTTGTTATTCGGACATACATAATAGTCATCTATTTCATTATATTTCCAATTAGCTGTTATGAATGGATTATTTTTATATTTTCTTTTCTTCTCTTTTAAATACATACTATATGTGATGAGTAGTGTTTTCTCGAATTCATCAAGAATCATCGTATAGTTTTGTTCGCTACCATATCCCGCATCAGCTACAATGTACTCTGGAATGTCACCGTATAATTCTTTGATTGATTTTAAAAAAGAAGGAAGTGTTCGCGTATCACCCGGATTACTATACACACCAAATGCCAAAATGAACTGATTGTTCGTCGCAATCTGCAGATTATAGCCAGGCTTTAATTGTCCATTCTTCATATGATCATTTTTCATTCTCATAAAGGTCGCATCATGATCTGTTTTAGAATAGCTTTTTCTGTCACCATAAATTTCCATCTGCTCATCATATTTTATTTTACGATCTTTAAAATCTTTGATTGCTTTTTTATATTTTCTAACTTTACTTCTTTGTTTTCTTAATGTCTTTCTTATTTCTACACTTTGAGATGCTTCAATTTTAGAAGTGAGCGTTTCATTTTTATCATCTAAATGCATCTCAATACGATTTAATTCTTCTTTCGTTAGTTCATCAGAAGATTCTCTCTTAATTTCAGGTATGATCTTCTCTGAAATTAACTGTTTATACACCGCATTGGATTTTTCAATAACCCCTTTACTAAAATGCTTAGTGCTACCTAGCCATTGAAAAGTATATTTATTGGCATTAGCCTCTATCTTCGTTCCATCTATATAAAGGGCGTCTTCTGTAATCACTTTGTCTTCTAATAATTGCGCTCTAAGACCCACAAATAGAACTTGTATAAAATCTATCATGTGTGGATTAACTCTAAAGCGATTGATTGTACGATATGAAGGGACTTGTCCTTGAGCTAACCACATCATACGACAACTATCTTTAAGTAGAAATTCCATTTTTCTACCAGAAAAGACAGACTGTGTATAGCTGTATAAAACGATTTTTAACATCATTTTAGGATGATAAGATGAAGGACCTCTATGGTTGTAATATTGATTAAAAGTTTCTTGGGGAATAGATTCTACAAGTTTATTAATAATGAGGGCAATATCACTCTCGGGAAAAGAAATTTCAGTTTCAATTGGCAGACTAAGCTGAGAAATGTTATACTCTTTATACATATAAGGCACTTCCTTTCATTGTTTTTGTGGTTATTAACAATTATACGGGAAGTGTTTTATTTTTTTAAATGATATCTATAAAAAAGGTCTAATTTAGTGTTTTTCGACACCAAATTAGACCTTTTTTGTAAAAGAGCTGGGAATTATGTCCCAGCCCCGACTTGTATATCAAAATATTTATTGAATGGTCTTGTTCTTGTCTAAGATACCTTTATGAAAAGGTTCATCATCGATTTCTTGGCGAACAGCAGCTGATGAGGATGCTTGATTCTCTTCTAAGCGGAATACGACATAATTATAAACGAAGAAACCAATGATACTGAGTGAAAATGATTGCATCAGCAAGTATTGCCATGTGCCTGCAATTAAATATGTCTCAGCAATGGTCGTTGTAATGACGAGTGCTAAAAACAGTAACGTCAATTTTTTCAACATCTTTCTCAGCTCCTTTTTGCGATGATTAGATTTTGTAAAAAAGTCTTATATCAATTATAACATTTTTCAAATTAAAAAGATAGTGTTTTTTCAGAAAATTCCGTATTGAATTCGATTACAACTATATAAAGTAGGGGAGTAGACAACAAAAAAAGAAGTTTGAGATGGCTCGATATCTCAAACTTCTTTATCTATTTAACTTAATGTTGTTTATGAGAATACTTCTTCTTTGTTAGAGCTACCAAAGATTTTTTCTTTGATTGCTTGACCAGTAGGAGTACCAGCAAGACCGCCAATACCAGTTTCACGTAATGAAGCAGGTAAGTTACGACCAACAGTATCCATTGCCATGATAACTTCATCTACTGGGATACGGCTTTCAACACCTGCAAGTGCAAGGTCAGCTGAAATTAATCCGTTACCTGAACCGATTGCGTTACGCATAACACAAGGGATTTCAACTAAACCAGCAACTGGGTCACATACAAGACCAAGTAAGTTTGATAAGCTGATTGCGATTGCATGACCAGCTTGGTCAGGTGTACCACCAAATGTTTCAACCGCTGCAGCAGCTGCGATAGCTGATGCTGTACCAACTTCTGCTTGGCAACCACCGATTGCACCAGCAACTGATGCATTGTTTGCGATGATCATACCGCACATTGAAGCTGCGAATAAGAATTTAATCATTTGATCGTTGTCTAAGTCATGTGATTGTTCTAATTTGAAAAGTACGCCAGGGATTGTACCTGAAGAACCAGCTGTTGGTGTTGCACAGATAATACCCATAGCTGCGTTCACTTCGTTTGTTGCGATTGCGCCTTGTACAGCAGAAATCATATCGCTACCTGAAAGGGCTTTATGTGATTCATTGTATTTACGTACTTTAATTGCGTCTTGACCAGTGTAACCAGTCACACTCTTCACGCCTTCACCTGTTGAACCTTTTTCAACAGCATCGCGCATTGTATCTAAGTTTTGTTGCATTAAACCATAGACTTCTTCACGTGACATACCACGTGTTTCCATCTCATGTGCAATCATAATTTCAGCAAATGTTGTGTTATTTTTTTCTGCATACTCTATTAATTCTTTCATTGAATCAAACATGATTTGTTTTCCCCCTGATTATTCGATGTAAGAGAAATTAAGATCTGAATATTTCTCTCTCAACGATTCTAGTAGTGTTTCGTTCATTGATTTATTTAAATGTAATGCTAAGAGGCAACGTTGACCGCTCATTGTTTTAATTTCTTCGTTAATATCAACGCCTTGTTCAACAAGTTCATTGATTAAGTGGTTGATTTCAGAAATACCACGTTCACCATCAATTACAAGTAAGTTTGGTGTGTGTGATAATAGGATACACATACCGTTTACATGGATACTTTTTACTTTGAAAGCACCACCACCGATTGAGATACCATTAACCTCAACGTGACGACCGTCTTTCTCAACAATGATTAACGCACAGTTTGGATGCTCACCTAAGCTTGTGCCTTTTTCTTCAATAAATTCGTAAGGGATACCTTGTTCTTTAGCAATTTTTGTTGATGTCTTGATGCGTTCGTCAAAAGTACTGAAGCCAAGTAAACCACCAACGATTGCTAAGTCTGTACCGTGTCCTTTGTGTGTTTCTGCAAATGATTCGTAGTAGTGCACCTCGATAGATTCAGGTGTACCGCCTAAGACGGCACGAGCCGCCTTAGCGATTTTAACAGCACCTGCTGTGTGTGAACTTGAAGGTCCCATCATCACTGGACCGATAATATCGAATGCACTTTGAAAGTCTTTCGTACGTGCCATAATGAATTCGCTCCTTAGTTAGTTTGATTGTTTAATTTATTTGATTTGAAATTGAAATTAAAGTTACGTTTGCTAATAAATGTACCAATGATATAGCTTAAGATAATACTGATAACTGCTACAACAATAATTGTGATTACTGTTGGAACTACTTCGTTAAATCCAAGTGCTACGATTGGACCTGCGATAGGCGTTGCCATACCTGGTTGGTCTACAACTATACCCATGTAAGTGATGAATAAACCATTGACCGCACCGATTATTGCGTTTGAACCATATAATTGGATAGGGTATTTTGCGATAATGTCAATTTGTGTTAATGGCTCGATAGCAACCGCAAAGGCTTTACCAGGGTTACCGATTTTAAGTTTTCTGAATAACACAAAGTTAACGAATGAGCTACCCATACAACCGAATGCACCGATTGCCATTGGAATACCTGTTAAACCAAGTAAGCTTGTGAATACCATAGAACTTAATGGTGTCATACCAACAACTGGTACGATAGCACCGATTACTAATGCAAGTGCGTAAGGGTTGTTGTCACCAACAGCTGTTACTGCTGTACCGATTTGTTTCAATACTGCGATAACACTTGGTGATACGATTGTTGCAATACCGAATGCAACAGCAGGTGCTAATAAGATAACAACGATTAAATCTAAACCTTCTGGTACGCGTTTTTCGATTTCTTTTAAACCGAATGCAACAAAGTATGCTGCGATGAATGCAGGTAATAATTTGAAGTCAAACAAGACAAGACCTGTTAAAACTGCAAATACTGGGTTCACACCGAATTTTAAACAAGTAAGAATCCCAACTGCAACCCCGCCTAAGCTTCCTGCAATATCCCCAATTTTGACGAAGTAGTCAATGTGGAACACACCGCCAATTGCATATTTTAAGAAAGCTTCCGGTAAGAATGTCGCACAAGCCGCACCCGAGAGGGCTTGTAGACCAAGTTTACCGTTTGGCGCAAACTTTAAGAATAAAGTCATTGCCAGTAATACAACTAGTAAAGTACCAATACCTAAAATGAAATCCATAAACAATTCCTTCTCTCTAAATCTATTTTGTTTTTTTTACTCTCTCTCGAAGCACCTTCATCATAGAACCTTTTGAAAGCGTATGCAATACCCTTCTTGTTAATTGCATATAACATAAAATTGAATAGTGTAATATATAATAAAATTATTATAGAGATTGTGAAAAGTGTACCTTCTTAAACGCTGTTAAGCCTTTGTGCATCAACGCTTCTTCACATTAAAGTGTTAAAGGAACTAGGCTGAAACGCACTTATGTCCTAATTGTGAACGCATTGAAGTTCCAAGATTAACAATTTTCAGACTATAAATATTTGTGAATTGAATCACATAATATTGGATATTTGCAATAGTAATGTGTATACTTCGGGTGTATAAAGCGATAAAAAGAATAGGAGTGTTCATAATGAGAAAACTAATCGATAAGCTGATGGCTTCGGATGCATCATGTTATGATATTTACCAACATACGGGGGTGAATCAAGGCATTATTAATGACTTGAGATCTGGTTACAGAAGTATAGATGATATGTCTTTTCGAGATGTTGAACGATTATCTAAGTATGCTGAAGCATTACATTTATAAGTGAGAAAATACTTAGGACTTGAACAAAGCGTGAGAAACAATTTGCTCGTTGTGGAAAGTTATTGAATGTATTGTTTGTACTATTAGAAAGTTTGCATACTTTATAGGGGAGAGTTACAAAAGTATTGATAAAATGAATGGGTATTATCACAAGGTCAGACGATAGACTGATAGAAATTTCAATCTCCTGTCTGATGTGAACAATGAAAAAGAAAGGTATGATATAGACAGAGGTTAGGACATGTAGATGTCACCTCGAACAAAAGTAATCTTGGAGAACATGCAAGTTTACTGAAGTAGGAATAAGATTCTATTCCCATATGGATCAAGTGAAAGCAGATAAAACAATCCCTAAACCTTATACCCGAAAACACCTCCTAACTGAGATGTTACATGAAAACGCACGGACATGTTTCCCCCATGACCGTGCGTTTATCATTTTATAGAAGGCCGAGCCATTTCCAATATGTCATGCTGAAGAGAATGATGAGAAGATAGCCGGCGATTGTTAGTGGTAAGCCCACCTTTAAGTAGTCTTTAGCTGTAAATGTTTCTGTCCCATATGCTAACATACCTTGTGGTGAACTGACAGGTAATAAGAACCCAAAACTAATCACGAATTGTTGAATTAATACGAAGCCAATCGTGTGATCGCCTAGATTCAATGTTGTGGCTAAAGATATGAATACTGGAATCAGTGCAGATGATAAGCTGGTTGCACTAGCAAACCCTAAATGAATAAGAATGTTGAATAATGAAATCAAGGCAATAGTCGCAATGATTGGCAAGTGTTCTAGGCCCATAAGACCGAATGTTTTGTCACTTAACCATTGTGCAGCTGTTGTCTGTAAGAGAACATTCCCTAATGAAATACCTACACCAAAGACGATGATAGTGCCCCATGGAATTTTACTTTCTGCTTCTTTCCAACTCATAATACCGATCTTTGGCGTTAGCATGATAGCTAAGGCAAGCAATGTAATAGAAGATGAGTCAATTGGGTGCAAGACCTTTTCGGTCGACCACAGCACGAGTAGTGCAATAGAAATCGCAATTAAACGCCATTCTTTAGGTGTAATTGGACCGAGCTCATCAAATTGTTGTTTTACAAGACCGCTACCACCCTGAATATGATCTTGTTCAGGTGGGATTACCTTTAAAACAACAAAATAAAGGACTACTGACATAAGTGCTGACCATGGGGCAGCATATAAGAACCACTCACCCCATGATACGTCATGACCGAGTTGGTTGTTAATAAAGTTGATAGCCACGATGTTTTGTGCGGCGGCCGTTTTGATCCCAACACTCCAAATTGTAACAGCTTGTACAGCTGTGATAACAAGTAATGCAGCAAGACGACTATTTTTACTTGCACCAAATGCAGCAACCATACCGAGTAAAATTGGGACAATAGCACCAGTACGGGCTGTTGCAGATGGAACGAAGAATGCCAAAATAATTGCAACAGCTATGGCACCAATAACAATGTTTCGAGTTTTGTTGCCAACGAGTGACAGCACCCATAATGCTAAGCGTTTGTGTAAGTTAGTAATTTGCATGGCTGTTGCTAGGAATAAAGCAGCAGCAACTAATGCGACAGCGCTTGATGAGAAGCCGCTAAAAGCAAGTTTGAGTGCATTGTTTGTGCCGAAAGCAGTATCTCCTGAGATTGGTTCGCCACCTACCGTTGGATTGCCGAGAGATTCTGCTAAGTTTTGTACTGGGCTGAAACCGAGTAAAAGAATCACAAGACTGATAATAATGGCAGCAGAAACGGGGTAGCTAACAGCTTCTGTAACCCATAAAATAACAGCGAAAGCTAGAATGGCTAATGCAGCTTTACCCATAATCGGTAAGCTTGCAGGTGTTGGAACAAGTAATATAGTGATTAATGCAACAAATGCCAAAATGAACCAGAGTGGTTTGAAGTTGCTTGTAGATTGTGTTTTCTTAGATGTTCCCATACTGAAACGTCCTTTCTATTTTTGAAGTGTTTTTATTTTAACAAGCAATAATTTAATACATAATCATATGAATTTAATGTTCACAAAATAGACAAAAATTAATAAATTGTATTTAAAAAAGATTTGAATATCTACTATATTTATTTGTGAAAATGTGACGTGGGTCGTTCAATAATTTGTCAGAATTCTAATGGTAATATGAGGTGTAGTCAGTGGTACAATGAATTTGATGTCTGCTGACGTGTAAGCGTTATCGGGACACGGATATGCCACAATATACTTTTATCATTCAATTATAAGGAGATGTTTATATGAATAAACGTTATGTCAAAGTATTAGGGTTATATGTTGCAAGTACTGCGGTACCAGTATTATTGAACAAAGTTTGCAAGTTGGATGGCGTGTTGAAGTGGGCAGTACAAACAGCATTAGGATATAGCATTTTTGCATATGGTTTGAAAGTAATGACTCGACGCAAAAAAGCTGCACAATAAATGAAAAAAGCGATTTGAACACTTTTAAAATGTTCAAATCGCTTTTTACGTGCGCTTATTACTTAACCTTTTTTGGTGAGCCATTTAGGTAAGCGTATAGTAAACCAATCATCAAGCCACCACCGATGTAGTTACCGATGAAAGCAAAGACGATGTTTTTAAGAACGCCAAGACCACTTAATGCATCTAAGTTATAGAACAACATACCGACGAATAAGCCTGCATTATAAACAACGTGTTCATAACCCATAAATACGAAAATAATAACACCGATTGCAATGAAGAATGTTTTTGTTAAGCCTTCTTTAAACATGAGTGATACGTAGATACCAATGTTAATAAAGAAGTTAGCGAAGATCGCCTTCACTAAAATGGCATGCCATGTTGGTTCAACTGTTTTGGCAGCAACCGTTTTACTCAGTGCTTCGATCATTTCTGGTGTCATGACTTGTGTGCAAATCAATAAGCCGAATAGAACGAAAGCCCCTAAAATATTTCCTAAGAAACAAACAGCAAACAACCACATTGATTTTGCGATTGAGATCGTGCGGTAATACATGCCAATTGTTAGGAACATAAAATTACTTGTTAATAACTCTGAATGTGTCAATACAATAAATACTAAGGCGATACTAAATGCCATAGCTCCCATGAGATTGACAACACCCGGTAAAGCTCCAGCCATTTGTGTTTTCATTGCTAACATAAATATAGTTACGATTGCGAGTAGGAAGCCAGACATCATCGATTTTAAGATGTAACGTGGCATCGTACGATCCAGCATGATTTCTTTCATCGCTACGCTGTGGATAATACCTTCAACGATAGGACGTGATGAATAAGTATCCTGAACCGTTTTTGTTGGTTTTTCAATAGACACTGTAATTCCTCCATATAAATTACTGTGATTTAATTAACAACTATATTTTACTGTATTATTAATAGAATAAATAGGGGGATTTTAAAATAATGAGCCAACTATTACAGATTGTACACGACATTTTGGTAAAATAACGAAAAATATATAGAAAGGATGTGTGATAATGACACAACAATTTCGACTTGCAACTCTTGAAGATACCGATGCTTTACACAAGCTGATGTATCGTTCGTTTACGCCATTGCGTGAAGCGGGAATTAATTGGCCATCTGTCAATGCAACGCCTGAGATGATTGCAGATAATATTCGAGATAATGCGTGCTATGTATTAGAAGTTGATGATTGCATCGTATCAACGTTATCCATCCGTTTCCCTTGGGAGTCAGACACACCTGTTTCCAAATATCCATTTGTGTGGTGGTTAGCCACAGACCCAGAGATGAGTGGCAAAGGGTATGGAAGTCAGATGATGCGTTATGTTGAAGAAGTCATTTTACGAGATACATTGAAAGCCCCTGCGGTCGTACTCGGAACATCTGCCCGCAAAATGGCTTGGCTGGAAGATGTCTATCAACGACGTGGGTACGAAACATACTTTGAGATGGAAGATGAAGAATCCGGAGATAAAGGTGTCATGATGGTGAAAGTACTTATCCCAGAACGATATGATGACAAATTGTTAGCACCACCACCATGGGGCGAAGCCTAATACACCAGTCGTTCTCCTGTACGATAAATGGTATAAAATGCTTGAATAAAATCGATGATAGGGAATCCCCTTGTGAATAGATTAGGGGGTTCCCTATTTCTGTTTTTGGCTGTGAATGGAATCACAAAATGTATGTGAAATATATTACAATATAAGGGAGGGGGTGAAGCAGTTGCAGAAAACGATTTTGATTGTACATGGTATGCGTAAAGGTAAGTTGAATGAGACGCTTGAACAGTTTGTACACGAATTATTTGATGATACGTCGATTGATTATGATGTGGCGTTTTTGGAGTCGGAAGAACGTTCCTTAGACACAGTGATAAAAGCAACGGTACAGCAAGGCTATCAAGCAGTAAATTTAATGCCGTTGTTACTCTTTACAGCATCACATTATTATGAAGATATTGCAGATCAAATGAAGGTGTGGACAGCACAATATCCTCAAGTTCATTTTGTATTAGCAGAACCACTTGGAACGCATCCAGCAATGGCGGATTGGGTGTCGAAACAACTGGTGCGCTATGAGCATGAAATCGATGATACAACAGGTGTTGTGATTTTAGCACATGGTAATGCACGGTTTGATGAACCAGATCTTGCATTGACACAATTAGCTGAACAGCATTCGAATGAACAAATACAATGTTATCCGAGTATGGTGTATGGCAAGCTGAAGTTTAAAGAAACTTTACCACCACTTGCAACAGCGTATGACAAGTTGCTCGTTATTCCGTTCTTCTTTTATGATGGCTACCTTGTCAACAAAACGAAGCGGAAAATTGCGGAGATGGCGTTGCCAACAGAAATCGTCTACACAACTGCAATTAACTTTGACCCAGTGTTAAAAACGATTATTTTAGCGCGTATCGCGTCTTGTGAGGAGGCACGTCATGTATCCAATACAGCTGAACTTGTGTGACAAACACGTTGTGATAGTTGGTGGGGGGAAGATTGCATGGCGGAAATTCCAAGGATTGATTCATGAAGACTGCCGAATAGATGTGGTGAGTCCACAATTTTATGAAGGGTTCATGTCAAAGCAATGGCGGACATCAGTCAGATTAATACACAAAGACTATGAAGCAGATGACATTGCAGCGGCAGACTTAATCATTGTGGCGACAGATCGTGCTGACGTCAATGATCGTGTGGTTCGGGATGCGACAGATAGCCAATGGGTGAACCATACGGGAGACAGACATCAGTCGGACTTCTTCAACACTCTGAATATTAGGCACGACGACATGACAATCAGCATCAGTTCATCAGGACAATCGATTCGAAAGACACAAGCATACGCAAAGAAAATAAAGGCATATTTAAAAACGTTAGAGGAGGATATCCATGAGTAAAACGAAACTATTAATGATCGGTAATGGTATGGCGGGGGTTCGTACAATTGAAGAAATTTTAGAACGTGACCCTGATAAGTTTGACATCACAATTATCGGTAAAGAACCTTATCCGAACTACAACCGTATTATGTTGTCAAACATCTTACAAAATAAAATGACAGTCGAAGAGACAATCATGAACCCATATGAGTGGTATGAAGAACATAACATTCAATTGATTACAGGTGACAAAGTTATCAAAATCAACCGTGAAGAACAAAATGTTGAAACAGAAAGCGGTCGTGTTGTGTCATATGATCAAATGATTATCGCAACAGGTTCTGATTCGTTCATCTTACCAATTGACGGATCACGCTTAGATGGTGTTGTTGGTTTCCGTACGATTGATGATACAGAAAAAATGCTTGAAACAGCAAAAACGAAAAAGAAAGCCATTGTTATCGGTGGTGGCTTGTTAGGTCTTGAATGTGCACGTGGTCTTGTTGATCAAGGCATGGATGTAACAGTGGTTCACTTAGCGGAATGGTTAATGGAAGTTCAACTTGACCGTAAAGCAGGTGGCTTATTAAAAGCAGACCTTGAAAAACAAGGCATCAAGTTTGAATTACAAGCAAATACGCAAGAAATCATCGGTGAGAGTCATGTAGAAGGTATTCGTTTATCAGACGGACGTGTCTTAGATGCAGACATGGTCGTAATGGCAGTAGGTATCCGTCCAGTGACGAAAGAAGCACGTGCAGCAGGCTTAGAAATTGGTCGCGGTATCGTAGTAGATGACTTCATGAAAACAAGCGACCCTAACATCTATGCAGTTGGGGAATGTGCGGAACACCGTTCTAAAGTATACGGTCTTGTTGCGCCACTATATGATCAAGGTAAAGTATTGGCAGACCACATTACAGGTCAACCAACAGAAGGCTACCAAGGTTCTACAACATTTACATCATTAAAAGTATCAGGTTGTGACTTATTCAGTGCAGGTCGCATTACTGAAAATGAAGATGTACGTGGTATCGAAACATTCAACGGTGTAGACAATATCTACAAAAAAATCTTCGTCCAAGATAAGAAAATCGTTGGTGCGGTACTGTACGGTGATACAGAAGAAGGTAACCGTTTCTATAATATGATGAAGAAAGGTGACACAATCGACGAATACACACTTGTATCGATCTTGCATAAAGCAGGTGAAGTAGATGCGATTAGTGTTGCTGATATGGATGATGACGAAACAATCTGTGGCTGTAATGGTATCTCTAAAGGTGTGATCGTTAATGCGATTAAAGAACATGGTTTAACATCAGTTGCAGACGTAACAAGAGTAACAAAAGCAGGTAACTCTTGTGGTAAATGTAAAGGTCAAATCGGTGAGTTATTAGAATATACATTAGGTGGAGACTTCGTTGAAAGTGGTCCAACAGGTATCTGTGAATGTACAGACTTATCACGTGACCAAATCGTGACACAAATCCGTGCAAAAGGACTTAAAACATCTAAAGAAGTACGTCATGTGTTAGACTTCAAAAATAAAGGTGGTTGTCCTAAGTGTCGTCCGGCAATCAACTACTACTTAAACATGGTATATCCACATGACCATGAAGATGAAAGAGCATCACGCTTTGCCAATGAACGTTATCACGCAAACATCCAAAACGATGGTACATTCTCTGTTATCCCACAAATGCGTGCAGGTGTAACAGATGCGGATCAATTAATTCGCCTTGGTGAAGTGGTTAAGAAATACGACGTACCGCTTGTGAAAGTAACAGGTTCACAACGTATCGGTTTATACGGTGTGAAAAAAGAAGAATTACCACAAGTATGGGAAGATCTAGGCATGCGCTCAGCATCTGCTTATGCGAAGAAAACACGTTCAGTTAAGAGCTGTGTAGGTAAAGAATTCTGCCGTTTCGGTACACAATACACAACAAAACTTGGTATTCGTCTTGAAGAAACATTCGAATACATTGATACACCGCACAAATTCAAAATGGGTGTATCTGGATGTCCACGTAGCTGTGTAGAATCAGGCGTAAAAGACTTCGGTATCATCGGTGTTGAAAATGGCTTCCAAATCTACGTTGGTGGTAACGGTGGTACAGACGTAGTGAAAGCTGAATTCTTAACAACAGTTGAAACAGAAGATGAAGTTATCAAATTATGTGGTGCATATATGCAATACTATCGTGAAACAGGTGTTTATGCAGAACGTACAGCACCATGGTTGAAACGTATGGGCTTTGACCAAGTGAAATCAGTAGTATTAGACCCAGAAAAACAAGAAGAACTTTATAACCGTATCATGGAAGCAAAAGCAGCAATTCCTGAAGAACCATGGAACGATATTACAAGCGATGATATGAAACGTAAAATTTTCGAAGTGGAGAAGGTGTAAGACTGATGGCAGAAAAAGTAAAAGTAGCACATATGTCAGAAATTGAACCATTAATTGGTAAGAAAGTCATTGTTGGAGACAAACAAATCGGATTGTTCTTAACAGAAGATGGCGAGCTTAAAGCAATCAATAACGTTTGCCCACATAAACAAGGGCCATTATCTGAAGGGACAGTTAGTGGACACTATGTCTTCTGTCCACTTCACGATCAAAAAATTGATTTAAATACTGGTGAAGTTCAAGAACCAGATGAAGGCTGCGTTGAAACATACGAAGTAGAAATTATCGACGATGAGGTATATTTATGTCTGTAACAGGCAGCCCCTCAAAAGTATATTTAGTAGGAGCAGGTCCGGGTAATCCGTGCCTGCTCTCTAAAAAAGCGGAACGTTGTATCCAACAAGCAGATGTTATTTTGTACGATCAGCTCGTGCATCCATTTATTTTGCAATTGTCACGTCCAGATGCAGAATGGATACATGTTGGAAAAACACCATACACACGTTACATTAGACAAGAACGTATTAACGAGTTGCTTGTCGAAAAAGCGCAAGATTATCAGCGCGTTGTTCGCTTGAAGGGTGGCGATCCAGCCATCTTCGGTCGTGTCACTGAAGAAGTTGATACGCTTCGTACACATGGTATTGATTTTGAGATTGTACCAGGTATTACAGCAGCCAGCGCGGCCATCAGTCAATTGGGCCGTGGTTTAACAGAACGACAAGTATCGACAAACATTACATTTACAACGGGTCACTTTAAAGATGATGTTGAAAATGAAATTGATATTACAACGCTTGAAAACGGTGGTACTTTGGCAATCTATATGGGTGTCAAGCGCCTACCGTTATTGATGGATGAAATTATGACGAAAGTCGGTATTGATTATCCGGTTGCGGTGATTTTCAATGCAACACGACCGAACCAACAAGTAATTGGAGGTACAGTGACAACAATTGCTGATAAGATTGCACAATTGCCAGAGCGCCCGGGCCCGGGTGTCACTATTGTCGGTGAAGTGGTTCGTGATGTTGAAACGATTAAGCCAGCAGTAAATGATACGCCAGAAATGGTCTTGTTAAAGGGACATCGTTCACGTTGTATTGATGTCGCTTATGATATTTTTGAAAATGGTGGTGCCGCGCTAATTGATGATCGTCAAACTTCACAATTACATCCAAGTCAACATGAAATTATCACAGCGTGGTTGGAACAATATCACTTTACATCAGAACGAACAGTTGAATAATAGATAGAAGCATCGTACAAGAGATGGATTGATCATTCTCTCAATGTACGATGTTTTTTTGTGGTAGAAGCATTGATTTATAAGATAACTTAATGTACGCATTTACGTACGCTATAATAGAGTTGTATAAATCGAGGGGGGATATGTATGAAAATAATAACACCTACTAATGCTAGAAAAGAGTTATATAACTTATTAAGAAGTGTTAATACCAATAATGAACCTATTATTATTAATGGTAAAAATGAAGAAAGTGATGCAGTGCTTTTAAGTTTAAAAGATTGGAATAGTATACAAGAAACTTTATATCTTGAATCTGTTGGTGTCATGGATAAAGTGAGAGAAAGAGAAATGGATGAGAGTGGCTTCATAGATGTAGACGATATTGATTGGGATAATCTATGATGTATAACGTGAAGATAAAAAATTCTGCTAAAAATGATTTGAAGAAAATTAAACAGTCACAGTTAAAAATCAGTTTCTTAAAATAGTAGATATTTTAAGAAAGATTCATATTTTCCAAGTCAATCTTTTGATCAATTACAACCTAAACATCTAGGACGGTATTCAAGAAGAATCAATCATCAGCATAGAGTCGTTTATACAGTTGATGATAAACTTAAAGAAGTATATATCTATTCTGCTTAGACCCATTATGAATAAAACCTAAAAAGTGTATAGCTAACTACCTCTACTGATATTTGATGCCTATGATTTTCAAACAGTTGAATAGAAGATAGAAGCATCGTACAAGAGATGGATTGATCATTCTCTCAATGTACGATGTTTTTTGTGGTTGCTCAATAACACTTATAATTTTTGTAATTATTAATAAAACTATTAGAAAATTTATAAAATACTCAATTTGTTTATGCTACGATAGAACTGTAAGTCAAATCATAAGGAGGGTCCAAATGAAGCAAACAGTTTTTCGATGGGTGGCAGTATTTGCATTGATTCTAGGTTTTTGTGGGGTTGTCAGGCATGGATCGGCATATGCAGAAACAACTGATGTAGCAGATTCTGCAACGAACCAAGCAGTAGAAATGGTTGCAGACACAGTGGAAGAGTCACCGGTATCTACCGATGAAATGAA
This sequence comes from Staphylococcus sp. IVB6214, assembly GCF_025558585.1. Lineage (NCBI taxonomy): Bacteria > Bacillati > Bacillota > Bacilli > Caryophanales > Staphylococcaceae > Staphylococcus > Staphylococcus sp. IVB6214. The sequence continues at coordinate 1,932,862 of NZ_CP094723.1, read as the reverse complement.
TGGTGACAATTCGGATCATGAGCGTGGAACAGAGCAACCTGTCGTTGCTGAGAATGAAGCAGTGACGGAAGAAGTACAACCTGAAGCGGTAGCGGAACCGACAGTTTCACAAGATGAGAAGGCAGCACCGCAAGAAGAAACGACAGTAACGAAGAATGAGGCTGTTACTCAAAACGAAACAGAACCAAGAACACATACAATCTTACATACGAATGATATTCATGGCCGTATGATTGAAGAGAATGATCGTGTCATTGGGATGGCAAAGTTGAAAACATTAAAGGAACAACAACAACCTGACTTGATGGTCGATGCAGGAGATGCGTTCCAAGGCTTGCCTGTTTCTAACTTATCAAAAGGGGAAGAAATGGCGAAAGCGATGAATGAAGTTGGCTATGATGCAATGGCCGTTGGGAATCATGAGTTTGACTTTGGCTATGATCAACTGAAAAAATTGGAAGGCATTCTGAACTTTCCATTACTGAGTGCTAATGTCTACAAAGACGGCAAGTTGGCATTCAAACCATCAACTGTTGTTAATAAGAATGGTTTGAACTATGGCATCATCGGTGTCACAACACCTGAAACTGCAACGAAGACGAGTCCAGAAGGGATTGTAGGTGTGTCATTTGCAGATCCAGTTGAAGCGGTAAAACGTGAAATGACAAAGTTGAATGGTCAAGTAGATGCTTTCGTAGTGTTATCACACTTAGGTATTGATCCATCTACGCAACAAAAGATACGTGGTGATTATTTAACAAAACAATTAAGTGCGATGAAGGGTTTCAAGCATCCGATGATCGTGATTGATGGTCATTCACATACTGTGTTAGAACAGGGACGAATATTTGGTAAAGATGTATTGGTACAAACTGGCACAGCTTTGGCAAACGTCGGAAAAGTGACATTTGATGTAACAGATGGTCAATTAACCAATGCGAAAGCGACATTGATCAATGTGAAAGATGTAGCTGATTTAATGCCAAATGCAGCGTTGAAAAAGCAACTTGATAAAGCAAATGCTGAATATTTAGAAGCAACATCTGAAGTGATCATCCCGAATAACAAAGTACACTTCAAAGGTGAACGAGATGATGTGCGTACAAAAGAAACAAACTTAGGGAACGCAGTTGCTGATGCAATGGAAGCATACGGTCAACATGGATTCAGTACACCATCTGACTTTGCTGTAACGAACTCAGGTGGTATTCGTGCCTCTATCGCACCAGGTACAGTGAAACTGAGCGATATTATTACAGTATTGCCATTCGGTAACACAATTGCTCAGATCAAAGTAACAGGTGAAAACGTATTGAAAGCATTTGAACATAGCTTGAGCGCACCGACGCAAACAGTTAATGGCAAAACACAATTCACAGCGAACGGTGGTTTGCTACAAATCTCTAATGGTGTCCGTGTATACTATGATATGAACAAGGCACCAGGACAACGTGTGAATGAAGTACAAGTGTTGAACAGAAAAACAGGTCAATATGAACCACTAGACTTAACACGTATTTATAACGTTGCAACGAATGACTTTACAGCGTCAGGTGGCGATGGTTTTGACATGTTTGGCGGACCACGTGAAGAAGGTGTGTCACTCGATAAAGTCATGGCGGATTACTTGAAAACGGCTGACTTATCGCAATATGACACAACGGAACCACAGCGCATGATTATGGGTCAACCTGTCAAAGGTGAGGACTCAGTGACAGTGCCACCTGCAACGGAAGACCCGAATCATCCAACGCAAACACCGCAGCCAACGGTACCGGGCAAAGTAATTCCATTCCCAACTGTACCGGAACAACCAGCTGTAACAGAAGATAACGGTGTAGTGGCGACGGCAATGTCAACAACGGATATGCCAGATACATCGCTGCAAGCGAATACTGTGCATATGCCGATGACGTTGCAAGGACACTCTGTAACGATGTCTGGCAACGACGAAGATATGTTGCCAGAGACGGGTGGAACGCCAGCGGGAACGACGGCACTGGCCTACTTGTGTATCGGTGCAGGTGTCTATGCGATGAGACGTAAACGAGTAGCATAATTTTTTATAATAGGGTCAAAATAGACAGTGCTTTTTTGAGAAAAGGCGCTGTCTATTTTTGTATATTAGGACATATTTTTTGGGTGTTCAGAAATGAGTGAGAACCGTTATCAACTAGGCGTAGCAAGGGATACAAGAGTTTGTGAAAAAATTAACAATTAGGGAATACGGAGATATAAATAGGTAAATCCCTAGTATCGTGAAAAAATTAGCAAAGGTACAATAGACATAATAAGGAAAGCCTATGTCTATTGAGGAGGATGAATATGGCAAAATTTGGATTAAACTTCTTTAAGCCGACTGAAAAGTTTAACGGCAATTGGTCAGTTTTGGAACATAAGAGCCGTGAATGGGAAAAAATGTACAGAGAAAGATGGAGTCATGACAAAGTCGTACGTACAACACATGGTGTAAACTGTACGGGATCATGCTCATGGAAAGTGTTTGTAAAAAATGGTGTCATCACTTGGGAGAACCAACAAATCGACTATCCAAGCTGTGGACCAGATATGCCAGAATTCGAACCTCGTGGCTGTCCACGTGGTGCGTCGTTCTCATGGTATGAATACAGTCCACTACGTATTAAATATCCATACGTAAGAGGTAAGTTATGGGACCTATGGAAACAAGCATTAAGTGAACATGGCGATCCGATTAAAGCATGGGCGTCTATCGTTGAAGATGAGCAAAAAACACGTATTTACAAAGCAGCACGTGGTAAAGGTGGCCATGTGCGTGCAAACTGGAGAGACGTAGCGCAACTTATTTCAGCACAATTAATCTACACAATTAAGAAAGATGGTCCAGACCGTATCGCAGGTTTCACACCAATCCCAGCGATGTCTATGATCAGTTATGCAGCGGGAGCACGTTTTATCTCATTACTTGGTGGAGAAATGTTAAGTTTCTACGACTGGTATGCGGATTTACCACCAGCGTCTCCACAAATCTGGGGTGAACAAACAGACGTACCAGAATCAAGTGACTGGTACAATGCCGCATACATTATGATGTGGGGTTCTAACGTGCCATTAACACGTACACCAGATGCCCACTTCATGACAGAAGTTCGTTACAAAGGTGCGAAAGTTGTTTCAGTTGCACCTGACTATGCAGAAAACGTTAAGTTTGCGGATAACTGGTTAGCGCCAAACCCTGGTACTGACGCAGCGATTGCGCAAGCGATGACACATGTTATCATGCAAGAATTCTATGAAGATGAACCATCAGAAATGTTCATCAACTATGCAAAACAATATTCAGATATGCCTTTCGTCATCCGTTTAGACAAAGATGCGAATGGATACAAAGCAGGTCGTTTCTTACGTTCAAGCGACTTCGGTAGCACATCTGAAAACAGTGAATGGAAACCAGTCGTATTCGATACGTTAACAGATACAATTCAAGTGCCAAACGGTACAATGGGTCAACGTTGGGAAGAAGGCAAACAATGGAACCTTAAGTTAGAGAACGAACAAGGTGAGAAAATTGATCCAGCGATGACAGTTGCAACAGGTGAATATGCACTTGCAACAGTTCAATTCCCATATTTTGATAACGCAGGTAACGGTGTATTCGAACGTCCAATTCCAGTGCGTAAAATGACATTGGCAAATGGCGAAGAAACACTTGTTACAACAATCTATGACTTAATGGCTTCACAATATGGTGTGAAACGTTTCGGTCATGAATTAGAAGCAAAAGGCTTTGATGATGCAGCGTCATTCTACACACCTGCATGGCAAGAAAAAGTTACTGGCGTGAAAGCAGACGTTGTGACGCAAGTTGCACGTGAATTTGCACAAAACGCTATTGATACAGGCGGTCGCTCAATGATTATCATGGGTGCAGGTATCAACCACTGGTTTAACTCTGATACGATTTATCGTTCAATCCTTAACCTTGTTGTGTTATGTGGTTGTCAAGGTGTCAACGGTGGTGGCTGGGCTCACTACGTTGGACAAGAAAAATGTCGTCCAATTGAAGGTTGGAGCACAATTGCATTTGCGAAAGACTGGCAAGGTCCACCGCGTTTACAAAATGGTACAAGCTGGTTCTACTTCGCAACAGATCAATGGAAATATGAAGAATCTGGCGTAGATCGTCTTGCATCACCACTTGCAGAAAATATTAAGTTACAACACCCTGCAGACTATAACGTTCTTGCAGCACGTAACGGATGGTTACCATCATATCCACAATTCGACCGCAACAGCTTATTATGGGGCGAAGAAGCACGTGATGCAGGTGAGTTTACAAACGAAGCAATATTAGCACGTGCATTAGAAGACGTTAAATCACGTAAGACGAAGTTTGCAGTAGAAAACCCTGGATTGCGTAAAAACCATCCGAAATCATTATTCGTATGGCGTTCAAACTTAATTTCAAGTTCGGCTAAAGGTCAAGAGTACTTCATGAAGCACTTATTAGGTACGAAGTCTGCATTAATGGCTGAACCGAACGAAAGAGACAAACCAGAAGAAATCGAATGGAGTGAAGACACAGTTGGTAAGTTAGACTTACTTGTTTCTTTAGACTTCCGTATGACTGCAACACCATTGTACTCAGACGTTGTCTTACCAGCTGCAACTTGGTATGAAAAGCATGACATCTCATCAACAGACATGCACCCATTCATTCACCCATTCAATCCAGCAATTGATCCATTATGGGAATCACGTTCTGACTGGGATATCTTCAAGACATTGAGTAAAACATTCTCAGATATGTCTCGTACACACTTAACAGGAACGTACAAAGACGTTGTGACAGCACCATTAGCGCACGACTCTAAACAAGAAATCTCATTGTCATTTGGTGAAATCAAAGACTGGACAAAAGGTGAGGTTGAACCAATCCCAGGTAAAACAATGCCAGGATTTGCGGTTGTTGATCGTACTTACACAGATGTACATGACAAGTTCATTTCAGTAGGACCATTACTAGAGAACGGTAAAGTCGGTGCACACGGTGTCAGCTTCTCAGTTAAAGAAGAATACGATGAGTTACGCAGCATGGTTGGTAAATGGGAAGACGATACAGTTAAGAATGATAAGCCACGTATTGATACAGCACGTAAAGTAGCAGATGTTATCTTAAACGTATCTTCTGCATCAAATGGTCGCGTATCACAAAAATCATACGAAGATCTTGAGCAACAAACAGGTATGGAATTGAAAGATATTTCTGCAGAACGTGCATCAGAAAAGATTACGTTCTTGAATATCACATCACAACCACGTGAAGTGATTCCAACAGCTGTATTCCCAGGTTCTAACAAACAAGGTCGTCGTTATTCACCATTCACAACGAACATTGAACGTCTCGTACCATTTAGAACGTTGACAGGTCGTCAAAGTTACTATATTGACCACGAGGTATTCCAACAGTTCGGTGAAGCATTACCAGTATACAAACCAACATTACCGCCAATGGTATTTGGTACGAAAGATAAAGAAGTAAAAGGTGGCGTTGATGCACTAGTATTACGCTACTTAACACCACACGGTAAGTGGAATATCCACTCAACATATCAAGATAACCAACATATGTTGACATTATTCCGTGGTGGTCCAACAGTATGGATCTCAAATGAAGATGCAGCACAACATGATATTAATGATAACGACTGGTTAGAAGTATATAACCGAAATGGTGTTGTAACAGCACGTGCAGTTGTATCACACCGTATGCCACGCGGCACAATGTTCATGTATCATGCACAAGATAAACATATTCAAACACCAGGATCTGAAATCTCTGGTACACGTGGTGGTTCACACAACGCACCAACACGTATCCACCTAAAACCAACACAATTAATGGGTGGTTATGCACAAATTAGTTATTCATTTAACTATTACGGACCAATCGGTAACCAACGTGACGTATACGTTGCCGTTAGAAAAATGAAAGAGGTGGATTGGCTTGAAGATTAAAGCACAAGTAGCGATGGTATTAAACCTAGACAAATGTATCGGTTGTCACACATGTAGTGTGACATGTAAGAGCACATGGACAAACCGTCCAGGTGCAGAATATATGTGGTTCAACAACGTAGAAACAAAACCAGGTATTGGTTATCCAAAACGTTGGGAAGACCAAGAGCATTACAAAGGTGGCTGGACACTTAATAAGAACGGTAAGTTAGAATTAAAATCAGGGACACGTATTAACAAAATTGCTCTTGGTAAAATCTTCTACAACCCAAACATGCCAGTCATCAAAGATTACTATGAGCCATGGACTTACAACTATGAGCACTTAACAAATGCGAAAGACTCAGAACACACACCTGTTGCGAAAGCACACTCAGTGATGACAGGTGAACGTATGGATATCGATTGGGGTCCAAACTGGGAAGACGACTTAGCTGGTGGTCACATCACTGGTCCTCAAGACCCTAACATCCAAAAAATCGAAGAAGAAATCAAATTCAACTTCGACCAAACATTCATGATGTACTTACCACGTTTATGTGAACACTGCTTGAACCCAAGCTGTGTAGCATCATGCCCATCAGGTGCAATGTACAAACGTGATGAAGACGGTATCGTACTTGTAGACCAAGACGCATGTCGTGGATGGCGCTACTGTATGACTGGTTGCCCATACAAAAAAGTTTACTTCAACTGGAAAACAAACAAAGCTGAAAAATGTACATTCTGTTTCCCACGTGTTGAAGCTGGTTTACCAACAGTATGTTCTGAAACATGTACAGGTCGTATGCGTTACTTAGGTGTATTGCTTTACGACGCTGACCGTGTACAAGAAGCAGCATCAACTGAAAACGAACAAGACTTATACGAAAAACAATTAGAATTATTCTTAAACCCATTTGATGAAGCGGTTATCGAACAAGCTGAAAAAGATGGTATTGCACAAGAGTGGATCGAAGCAGCACAAAACTCACCAATCTACAAATTGGCGATTGAATACAAATTGGCATTCCCGTTACACCCAGAATATCGTACGATGCCAATGGTTTGGTATTGCCCACCACTTAGCCCAATCATGAACTACTTTGAAGGTAAAAACTCTGCGAACAACCCAGACGCAATCTTCCCAGCAATTGAAGAGATGCGTTTACCGGTTCAATATTTAGCAGAATTATTCACAGCGGGTGATACAACAGCTGTGAAAGGATCATTACAACGTATGGCAATGATGAGAAGTTATATGCGTGCTGAAAACACAGGTCGTGAATTCGATATGTCCCGTTTAGAACGCGTTGGCTTAACTGAACGTCAAGCAAAAGATATGTATCGCTTGCTTGCAATCGCAAAACACGAAGATCGTTTCGTTATTCCAACATCTCACAAAGAACAATACATGGACACTTATGCAGCGCAAGGTAGTCAAGGTTATGGTGGTGAATACTTCGGTGCAAACTGTGACGGTTGCGGCGTGCCAGTAGGTGCTAGCGACAAGTCAGGTCAAGAGATTTACAATGAAAGTTTCTATGGAGGGATTTTCCGTGATTAATCTTGAAATGCTGAAATACTATAAAGACACATTAGGATTTATGAGTCAGCAATTAAGTTTCCCGGAGAAGTTAACATTCCACCCAAAAACATTTGAAGACGTCTTTAATGAAGAACATCCAGCGTATACGCATGTCATGAAATATCGCGAATTAATGTATGAAAGAAGCTTGTCAGATATTCAATCACTGTACACGGATACATTTGACTTCAATGAAAAAACAACGCTCTATATGACATTCAATAAATTTGATACGCAAAAAGAACGTGGTCAAATGTTGGCAAAACTCAAGGTCTTATATGAAATGTTTGGCCTTGAGATGCCATCTAATGAACTATCAGATTATTTGCCGCTGATGTTAGAGTTTCTCTATGCGGCAAATATTGATGGCGATAGTCGTGCACAGGAAAACATGCAGTTACTTGTGATGATTATTGAAGATGGCACATATCCAATTATGAAAACTTTAGAAGAACAAGGAAATCCGTACAGTCATTTAATTCGTGGTCTACGTGAAACATTGAAGCGCTGTATAGTAAAAGACGATGAGGTGAAGCATCATGTTTAATCAATTTTTATGGGTTATTTTCCCATACCTTTGCCTTGCCATCTTTGTCATTGGTCATATTGCTCGTTATAAGTTTGATCAATTTTCATGGACGGCAAAGTCGAGTGAATTTATCGAAAAGAAGCAGCTTAAGTGGGGCAGCTTGATGTTCCACTTAGGGATTATCCCAGTATTCTTTGGACACGTTGTAGGGCTTTTAATCCCCGCACATTGGTTAGAAAGTGTCGGTGTTAATAACCACCTCTACCATATCGGTGCTGTGTATATCGGTAGTATTTTTGGTATAATCACGTTGATAGGTATGTTCCTATTAACAGCAAGACGTGTGACGAAACAAAACGTTCGCCGTCTAAGTTCAGCATCAGATATTTTTGTAAACTTTCTATTATTAACAATTGTCTTTGTTGGTTGTTACGCAACATTAGTTACAAACGCAACAGTGCCAGATTTTGATTATCGTCAAACGATTTCAATCTGGTTCAGAGGGTTATTTATGCTTAGCCCAGATGCAAGCTTAATGGTTAATGTACCACTTGCATTCAAATTGCACGTATTACTTGGCTTTACAATTATGGCATGTTGGCCATTCACACGTCTTGTTCACGTGTGGAGTGTTCCGTTGACATATGCAAGTCGTAGTTATATTATTTATCGTAAACACAAAAATTAATATGGAGTGATGACCGTGAACCAGATTGATTTTTCACAACATGATTATCAAGATGAGTTAGACAGATTACGTCACAAATATCAATTTGACTTTGCCGGAATCGCACTACCTACTGAAGATCATGTTGGCACGAAAATCAAATGGAGATACGTGTCAGGTAACTTGAACGAAAGGTATCAACGCATTGAACTGCGCTATGGCCGTGGCGTTGCCGGGAACGTTATGAAAACTGGCAAGCCGATGATTATTCATGATGCGAACGAAGAACAGATTCAAGTTGCACTGTTCAATTATCCTATCTTGATAAGCGAACAACTCACTTCAATGATTGCAATACCGCTTTGGCACAATCATCGTGTCAAAGGGGTGTTGTTATTTGGTCAACGTGATAACTCACCACTCCCAAAAGTCGTGAGAGATGTCTCAGTGATTCATGGGATTGGTGGCTTAACAAGCGAGGATAGGGTGGTGCGATCATGATACAACAACATAATAAGACGAAAGAACTTTCAACATTTTTGAATGCATATTATCACCAAACATCAGAGATGATCATTTTTATAGATGGTGAGGGGAAAGTCATTTATATGAATGAAGCGGCTGAGCGTGTCATATCACCGGAGAATGACTTGAGTGGTATCTCCAATACGATATGTGGACGTTGTGAAGGCTATACGAATGAGCATGCATTACAGACTTGCTACAATTGTTTTCTCAAATCTGAAGACTTAGGCAATGCGGCTTTTCAAGTATTTATGAAGACAACTGATAACAAAGTAGAGCCTTTCACTGCCACGTATCAAACAATTGATGAAGAGAACGATATTAAAGCATTCACATTACAAAATGTAACACCACAAATTCAAAGACAAGAAAAACTATATCAACGTAATATGATTCAAAAGACAATCGCAGCACAAGAAAATGAACGCAAACGAATCTCACGTGAGTTGCATGATGGTGTCGTGCAAGAACTCATCAACGTGAGTGTCGAGTTGCGTCTTTTGAAATATCAGCAAGAAATGGGTTCTCTACTAGATGGTGCGAAAAACATTGAAGGCTTGATGACTAAGCTTATTGATGATATTCGTAACTTATCATTGGAACTCAGACCGTCTTCATTAGATGATCTCGGATTAGACGCAGCATTCAAGTCGTATTTCAAACAATTAGAGTTGAATTATGGATTGATTGTGAATTATCATTTTGATATGATGCCACAGCGTTTCGACAGCGAGATTGAAACGGTCGTCTATCGTGTCGTCCAAGAAGCGGTATTCAATGCGATGAAATATGCTGGCGTCGATTCAGTAGATGTTTATATTAGGAGAACTGAAGACACGTTGTATGCGGAAGTATCTGATCAAGGACAAGGCTTTGAACCGAGTGATTCGCCAAAAGGTTCGGGACTCGGACTGTATGGTATGAATGAACGTGCTGAACTGGTTAATGGACACCTAGATATTGAAACACAAAAAGGGAAAGGTACGATTGTGTCACTTGATGTACCAATTAACCAAAAGTGAGGGGAACAAGCATGAAGATCGTAATTGCAGATGATCACGCGGTTGTACGTACAGGCTTTTCGATGATTTTGAACTTCCAAGAAGATATGGAAGTTGTCGGAACTGCCGCAGATGGGGTAGAAGCGTATCAAAAAGTCATGGAGCATGAACCAGATGTGCTTATTATGGATTTGAGTATGCCGCCTGGTGAGTCCGGATTGATTGCAACAAGTAAGATACTAGATAGTTTTCCAAATACTAAGATATTGATTCTTACGATGTTCGATGATGAAGAATATCTTTTTCATGTCTTGAGAAGTGGTGCCAGTGGTTATATTTTAAAAAATGCACCTGACGAACAGTTGCTTTTGGCAATTAGAACTGTTTACAAAGGTCAAACCTATATTGATCCAAAGATGACGACATCATTAGTGAAAGAATTTGTACAATCTTCTAATGACGATGCGTACTCTAATGATCCATTTAAAATACTCTCTAAGCGCGAATTAGAAATTTTACCGTTGATTGCAAAAGGATACGGGAATAAAGATATTGCCGAGAAACTTTTTGTATCCGTAAAAACAGTTGAAGCGCATAAGACACGTATTATGGATAAGCTTGATTTGAAATCAAAACCAGAGCTTGTCGAATATGCTTTGAAGAAGAAGTTACTTGATTTTTAGAAAATATAAAGCAATTTTGTCTGTGAAATCACAAATGAGCTGACCCCATATAGTGGGAACTTTATAAAAACACTTTCGTTGAATTCAGTTAAAATGAATTTACGGAGGTGTTTTTCTATGCGCAGAGTGGCGTATTCAGTTGAAACAAAGTTTAAAGCAGTGAAGATGAAAGCAGAAGGTTATACAACTAAAGAAATTATGTGTGAATTAAATATTAGAAATAGCACACAGGTAAAAACATGGTGGAGATGGTATAGAAAGGGTGAAACATATCGATTTAGTCAACAAGTAGGCAAACAATACTCCTATAATAAAGGATTAGTGGAACTTTCTGAACTGGAACAATTAAAGTTAAAGAATAGAAGAAATCAAGCCGAAATAGATATTTTAAAAAAGTACAAGGAATTGGAAAGGAAGTGGTACCTGAAGTAGTGATAGAATTAGTGGATGAGTTAAAGCACAGGCATCCTGTGAAGCTGATTTTGGAAGTGTTGAATGTCCCTAAATCAAATTACTACCGTTGGAAAAATAAGAAGAAAACGGAAGATACAACAGTTAAAAAGGTTAAGGAATTATGTGAAGATAATCATTACACGTACGGCTATCGCAAGATAACTGCTCTGATGAATCAGGCCTCTAAACAACCGATAAACCATAAACGTGTACAAAGAATTATGAGAGAAAATAATTTGAATTGTAGAGTTAGAATTAAGAAATCTAAACGTCGAGGGAAGGCATATTATCTTACAAGCAATAAACTGAATGGTAACTTTAGAGCAAATCAACCTCTACAAGTACTGACTACTGATATTACGTATCTTCCCTTTGGTAATTCAATGTTGTATTTATCTTCAATCATCGATTTATATAACGGTGAAATTGTGGCTTATAAGATTAGCGATACACAAGATCAAAGTTTGGTAAATGACACCTTAAACCAAATTGATATTCCAGAAGGATGTCTACTTCATAGCGATCAAGGAAGCGTCTATACATCGCATGCTTACTACCAATTATGCGAAGAAAAGGGCATTATCAGAAGTATGTCTCGCAAAGGTACACCTGCTGATAACGCCCCGATAGAATGTTTCCATTCCTCGCTAAAGTGTGAAACATTTTATCTTAACAATGAGTTAAATAACTCTAATTTCATTGTAAAGGATATTGTCGAAAAGTACATTGAAAACTATAATAATAATCGAATTCAACAAAAATTAGGCTACTTATCCCCTGTGCAATACAGAAAATTAGCAGCCTAATTCAAGTGTTTTTATGTGAGTCCCATATTAAGGGTGCAGTGCCCAAACGAGGTTGCTTTTTTATTTTGGACAAAAAGAAACCCAATGCTTCAAGGATGTATTTACACTTGAAACATTGGGTATTCGAGTTTGAAAAACTTATGGCTTTGACTTCATAAGTATTGATGTGAGTGGACGATAAACGATAAGTGTGCCACCTAATAACAGAAGACTGTATATAGTAAAAGGTGATACTGAACTTACACCACCAGTGTTAGGTAAAACGGTCAATCGAGCATGTGATGGTTGTGGTGTTTGAGTTTGTTGAGTAACTTGTGGTGGTGATGACTGATTAGGTTGCGGTGTTTGAGTTTGTTGAGAAATACGTGATGATGAAGGCTGATTAGGTTGGGATGTATAAGTATCTGACAGACTTGATAACAATCGATCGATATCTTTAGTATCTTTAAGCCCTTTATATTTTTTCATCAATGTTTTAGCCGTGATCTGACCTGTGGTATATGGATCAGGCAAAAAAGGCTCTTCCGTAGGTTCAATTTGGTCTTGTGGAATGTCATAATCTGTGGGAGTAGGTGGTTTTGTTGGGTCAGTTGCCGTGAAAATATCATCACGAGATTGATTGTTTGAAGCTGCGTAAGTATTGTTAGATATAGTGACTAAGCTTGTAGCTATCAATGATGTAGTTAGTAATTTTTTTAACATAGTAATCACTCCGTACTTTAAGTATGATGAATTAAACTTTTGACTTACTTATAGAAGCAAAAGGTCGATAAACGATAAGTGTACCACCTAATAACAGAAGACTGTATATAGCAAAAGGTGATAATGAATGTACACCACCAGTGTTAGGTAAAACGGTCAATCGAGCATGTGATGGTTGTGGTGTGCTTGATATGTTAATATTTGTTTGATTTGAAGGTGTAACAGTCTTAGCTGAATGAACTTGTGTGTCATGATTAATTTTTGTATTTGCTTTGTCATTAGGAACAATAATGAAAGGTGGTTCTTCTCCGATAGGTATAGCTTTATCTTGTGGAAAATCATAATTTGTTGGTGTAGATGGTTCTGTTGAATCATTTGCTGTGAAAACATCATCGCCAGAATCATTGTTTGAAGCTGCATAAGTATTGTTAGATATAGTGACTAAGCTTGTAGCTATCAATGATGTAGTTAGTAATTTTTTTAACATAGTAATCACTCCGTACTTTAAATATGATGAATTATTCTTTTGACTGACTTATAGAAGCAAAAGGACGATAAACGATAAGTGTGCCACCTAATAACAGAAGACTGTATATAGCAAACGGTGATACCGAACTTACACCACCAGTGTTAGGTAAAACGGTCAATTGAGTATTTGGCGCTTGTGGTGTTTGAGTTTGTTGAGAGATTCGTGGTGATGAAGACTGATTAGGTTGCGGTGTTTGAGTTTGTTGAGAAATACGTGATGATGAAGGCTGATTAGGTTGAGACGTATAAGTATCTGACAGACTTGATAACAATCGATCGATATCTTTAGTATCTTTAAGCCCTTTATATCTTTTCATCAATGTCTTAGCCGTGATCTGACCTGTGGTATATGGATCGGGCAAAAAAGGCTCTTCAATAGGCTTGAATTGGTCTTGAGGATCTTCATAAGGTGTAGGTGTAGGTGGTTCTGTTGGATCAGTTGCCGTGAAAATATCATCATCAGAATGGTTGTTTGAAGCTGCATAAGTATAATTTCCGAGGGTTAATAAGCTAATTGTAATTAATGAAGTCGAGATTGTTTTTTTCAACATGATAATCACTCCTTTTATTTTGTGGCTTTTATATCAATATAGCCGATCCATTTGTTTTTATTATTGTATAAAGTGTAATATTTCTTTTTGTTTCCAAGCGTATAGAGCCCTTTTGCTTTGAAAGTTTTGTTGTAGTATTTGCTTGTTGGCGCAATTTTTCTAGACCAGAAAAAATCTCCCCATATGACGTCTTTTTTCGAAACAATCTTAACGGTCTTATTTATTTTTGTCGCAATTAAATCTTCCGTATCTCCTTTGTCTACGTAACCTATTAAATGATTGTGATTGTCAAATAAAGAAAGATATTTATGACCGTTTAAATGTGTATAAATATTTTTTGCTTGATAGACCTTACCTAACTTCACATCTTTATTGGAACGACGTGTGTACAGATTTAAATCTTTCCATATTTTTATGTTAGATTTAGTAATCGTAATGTTTTTGTTATATTTACTAGGCTTTGGATCAGCACTCCACTTCTTGATAAGGGCTAGTTTTTCTTCATTTAGTCGTGTACCACTGTTGACATTTATGCCACCATAAGTGTGGACGGCGACAATAAGATTTTTTGAATTCCAAACGGGGCTGCCACTTTGGCCACCAAATGTATCCATATCGTAGTAAATTTGATGATTTGTAAAGTCTATTATCTTTCCTTTTGAAGTATATTGCGTATTTCCCCCTTTATCACCCGGGAATCCAGCTATTTGTAAGGGTTCTTTCGCATTTATACTGGATGATAAAGAAAAGCTTCCTGTTTTTTTCCCTAGATTGTTATTCAACTTAATAACAGCGAAGTCGTAATCATGAGAAGCAGTATCTCGATACTCTTTAGGGACGAATTTCTGTGTTGCGACTGCTTCTCCAATTTTTGCACCTGACTTTGATGCTCCCGCATAAACTTTTATGCATTTTGCGTACCCACCATCCTTTTTGTTATAAACATTATGGGCTGCTGTTAATACCGTATTATTGTTGATTATTGCACCAGTTCCTCTATAAGTATGTTTACCATTAATAATATTTAACAGTACAATTTTTCTATAAGGATTTTTGAGATAGTCTTTTACAATAGTGCGACTGTCTTCCCCTATAACACTTTCTGGAAAAGATTCTTCTTCAACTGGTACAGGCTTTAATCCTTCTTGTGGAATATCATAGTTTGTTGGTGTGGGAGCTTCAGTAGCAGCGGTGGCTTTCAAAACATCATCATTTTGTGCAGATAGTGTGTCTGCATTGCCAAACAAGTAAGTTGTTGCAAGTAAGCTTAATGCGAATGTGACAAATCCTTTTCTTAACATATATGACTCCTTTCTATTATCACCAATTTCTCTATAAGTGATTTGATAACAAAAAAGTAACACTTTTCATCTAAGGGGTGAATATTTTTGTAAAATAGCTTTTGTATGTAGAAAATTCTTTTTGTGAAAAATTCCTATAAGTTAGATGGGAGAACGATAGAAGAGATTTCAAGGAATATAGTTGAAAGTATGGTTTTTATAGGCTTTAGGAGCATATTGTTTGAGATTACAATAAATAACTATTGATTCTATTGCATGTTCATTAGGGTTATCTTTATGCTTATGCACAAGTTGTTCTTGTTAGATGATTGTTTTATTACAATAATGAAGGCTATTTTAATTAATTATCAGATAGGTGAAACGGATGCTTATTATAAGTATAGTTAAGTAGTATCTTAAAAAGGGTTTAACAGTGCGTTAAGATGTTTTTTAGATGTGTCCGTTTTGTGTTAGGGGATACCCCTGCAAGAGTATAGGGGAAGTCCTTATGTTATGTATTTCACAATAACGTTACACTGAAAGTGAACAAGCGTATCAAAAGACAATAGCATCAAAAGACAATAGCATCATAACCCTTTTTGATACAAGAGATCTATTAAAGAAAAAGGTGAATCAATTATGGATAAGTCAAAAGCTGGTTTGCAGTTAGGGCTTCAAACGCTCAGTTTAGTTGCTGGGTTCATGGCATGGACAATTATTGCACCATTAATGCCATTTATTTCCCAAGACATCGAGATTACAAGCGGTCAATTATCAATTATTTTAGCTATCCCTGTTATTTTAGGTTCAGTATTACGTGTGCCATTCGGTTATTTAACAAATATCGTTGGTGCTAAATGGGTATTCTTTACAAGTTTCGTTGTATTACTTATCCCAATCTTCTTATTGAGCCAAGCATCAACACCAGGTAACTTAATGTTCGCAGGTTTCTTCCTAGGTGTAGGGGGCGCGATCTTCTCAGTAGGTGTTACATCAATTCCTAAATACTTCGCAAAAGACAAAGTCGGTCTTGCAAACGGTATTTATGGTATGGGTAACTTAGGTACAGCTGTATCAGCATTCTTAGCACCACCAATCGCAGGTATTATTGGTTGGCAAAATACAGTAATGAGTTATTTGGCTGTTATGGTAGTATTTGCATTAATCATGTTCTTCTTAGGTGATGGCAATGAACCGAAAGTCAAAGTACCTTTAGTAGAGCAATCACGTATTCTATTGAAAAACTACAAATTGTACTACTTAAGTTTCTGGTACTTCATCACGTTCGGTGCATTCGTAGCATTCGGTCTATTCTTACCAAACTTCTTAGTAGAACACTTCGGAGTAGACAAAGTAGACGCAGGTATTCGTACAGGTGTATTCATCGCTATCGCAACATTACTTCGTCCTATTGGTGGTATGTTAGGAGACAAATTTGATGCGGTAACAATGTTAAAAGCATTCTTCTCAATCATGATTGTAGGTGCATTAATCATTGGTTTATCTGACGGCATCTTATTATTCACAGTGGGCTGTTTAACAGTGAGTGTTTGTGCAGGTATCGGTAACGGTCTTATCTTCAAACTTGTCCCACACTACTTCTCAAAAGAAGCAGGTGTTGCAAACGGTATCGTATCAATGATGGGAGGTCTTGGTGGCTTCTTCCCACCACTTGTTATCTCTGCAGTCACTTCAATGACAGGAAGCAGTAACTTAGCATTCATCCTACTTGCTATTTTCGGTGTTATTGCATTATTAACAATGTTTAACTTAGCAAAACGCGAAAAAACAGCAGGTGTTCAATAATATTTGAAAAAAGACACTGTCTTTATCATCAACGATAAAGATAGTGCCTTTTGCTGTTTATATGCTTAAAAAGTGTTTTCGTATAATAGACGATAAAACGACAGGTAGTTCTTCAAACGCACTTTTTTTATGAATACGTTCAGTGACTTTATGCGCATCTTTTCCGATAGGACCGCAATTCATAAGAGGGGCTTGAATATTTTCAATCGCTTGAAATGGAATGGAATAAGTATTATTGAAAACAGGTGTGTTACCTTCATAAGCTTCAAATCCCGCTCCGTTTGGCGAAGGTGCCACATAACTTAAATCACTAATGCCGTTGAAGTAGTGAATGCGTTTTGATGCACGTTCAAACTGTTTTTGCAACGTTGTATCAATCGTTGAACTAATTGCTTCAGTCAATGGATGATAAGAAGCATTAGTTGCTGGATAATAAGGGGGTGCAAAGAACGTTATAACTGTTGGTCCAAGCTCTCGGCATAGGTTCATCAATGCATCTACAATTGCGATGGATTGAAGGTGTGGTTCACTTTCCGTTTGAACCTGTGCCTCTATCAGTTGTTGTACGGCATCTTGTCCATAATGTTTAATGGCATATTGCAATAAATGATCATACGTCATCAACTGCATGTCGAGTGGTTTGATATCCGTCTTTGCGATGCGTTGTTGATACTCAGAGAGCCCTTTCTTCAAACCTTTTGCTACGGCATCATTGAATAAGTCAAAAAGTTCATTCGCATGACGTTTGAAGAGAAATAGATTGAAAAGTGCTACCGATCGAAAAGGTGTCTGAACATCATAATGCTGTTTAATATCTGTGACACGTAAACTGACCGGCAAGGGTGTTTCTTCATCTTCAAATTGTTCTTGAAAACGTTCATGATATTCAATCTCTTGTTGGATATAACTCAAAATAAAGTTAGAACTCAATCCTATGGCAGGTGTACCAACATGTGTTTCTCGCCCGTAAACGAGCACGCTCGGCATAATTTTTCCGATAGATCCTGTATAGTGATAGTGGTTCGTATCATGATGTGCTTGTTGGAATGTTGGTTCACTGTTTAAATGCAAGGCAATGGATAAATCATGTTGCTCACAGAGTGTATCTAAGTGCGCAACTGCCGCATGCATCCCTTTTGATGTCACTTCTTCGTCAGGTACAGTCATCAATACAAGATTGACGTCCCATTGCTCTAATATGGCTTGTTCAATCAATGACATATGAAGCATTAAGCCGGGTTTCATATCCATAGAACCACGTCCAAATAGATATTCCCCAGATAATAAATCTTCCTTACTCATGTCATCTAAATAGCGCATATCTTCTTGGAATGTTGCAGTGAGTTTCTCCATATCAAATGCGTACGTTTGATAAGGGCCATAATCTTCAATGCCTACCGTATCAAAATGGCTGATTAAAGTGACTGTTTGGGTAGCTTTAGGTGAAAGATATGTTGCGACAACGGCATTTCGATGATCAACAGTAGGGACTAGTTGTATGTATTCTGGATGTTGCTGGAAGTAAGGGAGCGACATGAGTAAATCATGTACGTATGTAGGGAAAGTGACTTCTCCTTGTGAATGCGTTACACTTGAATGTGCAACGAGCTGTTTTAGCAGTTCTGACCGTCCTTCGGGTGTTTGCCAGTTTGTTTCCATAAAAAAATCTCCCTTCGTTTGAAATGTCGATATTTCTATTGTAAGTGTTTTCTTATAGGATGTTCAAATGATTTAAGATTTCTAACGATTATGTGACGCAAATAGATGTTTGTGATGAAAATCGTGTAATTGTGATAAGATGTATCATATAGACGAAGTTGGAGGCGCATCCTATGGCAAAAAAAATTCTAGGCTTTTTATTAGCAGCAATTGTAATATTTGTTCTTGTCGGTGCAGGATTTTTTGGATATAAAGGTTATCAAAAGAGTCAAAACTTAAAACTGATCGATCAATATTTAACAGAGCAGCATTTGGATAGTAAGGTCATTAAACAAAAAGAAGAATACGATCCGCGTAAAGGTATTTTTTATAAAGAATTGACGTTAGAGGGCGATACAAAAAATACGTACATTGCACAACCGATTCATTTAAAACGTGGACTTTTCTTACAAGGATTTAATACAGAAACAAAAAAACATGATAAGAAAGCAAAATATAACTTCTTTGATGAGAATTATAAAATGAAATAAACATAAATCTTGGTAAAGCATGCCTATCACATCACTTTGCTGAGATTTTTTGTTTTTCAAACACAGAATATACAACATCTTAAATCTTTTGGTATGATGGTGAATAGAAAGAGAATAAAGGGGAGTGTATCAACAATGACAGAAACAAAGAAATTACTAAAACACTTAACAGATTTGGATGGGATTGCTGGGCACGAATATGATGTCAAAAATGCAATGAAAGCATTGCTAGAGCCTAACAGTGATGAAATGATCTATGATAATCTCGGCGGTGTTTTTGGGAAGAAGGCATCGCAAAAAGGTGACCGCACACTCATGATCGCTGGTCATTTAGACGAGATTGGGTTTATGGTGACGAAGATTGAT
The DNA here is from genome assembly GCF_025558585.1 of Staphylococcus sp. IVB6214. Classification (NCBI taxonomy): domain Bacteria; kingdom Bacillati; phylum Bacillota; class Bacilli; order Caryophanales; family Staphylococcaceae; genus Staphylococcus; species Staphylococcus sp. IVB6214. Next base: position 1,913,212 of record NZ_CP094723.1, on the reverse strand, counting down.
GAAAATGGCTTCATTAATTTTACACCAATCGGGGGATGGTGGAATCAAGTGATGCTTTCACAAAAAGTGACAATTACAACAGAAGATGGCAAAAAGGTTCGAGGTATTATTGGTTCAAAACCACCACATGTACTTGAAGAGGCTGAACGTAAAAAACCAGTCGCAATCAAGGATATGTTTATCGATGTCGGTGCACGTGATAAAGCTGAAGTAGAAGCAGCAGGTATTGATATTGGTGATATGGTAACGCCATACTCAGAGTTTGAAACGTTATTGAATGATGATTATATGACTGCGAAAGCATTTGACAATCGCTACGGTTGTGCGCTTGCTGTTGACGTTTTACGTGCCTTAAAAGGTGAGTCAGTCAATATCAATCTAGTGGCAGGAGCGAATGTTCAAGAAGAGGTCGGTTTACGTGGTGCACAAGTAGCAGCACATAAGATTAAACCGGATCTTGCAATCGCTGTGGACGTTGGTGTTGCCTATGATACACCGGGAATGACTAACGATGGAGACGTCAAAGTAGGTGGCGGTCCATTGGTCTTAAACATGGACGCAAGTAATATCGGACACGTTGGATTGATTCGCCATATTAAGAAAGTTGCTAAAGCTCAAAACATTGAACTTCAGTGGGATTCGTTACCGGGTGGTGGAACAGATGCTGGTAACATTCATAAATCATTAGACGGTATTCCGTCTATCGCATTGTCAGTGCCACTCCGTTATATGCATTCAAACGTTTCTGTGATGAGCCAGTCAGATTACGAACAAGCTGTGAAGCTTGTCGTTGAAGTTGTTAAGTCATTAAGTGACGACGTTGTAGATGAAATCATTTGGTAATGATATAACGATATAAAGAGAAACCTTGTTTGTGTGCAGTGAGAGGCACAGCAAGGTTTTTCCTATTTGTATAGGAAAAACGGGATTGCGGATTACAAAAGAAACATGTTAGATTGATAGAAATAGCGTTTAATAAGGGGGAGTCATATGTCACAACAACATCAAAAACGCTGGATCGGTTATTTACTTGTAATTATTGGTGCATCTTTTTGGGGGATTGGGGGCACAGTTTCACAGTGGTTGTTTCAACATGCGAATATTGAAGTGTCATGGTTTGTTGCAGTCCGATTGATCATTTCAGGGCTCCTTTTAATTGTGATTGCTTTCATGACACAAGGTGTAAAAGTCTTTGTTATCTGGTGGGATAAACGTGCAGCCATTCAAATGATTATCTACGGTATTTTTGGTATGCTCGCCGTACAATATACATTCATGTCTTCAATCAGTCATGGCAATGCGGCAGTTGCGACGTTGTTACAATATTTGGGACCTATTTTTATTATATTTTACTTAGTGATGACAAAAGTGACAAAGTTTGGTGTAAAAGAAGCGCTCGCCATTATACTAGCTTTATCTGGGACGTATTTGTTACTGACAAACGGTCATCTCGAAAACTTACAAGTACCTAAGCCTGCGATTGTTTGGGGGTTGTTATCTGCAGTGGCGCTTGCCTTTTACACAGTGTATCCGGTTCGTCTATTAGCACGTTGGGGTTCACTAAACGTTGTAGGATGGGGAATGCTCATTGGTGGTCTCGCTTTGAGTTTTGTCCACCCACCATGGCACGTCATATTGTCTGATTGGACATTGCAAACGCACTTGCTATTTTGGTTTGCTATCATTTTCGGTACAATGCTCGCCTTTTGGTTTTATATTGATAGTTTACATTATTTGTTTCCACATGAAGCGGGACTATTAGGGACGATTGAACCATTAACAGCACTATTGACATCTGTCATATGGTTGAATGTTTCTTTTGGCGTATGGCAATTATTGGGGATTGTTTTCATTATTTTGATGGTTGTCGTACTCTCAGTCGTTAAAAAATAGCAACAAATAAGCATCGGTGAACATACGCCGATGCTTGTTTGTTGTTATGAAGTTTAGTGATGATGCGAATGTGATTCCATGTGCATGTCATGAATTTTCATCATCAAACCATGTGGAATATCATCGTGTGCAACAACTTCTTGTTTTACGAATTCATGATCGCCGCCTTTTTTAGCAATCAATTTAACGAAGTCGCCTTTTTGTGGTTTGAATTGATCATCCGTCTCCAAAGTGACATGTTCTTCTACTTCATTATTAGAAGCGTTGACAATCTTTTCTGCCGTTGTATCATCCATCATGTAGCCATAATAAGTTTCTTTTTGACTTGACATCATAATAGCTATTACAATCCCAGCTGTTACAACGAGCATAGCAACAATGATGATGATTCCGAGTGTTTGTTTTTGTTTCATCACGTATTGACTCCTTTATGTAAGATAGACCTATTGTATCGAAAGAAAACGGATACAGAAAGTGATAACTTACATTCTTTGTGTGACAAAATTGTGACTTTAAGTGATTTTGCCATAAAATTTGCGGGAAATCCCTTTAGAAAATGATGGCAGAAGTTCAATATATGAAAGCGATGAAGAATGATTAAGTTCTATCATTTATGAACAAAACACATGTTTAATTATGATAAGATTAAGATAAATGACAGTAGGAGGTTGTACTAATGACCAATCAATTATACGGGAAGCGCGTCAAAGATCAATGGCTGCTTGTCATTGGTATTATTCTTATTGCAGGGACATTACGTGCACCTTTGACAGCAGTAGGGCCAATTATCAATGAAATAAAGATGGATTTACATATAAACAATGGAGTGGCAGGACTTATTACAACGATCCCATTAATAATTTTTGGTATCTTTTCTCCAATTGCGTCCAGAGTATTACAGCGTTATTCTATGTCACACGTTCTTTTTTATGCGGTGTTATTAACAATTGTAGGGCTTGTTTTGCGTGTCAGTGGTGGCATCACTTGCTTTTTCATAGGTACAATCGTTCTAGGTATTGCCATTGCTTTTGGTAACGTAACTTTACCTGCATATGGTAAGTGGCGTTTTCCATTACAAATTGGTTTGATCACTGGTATTTATAGTGCAACAATGAATTTCACTGCAGGATTAGGGGGTGGGTTAAGTTACCCGCTTTCCACTTTAACACCATTATCTTATCGTTTCTCATTGGTGTTTTGGGTATTAATTGCCGTATGTGCAATTTTAGTATGGTTGCCCCAGTTGAGAAGAACGAATGATAGCATTGATGATGCTGAAACACTCAATCCAACAGAACAGAAACCGATTAAAATATATCGTTCTAAGTTAGCATGGGCGGTCGCATTGATGATGGCATTTCAATCGATGATGTTTTACAGCATTGTCGCCTGGTACCCATCTATTTTGGCAAGTAAAGGTATTGAACCAGAATCTGCAGGATACTTTTTGATGCTCAATCAGTTTGCACAGCTGCCCATGACTTTTACCTTCCCTATCATTGCTGCCAAAATGCAAAGTCAGCGTAAACTTGTTTATATTATTGTGAGTTTGATGGGGATAGGATTCAGTCTATTATTTACAGATAACTATTGGTTATTGATTCTTGCTATGATCTTAACAGGTATGGGCATCGGGGCATGCTTCAGTGTTTGTATGACATTATTCTCAATACGTGCTAGAACAACACGGGTGAGTATGGCACTCTCAGGATTCGGTCAGTCGATAGGGTACTGGGTTGCGGCAATTGGACCATTTCTTATCGGAGTCGTGTATGACATGATGCATACATGGTCTGTGGTGATATGCTTATTGCTAGTTATGAACGCTATGATTTTGATATTTGGTTGGTATGCAACGAAAAATGAATATATTGGGTAAAAGAAAAAGCTGGGTGTGAATATCCAGCTTTTTTGTTAGAAGCGGTGACATGCATCAGTTAAATCAAATGCTGACGTTTTGTCGCTTTTGTTTTATATATTTTAATCAGTTTTACTTCGTTATGAAGTAATGTGACATGCAACGTTTTGTTGTAAAAATCATGGACGGTAATGTGCGGTTGCAGTTGGAATGTCTGATGGAGATGCTGAATATCTGGAAGTGGAATATAGTAATCTTCAATATCTATCGCAATGCCATTTGTCACATCGGAATATTGTGCATCATATGTATATGTCGTGACGAGTTGTTTCGCTAGTGTATCGGATGACATAATATTGAAGTGATAAGATTGTTTTGGTGCATGTTCTGTTTCAAGGTTAAATATGTTTGAGCCTGACAACAGAATGAGATACGCATCTTCTGTTTCGTGCAATATATAGTGATCTGATTCCGTATTGAGATGTCCTGCAAAACATTGATGTATTTGATACATATAACTATAAGGCAATTGATGTCCATAAGTATTGAAGTAGCCAATAGGTTGCTGTTTCGTCGCTACAAAAGAGATACCTACACCTAAAATGTTTATGGGCAACTGCAATAGCAACGCTAAAAATTGTTGCGGATAATCAGTTGATGTTGATGGATAGAGATGATTCAATGCCTGCGCAGATAGCCCTGTCAAAACGATTGGGGTATCGAAGTCTTTTAACAACGTTCTATAAGGTTCCATCGAACGTGTCTCACATGAGATGAATGCTTCAAATGGCATGCAGTAAAAGTCTATTTGAATGGACTGTTCCTTGAAAGACTCGAAGTATTTATGATGTATCGGTCTAACAGGATACGATAAGTGCAATGCAAACTGACAGTTGGGTAAATATTTATGAATCCGCTGCTGAATAAACTTGACTTCTTGTACATTGAAAAAGTGTGGTGAAACAGCAATAGACAATGTGAAGTCATTCGGCGATAGAACAGTTGGTTGTGCAGTCATCATGCGTATGAGTGGCTGCAAGAACAAATGGTCAAATGACTCAAATTGTTGCATGTTATTCAGGCAAAACACTAGATGATAGTGACGTTTTTTGAGTAGATGACAAAAGTGATCGAAATCAGCTGAGTTATGAAACTTCAAAGCTTCATTGGTAAAATCTTGAAAAAGTAATGTCAAGGTTGTCTGCGCAAAGATAGGGTTAGTTTGAGAAATGATCTGCTTCAGTACTTCATAAATATGGCAATTGGTGATTTCAAGAAACAACTGACGATCAGAAGTATAAGTTTGTTGGTTCGATTCACTGAGATTAACGGTAAGGTTAACAGTCGATTCTGAAGTGTTATTGAATGCTAAATAGTGATTAAAGTATTCAATGTCGTAAGGTCGAATGGAGACAATCGCTTCAGGATAATCCGATTGGTTGCGATAGTCAGCTGGACGTATACCTATGTATAGATTGAATATTTTAGAGTAATGATTATAATTAGAAAACCCAAAGTGCAAGGCAATGTTTTGTATGGTATCATCAGTCGCTATTAGTGTTGGTAAAGATAATCCGAGTCTCAATGTATCAAAGTACTTTTTGAAACTAAAGTCTAGATATTTCGTGAAGAGAATAGAAATATAAGACGGTGACACGAAAAAGTGTTCACTTATATTTTTCAGAGAGAGTCGTCTATCCAAATTGTCGTATATATAAACTAAAACTTGTTCGAGAAATGTGTGTGTACACATCATTGTCGGTAAAAAATATGGAGAAGTCAGTATGAATGCTTCGTCACAGAGCAGTTTTAAAATATCATATATTAAAATATGATGTTGCTTCTGGATAGGCTGCTGTATGATCTGCTTTAATAATGTAATGATACGCTCATGAGATGTGAGTGCATCTTGGGCAAAATAACCGTCACGATATGCAGGGATATATTTTGAGAAGAAATGCATTGGGATGCAGACTTTGATAAGTGATTGGGCGTGAGAGATTTGAATGATATCTAAGCGATTTACAATCAGTAGTTGATCATAACATGAAGTGTGTCTACCATTGTGCTGTACTTCTAGGATACCGTCTAAGGATACGAATAATTGTACTTCATCTAGCAAGCGATAAGTCTCAGATTGATGATGCGTCAATAAGTCAATTGTAATACCTCGCATAGTTTCCCCATCCATTCTAAAGAGACATAATAAACATTTTTAATTATATAGTTGCGTGCAGAGCGCCTCAATGTGTTTTAGTGAATTGTAAATTTTTAGCATGTTTTAAAACAAAACAACATATTGATTGGTATAAAAAGAGTAAAAAAATGACACATGAGTAAAGAAATGAAGTAAAGTATTAAAAAAATAAGTATAGAAAAGGGAGATAAAGATAAAAAATCTGTACATATGATAAAAGAATGAAAGGGCTTCTGAAGTCTAAATTAATGAGAATAAGAGAAAGTCATGAAACTATGACTTAAATCGTCATGGTCAGAAACTAGTGATTTCTAATATTGAGTGTGTTCATACTATAACACAGAACACATGTTCTGTAAATGAGAATAGACATTCTCTTTATGACTAATTTATAAACGTTAATAAAAAAATTTCACCATTTCAAAAAAATAAGATTGATAATATATGTGTAATTGATTAAAATGAAATCAAGAAAGTTTTGGTACCGGTTCCATTATTGAAATGACGGTCATCAATTAAAATAAAAAATACAGATTTACATATATAGGAGGGATTATATGGCGTACGAAAAAGAATCCAAAATTATCTTAGATGCCATTGGTGGTCAAGATAATATTGAAGAGATGGGGCATTGTGCTACACGTTTGAGATTATCGTTAAAAGATGAAAGTATTGTGGATGAGAAAACATTGAATGACTTAGATGTCGTTAAAGGAACGTTCTCAACATCAGATCAATACCAAATCATTATCGGTTCGGGGACAGTCAATCAAGTATATGCGCAGATTGATCAATTAATAGGTGGTACTGCTCAAGCAGATGAGTCAAAAGATAAAAGTGTCAAGAAAGAGAAGAAAAAAGGTAATCCATTACAAAGATTTGTCAAAATGTTATCAGATATCTTTGTGCCTATCATACCTGCAATCGTAGCAGGTGGTTTGTTAATGGGATTGAATAATATCTTTACAGCGAAAGGTATTTTTGCTGATAGTCAATCTCTTGTTGATATGTATCCGCAATTTGCACAGTTTGCAAATATGATTAATATTTTCGCAAGTGCACCTTTTGCATTATTACCTATCTTGATTGGTTTTAGTGCAGCAAAACGCTTTGGCGGCAACGCTTTCTTAGGTGCTGCATTAGGTGCAATCATGGTACACCCTGATTTGATGAATGGTTATGCTTATCCGGAAGCTATCGCAAATGGTGACCCAATTCCGAAATGGGAATTCTTAGGTCTATCAATTGCGCAAGTAGGTTATCAAGGTCAAGTCTTACCAATTCTTGTATCAGCATATATTTTAGCAATGCTAGAGCGTGGATTACGTCGCATTATTCCAACAGTATTAGACAACTTATTAACACCGTTGTTCGCATTATTATTTACGGCATTCGTCACATTCTTATTCGTAGGACCTATCACACGTACAATGGGTTACTGGTTAACAGATGGATTAACATTCCTGTATGAAGCAGGTGGTGCCATTGGTGGTTTGATTTTCGGATTATTCTATGCACCGATTGTGATTACAGGTATGCATCATAGCTTTATTGCTGTTGAAACATCATTAATTGCAGAACAAGCGAAAACAGGCGGTTCATTCATCTTCCCAATCGCAGCAATGTCAAACATGGCACAAGGTGGTGCAGCACTTGCAGCATTCTTATTAATTAAACAAAATAAAAAGTTAAAAGGGGTTGCATCTGCAGCAGGTGTATCAGCTGTATTAGGTATTACAGAACCAGCGATGTTCGGAGTAAACTTGAAGTTACGCTATCCTTTCATTGGCGCAATGGTTGGCTCAGGTCTTGGCGCAGCATATGTTGCATTCTTCAAAGTTAAAGCAACAGCATTAGGTGCAGCAGGGATTCCAGGTGTCATCTCTATTGCACCCGGTTCTTGGACGCACTACATTATCGGTATGTGTATTGCATTCGTAGTAAGTATTGTTGTGACATTTGTCTTGTCTAAACAAAAGAAATATCGTAATGCAGAAGAATTATAAAAAGGCATATAAAGAAGCGAGTAAAATTTGGGGATTTTACTCGCTTTTTCTTATGTGTAGAGATTATTTGTTGCTGCGCCATAACAAGGTGGATGTAATCAATACAAGTGTAAACGAAATAACAATGATAATAATCCAAGAAAGTGCACTATGATCGTCGATAGGTAGTGGCACATTCATACCAAAGAAACTAAAAACTAATGTTGGTAAAGTGAGTAGCACGGTGAAAATCGTCAAAGTCTGCATCGTGGTATTGAGTTGATTAGATAAGAGTGATGCATATGAATTTGACATACTTTCAACAATACGCAGATAAAGCTCAGTCGTTTCTACCGCCTGTTGATGTTCGTTCTGTAAGTCTTCAAGTAGTTCTTCGTCTTCATCAAACCGTTTGATGGCAGGGAGACGGAATAATTGTCGAATTGTTGATGCATTTGTTTTAAGTGAACCTAAGAAATAAACCAAGCTTTTCTCAATTTCGCTCAACAAGTAGAGGCGGGTATTTGTGACACGTTGTTGCAAGTTATGCTCGACTTGTCGACGTTCTTTGTTTAATAAGCGTAAACTTCGGTTGTATTGTGCGGCCATCTCGTACATTAACTTCAAGGCAAATTGACTCTTATAGTTCAAGTTAATGCACTTCAAGGTGAGATGTTCTAAGTACGGGACGGGTTTGGCACAAACAGTGACAATCAGATCTTTACCGATAATAATACCGAGTGGCAGTGTTGTGAAGCTTTTGAGTTCATATTTTCCAGACTTGCTAATGGGTAAGTCACTAATAATCAATGAGTAGCCACTGTCATCATCATATTCAATACGGGAGCTTTCTTCACTGTCGAGTGCATCTTCGAGAAAGTCTTTTGGGAAGCCATATGTTTGAATTAATGATTGCACTTCATCATGCGTCGGTTTAGTCACGTTCAGCCACTGTGCATCTTGCCATGTTTCAGTAGTGACAACTTCAAGTGCGTCATTGTTTCGATATGCTGTAATCATAGAGTATCTCCTTTGTTTCAAGTGAATAACACTATCATACGCTTTTTTGGGCGTAAAGAACATACAGGATCAGATATAGTGATGATTTATTTAAGAAAAAATATGGATTCAACAACGATGGGAGTGGGACTAGAAGTGGAAAAAGTTTGTAAAAACGCATTTTCACTTCAGATACCTACCGCCATTACACTTATTTCTACATCTTAAAAACAGGAACTGAGCACTCTGTCTCAGCTCCTTACGTCCCATTTCCGACGTGAGAAAAGAAATTAAAACAAAATTCACACCATCTTAACATTAAATTTACATTTATCGGTCATACTGTGAATTGTATCGATTTTGAATAAAATGTAAAAAAATAAAAGACATATATTTTAGAGGTGAAATCATGGAAATGTCAATCACACAAGTCATCTTTTCATTCTTAGGAGGACTTGGTATTTTCCTTTACGGATTGAAAGTAATGGGAGACGGTTTACAAGCTTCAGCAGGAGATCGTTTGCGCGATATCTTAAATAAGTTTACATCTAACCCACTATTAGGTGTATTAGCAGGTATGATTGTGACCATTTTGATTCAAAGTAGTTCGGGGACAACAGTTATTACAATTGGACTTGTTACTGCTGGATTTATGACGTTAAAGCAAGCAATCGGTGTTATCATGGGGGCAAACATCGGAACAACGGTAACAGCCTTCATCATTGGTATCGACTTAGGCGAATATGCAATGCCTATTCTTGCCCTCGGTACATTCTTAATTTTCTTCTTTAAAAAGTCTAAGATTCAAAATATCGGACGTATTTTATTTGGTTTTGGTTCACTTTTCTTCGGTTTGGAGTTTATGGGTGGTGCTGTGAAGCCATTAGCCGAATTAGATGGATTCAGACAGATTATGCTTGATATGTCATCGAACCCATTATACGGTATTATAGCTGGTGTTGGTTTGACAGCACTTGTACAAAGTTCAAGCGCAACAATTGGTATTCTTCAAGAATTTTACGGTGAAGGCTTAATTGAACTTTACGGTGCAATTCCAGTCTTACTTGGTGATAACATTGGAACAACGATAACAGCTGTATTAGCAAGTTTAGCCGGTTCATTAGCAGCGAAACGTGCGGCATTCGTACATGTTATCTTTAATGTAATCGGTGTGATTATCTTCTCACTGTTCATGCCATTGGTTATTCATGCAGTTGGCTTTATTCAAGAAGCATGGAACTTGAAGCCAGCGATGGCAATTGCCTTTGCGCATGGTGCGTTCAACGTAACAAATACATTAATTCAATTACCATTTGTGGGTGCCCTTGCCTGGATCGTAACGAAAATTGTACCGGGCAAAGATATTACAGAGGAATACAAACCACAGCACTTGAATCATGACCTTGTATACCATGCGCCAAGTGTCGCACTACAAGAAACGCAAAAAGAATTACAAAATGTGGGGCGTATTGTTCAAACGATGTTAGATGATGTGCATCACACAGATGCCATTGATAAAAAGTTCATGAAACAAATTGAACAAAAACATCAAGCTGTCGAAACAATCACAGATAGTATTAGAAGTTATCTTGTACGTATTTCAACAAAAGATGTTAATAAAAAAGATGTTGAGCGTTTAGCAGTGATGTTAGACATAAATCGAACAGTCTTAAAAGTATCGAATCGCATTAAAGAATATATTGATCTCATTGATCGTCAGAATCAGAAGGATATCAATCTTACAGACGATGCGCAAAAGGGTATCGACAAACTCTTTACGTTCGTAGAGGAGTCATTCGATAAAGCGTTAGAAACACTTGATGTATATGATACAACGAAAAAAGACGAAGTGGCTGCACGTAGTCAAGAAGCCTTTACGATTGAACACCGATTGCGTAAAGACCATATTAAACGTCTTAACCGCGGTGTATGTTCAACAGACGGTGGATTATTATATGTTGATATGATCGGTGTATTAGAACGTATCGGATACAATTCACGTAACATCTCAGAAGCGATGGTAGGTCTGAATGATGATGTAGTGGTTGAAGAAGAAACTGTCACAACTTAATAGATAGTTTGTATGGCACCTTTTAATCGGTATAAAGTCCGATTGAAAGGTGTTTTTTAGCATGTCCTAAAATTTATACTTGAAACAAATATAAATGTAGCGCATGATAGATAATATATGATATTTATATTGTCTTAAAGCATTGTTTATAATATATGTTTTGAGAAGGATGCATTATGGGAGGTAAGTTATGAGTATTGCAAGACGTACAGGGCTATTATGGGGGATACTTATTGCGATGATTTTTGTAGTAGGGGGATATTTTAATGTAGCATCTGCACATGTTTCATTAGAAAACCACCAGCCAATGCAAGATGAAGTGGTATCCAATGCGCCTGACGAGATTAAGTTAAAGTTCAGTGATCCAGTGAATGTACGTTACACAGAAGTACAACTTTACAATGATAAAGGACATCAAGTAGAACAACTACATTCTGATCAAACGGGCTATTCCGATACAGTCATTTTTCGAACGCAACAGTACGATGAAGGGACATATGCAGTAAAGTGGCAAGCGGTATCACCCGATGGTCATGAAGTTTCAGGACAGTATCAATTTTCAATTGGTACACAAACCGCGAAGTATATTGATATTTCAAAACCATTTTATGCTGATGCTTACTGGTGGTTGGGTGTTTTACGGTTTGTGATGCAAGGAACTGTATTGCTCTTAACAGGTCTCTACATCGTTAATCGTATTATGGCACAGGCGAGTGCGCCGACATTTGATGTTTTGCCAAAGTATCGAAGTATTGCATGGATACTCGTGATGTTGATAGGAGCAACGAGTTTGGTTTATTTAATGACTCTATCACGCAATGCGATTCAACAACTATTACGACTTGACTTGTCAACATGGATATCCTTTCCATTTCTTCTCGCAATGGTAGCGTTGATGATAACAGTCATTTTATTTTCGCTTAGACAGATGGAACCTATTTGGTATCATGCAATGCCAGTATTAATATTGATCAGTTTAGCAAGTTCAGGACATGTTTGGGCACAAGATATTCCGCTGTATGCCTTGTTATTGCGAACTTTACATTTAGTAGGAATTGCTGTGTGGCTTGGTAGTTTCATTTATCTCTATGCTTATATACAGTCACATCAACAGCATTCGTATGTTTTAATTTTACGTGATGTATTATTAAAAACAAACATAGGGGCTGTCATTGTTATTATTGTGACGGGCTTACTGATGTCAATAGATGCAACATCTATTCAGGCGATTGTGACACAACAAACAACATATAGTGTTTTATGGTTAACAAAGATTAGTTTGACAATTGTATTGATGGGATTAGGTGCTATCCAAACATTTTGGGCGATGAACAAAAAGCGGAAAATTCAGCAACCGATGTTATATTTTGAAATAATAATAGGAGTTTTACTCATACTAGCAGGAGTTATTATGAGTCAAATTGCAGCGCCATTATAAAATAATAGGAGTGATTGGATGAAATTAAATAAATTATTGGCAAGTTTCGGATTTGTTGTTGTAACAACTCTCGGAACGGTAGGTGTGGCAGAAGCGCATGTCACGTTAAACCCACAAGTCAGTGAACCGGGATCATATGAAGAGTATAGTGTGCGCGTACCAGTAGAGCGTAATGATCAGACGGTGAAGTTAGAGTTGGAAGTGCCTAAAGGTGTATCGCTATCGACTGTACAACCTGTGAATGGCTTTAAACATAGCTTTAAGAAAGATGGTAAAGGTAATATTGAGAAGGTTACTTGGACGGCAACAAACAAAGGGATTGGTCCTCATGAACATGTTGACTTCCCGATTGTAGTAGCGAACCCGGAAGAAGCGGGTGAATTCAAATGGAAGGCGACTCAAACATACAAAGATGGGACAGTGGTACGTTGGACAGATGAAGATGAGAAGAGTGAGACACCTGCTCCAGTGACGAAGGTGAAGGCGGCGGATACTGAACATGAAGAAACACCATCAACAGGTGGACAAACAGCATTATGGATTGTATCGATACTTGCGTTGATTGTGTCTGCGGTTGCATTGTTTAAACAGCGTAATCTTACGAAAACTGACAAGTAATTGACATTGACAGTCTCTTTAGAAATAAGGATAATGATACGTGAAATAATGCAAGAGATTGGATGCTGTTTATCAAATTTTTATTTCATATATCCTATCTCTTTGTGTAAATATGGAGTGTGCGTTACACATGAAAAGAATTTTATATGCGTTTATGTTTTATACTGTACTTGGATTGTTTAGTGGTTTTGGTTATCGCGAATTAACATTGCACTATAACTTTACAGGAGATACACAAATGAGTGTGATGCATACACACTTGTTGACATTAGGTATGTTTGTATTTTTAATATTAATCTCTATTGAAAAGCTATTCAAAATTAGTAGCTACTATTTGTTCAATTGGTTTTATATTATTTACAACACAGGTGTGATTGTGACAGTGAGTATGCAATTTGCTAAAGGCTTTATGCAAATTTCTGGACAAGAAGTACCCGCTTCATTTTCAGGCTTTGCAGGAATCGGCCACGTTGTCATTACAGCTGGCTTTATCCTGTTATTCTTCTTACTCAGACAAGCCATTCTAAAAGAACCAAGAGACGCAGAATAGCAAAAAGGGGCTGAGACATAGGCGCTCAATTTCCCTTCAAAAAAAGCCGTTAAAATTCTTTTTTAAGATTTTAACGGCTTTTTTCTTATTATTTACTAAAAAACTAGCACTTATCTGGCTAGTTTTCTGATGTTTACTGCCATAAGTGCGATTCCTAATTCGCATTCAACCTTTGATTGAGTGCGAACTGATAACCTTTGGAAACCCAAATTAGCCTTCAGATTTCCAAATGCTGATTCGACATCTATTTTTCGTTTTTTGTAGATGCCTTTCGTTTTTGGATCTGAAAGCTGCTTATTTGTGAATGCTTTAAAATAATCCCAAGTTGGATTTTTATATAAGCTTTTTGTTGTAGTTGGGTTGGTTCTGTAATTCATACATTCATTTCGTAAAGGACATCCAACACAATCTTCACATTTATATAATTTGAAATCTCTCTGATAACCATATCCGTCTCTTCTTTTTCTATAACTTTTGAAATGCAATTCTTTGTTATTCGGACATACATAATAGTCATCTATTTCATTATATTTCCAATTAGCTGTTATGAATGGATTATTTTTATATTTTCTTTTCTTCTCTTTTAAATACATACTATATGTGATGAGTAGTGTTTTCTCGAATTCATCAAGAATCATCGTATAGTTTTGTTCGCTACCATATCCCGCATCAGCTACAATGTACTCTGGAATGTCACCGTATAATTCTTTGGTTGATTTTAAAAAAGAAGGAAGTGTTCGCGTATCACCCGGATTACTATACACACCAAATGCCAAAATGAACTGATTGTTCGTCGCAATCTGCAGATTATAGCCAGGCTTTAATTGTCCATTCTTCATATGATCATTTTTCATTCTCATAAAGGTCGCATCATGATCTGTTTTAGAATAGCTTTTTCTGTCACCATAAATTTCCATCTGCTCATCATATTTTATTTTACGATCTTTAAAATCTTTGATTGCTTTTTTATATTTTCTAACTTTACTTCTTTGTTTTCTTAATGTCTTTCTTATTTCTACACTTTGAGATGCTTCAATTTTAGAAGTGAGCGTTTCATTTTTATCATCTAAATGCATCTCAATACGATTTAATTCTTCTTTCGTTAGTTCATCAGAAGATTCTCTCTTAATTTCAGGTATGATCTTCTCTGAAATTAACTGTTTATACACCGCATTGGATTTTTCAATAACCCCTTTACTAAAATGCTTAGTGCTACCTAGCCATTGAAAAGTATATTTATTGGCATTAGCCTCTATCTTCGTTCCATCTATATAAAGGGCGTCTTCTGTAATCACTTTGTCTTCTAATAATTGCGCTCTAAGACCCACAAATAGAACTTGTATAAAATCTATCATGTGTGGATTAACTCTAAAGCGATTGATTGTACGATATGAAGGGACTTGTCCTTGAGCTAACCACATCATACGACAACTATCTTTAAGTAGAAATTCCATTTTTCTACCAGAAAAGACAGACTGTGTATAGCTGTATAAAACGATTTTTAACATCATTTTAGGATGATAAGATGAAGGACCTCTATGGTTGTAATATTGATTAAAAGTTTCTTGGGGAATAGATTCTACAAGTTTATTAATAATGAGGGCAATATCACTCTCGGGAAAAGAAATTTCAGTTTCAATTGGCAGACTAAGCTGAGAAATGTTATACTCTTTATACATATAAGGCACTTCCTTTCATTGTTTTTGTGGTTATTAACAATTATACGGGAAGTGTTTTATTTTTTTAAATGATATCTATAAAAAAGGTCTAATTTAGTGTTTTTCGACACCAAATTAGACCTTTTTTGTAAAAGAGCTGGGAATTATGTCCCAGCCCCTTTTTTATGACGGTAAATATTTCTTGTTAGCTTCTCGGAATACTTCATTGTGACTTGAAACAAAACCATCCTTAGTCGCTTCAGGCTGAACATATTGTTTGGCACTGTTAGCAGCATGTGCGCCATCGCTAATAGCACTAGCGATAAGGTGTACTTTGGCCGGGTGTTGTACGATATCTCCGCAGGCAAAGACGCCGGGAACTGTTGTTGTAGAATTTCCTTGGCCGGCGATGAAATATTCATCGATCAAGTCGATATCCAAGTTGACATCGTGTAGAAGGCTGATATCTCTTTCGAAGCCGTGACCAATAATCACTTCATCAACCTTAATCGTAGTTTTTGAGCCTGACTCCGTATGTTCTAATATCACTTCATCAATCGTATTTGGATCATGATCGGTATTGTTGAGCTGGACAATTCTGTGATTCGGCATCTTTTTGACGTCGAGATCGTGAAGAATCTTAGACATCGCTTCATGTCCAGAGATATCTTTTTTGCGATAGACTAATGTCACGCTTTTGGCATAGTTAGATAAGTCTCTTGCCCAGTCTAGAGCTGCATTGCCAGATCCTGAGATGAGTACGTGTTTATCTTTGAAGTGTTCATATTTTTGAACAACGTAGTGTAAGTTAGTCAGTTCAAAGCGTTCTGCTCCAGCAATATTCAGTGATTGGGGTTTAATAATCCCCCCACCAATTGCCAAAATAACAGAACGAGATGTATAAGATGTCCCATCTTCAGTGATGATTTCAAAATGTTGTTCCGCATGCTTTTTAATATCGATGACTTTTGTGTTGAGATGAACTTCTGGGTTAAAGTGTCTGCCTTGTTGAATCATATCTTGAATAATTTCATAACTTGTTTTTGGCGCAATGCCCCCAATATCCCAAATAATCTTCTCCGGGTAGAGTTGCATCTTGCCCCCTAAATGTGGTTGTACATCAATGAGACGCACGGACATCTCCCTTAATCCCGCATAAAAACTTGCAAAGAGACCGGCTGGCCCGCCCCCGATGATTGTTAAATCTTTCATTTATAGACACCTCTCGCATAGTTATTACTTTTATTATCTTACAAATGATAATGAATATCAATTAACGATGCAAAAATCATAATATAAAAGAGCAAGTGAACAATGAATGTCACTTGCTCTTATAATCGTGATTGTGTTTTATTCCTGTCCCATATCGATAATCATACGTCCTTGATGAGAAGGGGTATTGAATGACTTGATTGCATCAGTTAGTTTATCAAAAGGAACTACTTGCTTAACTGTATGAAGATGATCAGGTTTCAAATCAGTTGCTAAACGGTCCCAAATAGATTGACGATAAGGCATTGGTGTATAGACTGAATCAATGCCGATCAAACGAACGCCACGTAAGATGAATGGAAATACAGAACTTTCAAAAGAAGCGCCCCCGGCATTGCCACTTAATGCAATCGCACCTGATGGATGGATACGCTTGAGCACTTCTCCCAATGACGAGCCGCCAACTGGGTCAATGACACCTTGCCATTCCGTTTTATGAAGTGCTTTTGATGTAAGTTCATCAATGCGGTCAATACATTGTGATGCGCCTATTGTCTGAAATACTTCGAATTGTTCTGTAAGGCTAGAGCTTGCAATGATATCGTAACCAAGTCGATGTAACATCATGATTGCCATCGTTCCGACACCGCCAGAAGCACCCCGTACTAGGACAGGACCTTTTTCTGGTGAGAGTCCGTTTTGCTCAAGTGCAGATACAGATAGTGCAGCGGTATACCCTGCTGTTCCGATAATCATCGCTTCTTCCAGAGTCAGATTATCTGGTAATGGCACAAGCCAATCTCCTTTGACACGTGCAACTTCACTAAAGCCACCGTCATGTGAGACACCGATATCGTACCCTGTTGCAAGTACACGGTCTCCTTTTTGAAAGTTTGGATGTTGTGATTCGATGACAATGCCCGAAAAGTCAATGCCAGGAATGCGTGGATATTGTCGGATTATTTTGTTGCTCGGTTGTGTTGCCAGCATATCTTTGTAATTAATGCTTGAATAATGGACTTGGACTGTCACATCCCCTTCGGATAAGTCATCAAAGGTTAATGTTTTGAATCCTGCTGTCGTGCCTTCTTCAGTTGTTGTTAAAACATATGATTTGAATGATTGCATGGGTGTAACCTCCTCAGTTGTTGTGAGATATGTACAACTTCACTATAACAGGGTTTGAAAGATTGTTGCAATGAAAGGCATGAATAGGTTATAACTAAAGTGACAGGGCAAGGAGGGATTGAGATGGACTATCGTTTTGAACGCGTAACGACTGAACAAGTGGAGCTATTACGACGTGTGAGTATAGAAACGTTTGAAGATGCGTATCGTGAAGATGACGAAGATGATCAATACTTTCAAGATTACATTGATTCTGCGTTTTCTTATGAATCATTGACACGAGAAGTGACGCATTCAGAATCACAGTTCTATTTACTTGTAGTAGAAGGAAGAGTCGCTGGATACTTCAAGTTAAACGTGGGGAACGCACAGACTGTTGATAAAGGTGAAGATTACGCTGAAATTCAACGAATCTATTTATACGAAACATATCATGGTCAACACTTAGGACAGTTGATGTTTGATAAAGCGTTAAACCTAGCAAGAGAAGCAGGTAAGACGGCAATTTGGTTAGGTGTGTGGCCAGAGAATCGTCAAGCCATTCATTTTTATAAGAAGCAGGGAATGGCTAAAACTGGAACACTAGACTTTGTGATGGGTGGACATGTTGAAGAAGATGATTTGATGGAGATGCCGATTGCGACAGATACTTTAAAACAATAATGTGACATATTAGGAAGATTATTTGTTATGTGCGTTAAAAGGTGTAAAATATAGTCAAGTAGTGCATATAAATAACTTGGAGGTAATATTTATGAAAAGATTATTAGCCGGCCTTTTTGCATTCGCACTTGTATTAGCAGCATGTTCTAACGATGACAGTAATAACGAATCAAAAGACAAGAAAACAGAACCAAAAACAGAACAAAAACAGCAAAAATCAACAGAGAAAGATGAAAAAGCATCAAAAGAGACAGAAACAAATCATGCTGAGAAAGACAAAACAGAGAATTCTCAAACAGATGATCAAACACAACAAGCAGCAACTGCTGATGATCATGAGCAAACAGCTAAAACACAAAACAATGATCAACAAGCAACTGCACCAACGAATGCGACAGGTCCTTATCAAGGTCAGAATGTCGTTCCGGTTGCACAAAACCTGGTGCGTCAACCATTAAGTGATCAACAAGCACAGGAATTGTTACCAGAATTTCAAGGTGCATTACAAAAAGCAAATGCAGAAGTAAATCAATTCAATGGTTATGATAATCCTTATAATGATTATGCTGCAGAAGGTGAAGATGGATATTATATGTATGTTTTCAGCTTCTTAAATCAAGCAAATCCAGGTACGTATACTATTGTGACTGTTGATAAAGCAGGAGATGTAAAAATTGTAGATCCTGCATATCGTCAATAATATGAACTAAGAGGGTTGGATGTGATGCATCCAATCCTTTTCTTTTTTTAAGGTAGTCTGACCTTTATATAACACTTGATTATAAATTCAAAACAACTTAATTGTTGAATGTTATGGAAATAGTGTAGAATAAATCCCCTAAGAAAATATCTTATTTTAATAAACGGTTGTGGGAAAATGGAAAATATTTTTTATTATAAAAAAATTAAGATAACATATTGATTTGCTATAATATAAGTGGTATATTTTACATGTGAAATAAATCACAATCAGATTTATTTTAAAGTAAGTAAATAAATATTAAAGGAAGATGAAAGAGATGTTAGTACATTCATTTGATCCATTCCAAAATCTTGCGCTATCTGCATTGGTCGCAAGTATCCCGATTGTTTTGTTTTTACTCTGTTTAACAGTATTTAAAATGAAAGGGATTTATGCAGCATTAACGACATTAGTCGTTACAATTATTGTTGCGCTATTTGTGTTCAAGTTACCAGTTGGTATTGCGACTGGTGGAATTGTAGAAGGCTTTTATCAAGGTATATTACCAATCGGGTTCATTGTTATGATGGCCGTTTGGTTGTATAAAGTCACTGTTGCAACAGGTCAGTTTTCAGTTATTCAAGACAGTATTACAACAATTTCTGAAGACCAACGTATTCAACTGTTATTAATCGGTTTCTGTTTCAACGCATTCTTAGAAGGGGTTGCAGGCTTTGGTGTACCGATTGCCATTTGTGCCGTATTACTTGCACAATTAGGTTTCGAACCATTAAAAGCCGCAATGCTTTGTCTAATCGCTAATGGTGCTGCGGGTGCTTATGGTGCGATCGGTCTACCAGTCGCAGTGATTGATACGTTAGGCTTACACGGCAACATTACTGCATTAGATGTTGCACGTTCACTCAATTATAGCTTACCGATTCTTACATTCTTTGTAC
The DNA here is from genome assembly GCF_025558585.1 of Staphylococcus sp. IVB6214. Lineage (NCBI taxonomy): Bacteria > Bacillati > Bacillota > Bacilli > Caryophanales > Staphylococcaceae > Staphylococcus > Staphylococcus sp. IVB6214. The sequence continues at coordinate 1,893,301 of NZ_CP094723.1, read as the reverse complement.
CATTTTTATTAATCTTTATCCTAGATGGTTTCAAAGGAATTCGTGAAACATTACCAGCAATTATTGCAACAGTTGTACCTTATGTTGTATTACAAATTATTTTAAGTTTTGTTCAAGGGCCAGAATTAGTTGATATTTTACCACCGTTAGCATCTATGGCAACGTTGGCATTAGTATCTAAAAAATTCCAACCTAAAAATATCTTCCGTTTAAACACAGAAGAATCTAAAGTCGAAGTGAAGCGTCATAATGTGAAAGAAATCTTATATGCTTGGAGCCCATTCGGTATCCTAACAGTACTTGTACTTATCTGGAGTACAAATACATTTAAAGGTTTATTTATGGAAGGTGGCGCTTTAGAATTCTTAACAATTAAGATTCCACTTCCAGGCACAATGAACGATGTTTCGAACCAACCGATTACATTGTTATTCAACTTATTGAATCAGACTGGTACAGCATTATTAATCACTGGTGTTATCACAGTTATTTTAGCGAAAACAATCGATTTCAAACGTGCAGGTGAGTTGCTCGCTGAAGCCTTCAAAGAGTTATGGTTACCAATTCTAACAATCTGTATGATTTTAGCGATTGCGAAGTTAACAACTTATGGTGGCTTAACAGCTGCAATGGGTGAAGGTGTCTCAAAAACAGGTGCTATCTTCCCATTCTTATCACCTATCTTAGGTTGGATTGGTGTATTTATGACAGGTTCTGTTGTAAATAACAATGCATTATTTGCACCAATTCAAGCATCAGTAGCGCCTCAAGTAGGTACAAGCGGTGCACTTCTAGTCGGAGCAAATACTGCTGGTGGTTCGATTGCAAAATTAATTTCACCACAATCTATCGCGATTGCAACTGCAGCCGTTAAACAAGTTGGTAAAGAATCAGAACTTCTAAAAATGACATTAAAATATAGTTTTGCACTATTAATCATCTGGTGTATTTGGACGTTCATCTTGTCACTATTGATTAGTTAATGAATGGTCAACATATAAAAAAGCGTTCATCTTTCCTAAGTGAAGGGGAGATGAACGCTTTTCATGTTGTATATGAAGTTTATTTATCAAGTGAAGCTAACATATTGTTAAATTGTTCGTAAATTTTTTCAGGTGCATGCGCTGCGACAGTCTCGTAACCAGCAGCTTTAATCTGTTTAAGATGTTGACCGTGAAGTTTTTGGATAATATCTAATAATTGAAGGCTGAGCTTTTCAACATTGCCGTAAGGAACGAGAAAACCATTATGACCATGTTGAATCAGTGATGAAGGGCCAACGTTCTCATCGAAGCTCACGATAATACTCCCTTGATTCATTGCCTCTAATATCGTTAAACCAAAACCTTCGTTACGGGATGGGATACAAGTGATTTTACTTTCTGCCATGTGTGTACTGAGTTGCTGTGTGGTTGGACGAAGAAACACGATATCTTGAAGGCGCATATAATTAATTGTCTGTGTCAATGCTTCTTTCTCCGTTCCGTCTCCAAAGATATGTACGGTATATCCTTCTTCGCGCAGTTCTTCCTGAATGTGATAGATAGCTTCAATGAGTAAGTCAAAGCCTTTCTCATATGAAAAGCGTCCTGCAGCGATGATTTGATTTTTCTTCATCATATGATGACGTTTTTCTGCAAGCATATTTGTAACAATAAAAATAGGTGTTTCAGGAAGTGCCTGTTGATAAAGTGCTTGATCTTTAGAAGTGAGTGTTGTTACTGCATCTAACTGTGTATAGGAGCGTAATATTTCTTTGCGAAAATCTTCTGTATGTGCAGTAAGATTCATATGCTCCATGCCGATGCGGTATTGCTTTTTTTGTCCATAACGCGCAAGCAAAATATTAAAACTTGCACGTGTGCCGACAAATACATCAGACGTATCTTGTTGAATTGCACGTATAAGTTTGCGTTCCACATAACTGGAGAATTGCGTGTATCCAGGCTCATGCTTTGAAAGTTTTTTTGGCTTGAGTAAAGGTGTGAACTTACGAATACGATTGGCAAACAATGGTATGACATTGCGAATTTTTAACTGATAGTCAACAAGAGAGACCACTTCAACACGTGAATCTAACTCAAAATATGGTTGTTTTTTTGATTGAAAAATAGAAATGATTTTAACAGGATGACCCTGTCTGGCAAGTTCATTAGCGAGATTGCTAATGGTTTTAACAGTACCACCCATAGCATAAATATTATGCATTAAGAATGTAACTGACTTCATGATGCATCCCTCAATTTGCTTCTTTTTGCTCATTATAGCATAGAAACTTAAATGGAAACGTATGTAACCTTTGATATCAGTTGTTTTAAATAGTTTGTTTGCCTATTACTTAGAGTCATCACTTAAAAAATCAGTAAATACAAGGATATATACCTGTGAAAATTAAAGAATAAATGATTTTTATATATGTGAATAATTTTTATAAGTAAGCGCTTTTTTATTAAGGTCTTTAGCGTTATAATTGAAGTATTAAGAATTTTTATATATTCAGCACTAAAGTTGCAGAGAGATGAGAATCACGTTGTCATTGACGAAGTGAGTAAAGCAACAGATTGTGAAAATGGGTAACACCTATTTTTGCCGGGGAAATCATCACACTTTGTATAACGTTGATTTTTATGTCACACAAAATATGAACAAACGAAAAGGGGGACTGGATTGTTATGAATAACTTACATAACAAGACAGATGTTGTGCTCATTGGTGGCGGTATTATGAGTGCGACGCTAGGTATGCTGTTGAAAGAAGTACAACCAGATTGGGAGATTAGTGTGTTTGAGCGTCTCGGAAAGTGCGCCGAAGAAAGTTCGAATGCATGGAATAATGCAGGAACAGGGCATTCCGCATTGTGTGAACTCAACTATACGAAAGAGCAGGCGGATGGTTCCATTGATATTACGAAAGCCATCCATATTAACGAACAGTTTCAAGTATCTAAGCAGTTTTGGGCGCATTTAGTTAAAACAGGGCAACTACCAGAACCTAAAAAGTTTATTCGTTCTGTACCACACATGAGTTTTGTGACAGGGACGGACAATGTACGTTTCTTGAAAGCGCGTGTTGAAGCATTGAAAGATAATAATCTTTTCAAAAATATGACGATTTCCGATGAGCCAGACACATTGAAAGAATGGATCCCATTAATGATGGAAGGCCGTCAAAATTTAACGACACCAATCGCTGCAACACGTGATTATTCAGGTACAGATGTGAACTTTGGTGCATTGACAGGACAATTGCTCACACGTATTGAAGAGCGTGGTGCAGGTGTTTATTATGAACATGAAGTGTTGGACTTGAAGCAAAATAAAGATAAGACATGGACGATTAAAATACGTGATATTAAGGAAGATAAGGTGTTTACAGTCGTATCTAAATTCGTCTTCATTGGTGCGGGTGGTGCAAGTTTACCATTGCTCCAAAAAACAGGTATTCGAGAGTCCAAACATGTCGGTGGTTTCCCGGTAAGTGGCTTGTTCCTTGTATGTAAAAATCCAGATGTTGTAGAAAAACATCATGCGAAAGTTTACGGTAAGGCAAAAGTAGGGGCACCACCAATGTCAGTACCTCATTTAGATACACGATATATTGATGGAGAACGTACATTGTTATTCGGACCTTTTGCGGGATTCTCGCCAAAATTCTTGAAACAAGGCTCATATTTTGACTTGATCAAGTCAGTAAAACCGAACAATCTCTTAACGATGTTAGCAGCGGGTGCAAAAGAGATTCCATTGACAAAATATTTAGTGCAACAACTGATGTTATCTAACGATGAACGTATGGATGATTTACGTGAGTTCGTGCCAAACGCTAAAAATGAAGATTGGCGTGTTGTAGTTGCAGGTCAACGTGTTCAAGTCATCAAAGATACAGATAAAGGCAAAGGGACATTACAATTCGGTACAGAAGTTATCGCATCTCAAGATGGCACATTAGCTGCATTGCTCGGTGCATCTCCGGGAGCATCAACAGCAGTGCCAGTAATGTTAGACGTCTTACAACGTACATTTGGTGGCACATTCTCTGAATGGGAACCAAAAATTAAAGAAATGATACCATCGTTCGGTACGAAATTAAGTGATGATAATGCATTGTATGAAACAGTCAATCAAGATGTTGTGAAATATTTACAATTAAATTCTGAAGCAAAATAAAAAGTAGCCATTGGATTGAAAAGACAGTTATCAAAAACGACTTTCTTTCAGCCAATGGCTTTTTTGTGTTTAAGTGTTTGGTAATGTCATAGTAAATACCGTACCAACGTTAGGCGTACTTTGTACATCAATGGTACCACCGTGCCGTTCAATAATAGATTGTGTAATTGACAATCCGAGTCCATTACTATCGGTATGTGAAGAAGCTTTGTAAAAGCGTTCAAAAATATGTGAGATTGTTTCTGGATCCATTCCTGGGCCATCGTCTTCAACTGAAATAACGATACCGTTGGTCTGTTGAGATAATTGAATGTCTATCATACCAAATTCTGGCGTGTATTTAACCGCATTGCGGATAATATTGCCAATCGCTTGAGTCAAAAGACGCTGATTGCCTGTATAGGAGATATCCGCTAATTCATAAACGAGACTCAGTGATTTTTGTTCGATTGTATAGCGTTCATTCGTCAATATATCTTGAATGAGCGTATTCAATTGGAAAGTCTCATCGAATTGGAGATGTCCCCCATTATCCATTTCTGATAAAAGCAGAAGTTGTTGTGTCAGCTGACTTAAACGATGGGTTTCATTGTAAATACGTTGAATAAACTGTGTTTGTATTTCTTGATCGGACTCATTTTGCAATTGTGTCAACAAATGGTGAATATGCGTTAAAGGTGTCTTAAACTCATGTGATACATTTTGAACAAAATGTTGGCGCATATCATCGAGTTGCTTGAGAGACACACGCATCGTATCAAAATGTTGTTGTAACGTACCAATTTCATCCGTCCGTGTAACAGCAATAGGCGTAGTAAAATCACCAGCCATCATCCGTTCTGTTGCAGTTTTTAATTGTTTAACAGGCTTAACCAATGCATAAGTCGACCAAATGACAAGAATGATTGAAAATGCTACGAGAAGGAAGATTAATACGACTAAGAAATAACGAAACTCTCCTAATAAATAATTGATGTCTGGACGTATAAAGACAGCATAGTTGCCCGATGTAGTTTCGAATCGCATACCGACAGTATTGCGTGACTCGTTATCAAAGAATCCTGTAATGACAGGATTAAACGGACGTTCACGAATACCATGATAGTCTTCTCCAGCGAGCACGTGATCAATCGTATTGTCATTCAAATTGTACTGACGAAATGCAGCGCCATAATGCTTAGTATTGTGCTTTTCATCAACTGCAATCACTTGGTAGTTTAAATCGCCAAGTAGGTTCAAATATTGAGAAAATGATGCTTCGTTATGCATGTTTTCGGAGCTATTTGCACGTTTCAATGTCGTCATGATTTTAGCATCATTTTGTTCCTTCAATACAAAGTGATAGTACACATTCGTAACGAGAAAGCTTAACATCGCACTAATCAACATAACAGTGATCGTGTAAAAGGCGAGACGATAGTAGAGTGATTTAAACATGATCTGTCACCCGGTATCCTACCCCACGCATTGTTTCAATTTGAATAGTTGCGCCCAGTTTTTTCAAACGCCCACGCAAGCGTTTAATGTGTACGTCAACTGTGCGGGTATCTCCTTCATAATCAAACCCCCAAATTTTTGTAATCAGTGTTTCACGTTCAAATACTTGTTCGGGATAGGCAATGAGTAAGTTCAATAATTCAAATTCTTTATTGGGAAGCACAAGCCCTTTTGACCCGATCTTAGTTGTACGTTCAGCTTGATTAATCACAACGTTGCCAAGTTCAATTTGTATTGCTGTTTGCACTTGATAACGGCGTAAGACAGCCTTAATACGAAACATCAATTCTGCCACTTCAAATGGTTTTGTGACATAGTCATCTGTTCCTGCTAGGAAGGCACGCTCTTTATCACTTAATGCATCACGTGCAGTCAGCATGATGACAGGGTAGTTATAATCGTATTTCAATGTTTGGCACAGTTCAAAACCATTCATACCATCCATCATAACGTCAACAATCGCAATATCAATGGCGTGATCAGCGACATAATCAAGCGCAGATTCCGCATTAGGTTGTGTCACTGCGTGGTATCCTTCACGCGTAATATGAGTAGCGACGTATGACAGAATATCTGGATCATCATCAACAATTAAACAAGTGATAGTCATAAGTATACCTCTTTCGTTTTCATATAAAGTCATTCTATCATAGCACACATGATGGTGGATGGAAGTACGTATTGGTGTTACCCGGGAAATATTTTAGAAAATGCCCAAGTTGTTCATATTGTGTTCATATAAGACCGATATAGTAGAGACATGATATGAACGAGAAGGGAGATATAAACAATGAAATTAGCGATATCAGAATTAACATTTTACAAATTTCGCTATGCACTCATCTTATTTATAGTTGTCTTATTAGCGAGCATGGTGCTATTTATTACAGGGCTCGCACAAGGATTAGCACGTGAAAATGTGTCTATGCTGAATGGTTTTCAAACAGATCGATATGTAGTTCAGAAAGATTCCGAGAACTTGTTAGAAAAGTCTCGATTCACACCTGAAACACAAGCAGAAATTGAAAAAGTGACTGAGGATCAACCGATAAAAATAGCCCAAGTGTCTACAAAGTTTAATGACTATAAAGAAGACATGTTGTTTACAAATATTCCTAAAAAAGAATGGCCACAATTAGAAAAAGGGGAGTACCCTCAAAACGAACGAGAAGTCGTTTTGAATAGTAAGCTAAAAGGGGAAGGGATTCAAGTTGGCGATTGGATTCAGATTCCAGAACGTGACCAAAAAATACAAGTCGTTGGATTTTTTGACCATGCGATGCACTCACACGCCAATGTAGCAATGATGACTGATGAAGGTTTGACACAAGTTGCAGGCAAACAGATAGCGACAGCAGTTTATCCATTGCATGATAGCGGTAAAGCGACAGTGACAGAACTTGAATCGATTGATGGTGTTAAAGTTGTAACAAAAGATGACTTGAAGGCAGCGATTCCGAGTTATCAAGCGGAACAATTACCGTTGAATATGATGGTTGTGAGTTTATTTGTGATTACAGCGATTGTCTTAACTGCCTTTTTCTATGTTATGACCATTCAAAAAACACCTGAAATCGGTATTTTGAAAGCAGTCGGCATCAAAACAGGTCATCTGTTATGGGCGCTTATTCTTCAAATATTATTCGTAACCATGTTAGGTGTCTTAATTGGCATTGGATTAGTCGTTGGATTATCGATGTTTTTACCAGCGACAATGCCATTTATTGTCACACCGACATTGATCATGTTGACGATTGTTATTTTTATTTTCGTCACATTAGTTGGTGCCTTATTATCATTTATCCGTGTTTATAGGATTGATCCAATCGAAGCAATAGGAGGCGGTGTTGCATGAGTTTAAAAGTTAAAAACTTAGTAAAGACTTTTGGTCAAGGTGATGCAGAAACAGTCGTTTTAAAAGGGTTAGATTTTGAAGTACAACCAGGAGAATTTGTCATTTTAAATGGCGCATCAGGATCAGGGAAGTCTACTTTACTAACAATACTAGGTGGCTTATTAACACCTTCTGAAGGACAAGTCATCATAGATGGGGAAGACCTTACACAATTGTCAGCAAAAGAAAGAACAGAGAAGCGTCTAAAGAACATTGGATTTATTTTTCAAGCTTCACATTTATTGCCGTATTTGAAGGTGAAAGAGCAATTGATTTTAGTCGGTCAAGAAGCCGGGATGTCTAAAAAAGAAGCCGGTACGCGAGCGACGACGTTGTTAGAGCAAATTGGTCTTGGTCATCGACTCGATGCTTACCCACACATGCTATCAGGTGGCGAGAAGCAACGTGTTGCGATTATGCGTGCATGGATGAACCAACCGAAGTTACTTTTAGCAGATGAACCAACAGCAAGCTTAGATGCAAAACGTGCCACTGAAGTTGTCGATATGATTAAAGCACAAGTACGTGATGAAAAGGCGATTGGGATGATGGTAACCCATGATGAACGATTGTTTGAATATGCTGATCGTATTTTTTACTTGGATAGTGGACAACTCGCTCAGAAATAAATTTAAAAGGATCCTACAAATGTTGTATCGACATGTTGTAGGGTCCTTTTTATAATAAGGTAGATAGGATTAGTAGAAGCGTTAAGGTAAACCACGCAACTGGATGATGTAATAATAACCCGCAATAATCATGTAAGTATGAACGTGCACGATAGCGTAATGGAGAGATAGCGCCATAACCGTTGGCGGGTAACTTCGATTGCTGTGCAATACGTAAAGCACGCATAAGATGGAAGTCACTTGTCACAATGATAGAGTGACTGTCAGTCTCTATAAGTGGCCGACTATATGTGATGTTTTCCTGTGTATTCGTCGATTGTGCTTCTAATAGAATATGCGTTTTTGATACACCTTGTTGAATTAAGTAGCGTTGCATTGCCAGTGCTTCTGAGATCGGTTCGTCCGCACCCTGACCACCACTGACGATCCACTGAGTATCCTTGTGTGAAATACTAAGCGCAGCATCAAGTCGTGCTTGTAACAATGGTGAAACTGATTCTGTCTCAATCCCTGCACCGAGTACTAGCAAAGTATCGGGTGCTTTTTTAGGGTGCGTATGTCTTAAATACCATGAAAAATACAAATAGTAAGGGAAACTCATCAGAAAGACGAGTGATAAGGCATATAACAGTTCAAACCAGAAGCGGATGAATGTTGGCATGATTGTTGAAAGGAGAAGACTTCCAACACACAGGCTTATGATAGCTATGATATAACAACTCAAACGCCACAAAAACCATCTCCCATCTGGTTGCGATAACAGGGAATCTCGTTGTTTTATAAAAAGAACTGTGAATAAAATAATTATTAAAAAGATGCCTTCATATGGTGGACGTTGTGTTGTAATACTGATCCATGCAGTGAAAACATTTATCCATAAAATTACTTGGAAAGGGATTAATGGTCCGTGTTTCCATGGGATATATTTCGCCATACATAAAAGAATAAGATATAATAATGTCATAATTGAATGTATGATGCCCATATTCAAGCTCCTTTATTAAAAATATATAGTCCATGATACTAAATTTTTGGGATATGGATAAGAATTAACAGTTTCTATATTAAGAAATGGTTGATAAAGGTGATGCGTTATGGGGATGAAAAACAGAGGAGTGCAAGCCATGTCAAATCATGACATTATGAATCAGCATATTCGTTTTATGGGTGAATTCATGACGAATATGAACGCCTTGACAGCGGGCGTCCTAAAAGATTTACGCGCACAATACGCTATATCAAATGAACAGTCAAGTGTCTTATTGATGCTGTCACACGAAAAAGCATTAACACTCACAGAGATTACGATACGACAAGGGGTTAACAAAGCAGCAGTCAGTAGACGTGTCAAGAAGCTTCTAGATTTAGAACTTGTGCAGTTTGCATATACGAATGATGATGCAGATCGACGATTGAAATATGTTGAGTTGACTGAATACGGGATGGACTTTGTGCATGACTCTCGAAACCTTATAACAGAGTTAGCGACAGAAGTGTTATCAGACATCCCACAAGATGAAATAGAAGAAACACGTGCAGTTTTAGAGAAAATTGATACACGTTTGAAAGGACTTGTGCGAAAGAGCGCAACTTCCAATCACCTAGAATAAAGTGGGTTTCATTATGTTTTTTATTGGCAAGTCTTAGGGTGAGATGTTATCTTTAGCATTCATGACGATGTGCTACGTGTGTGACTGGTATAAAAGTGGAGGTGGAACTATGAAGCAATGTCCTTATTGTCACAAACAACTGAATAAACAACAAGTATGCCAACATTGTCGACTACAAGTACATTTTGCTGTGGATCCACCGTCAAAAAACAAACAGTCTCAGACGCAGAAAACAGAAAATGACAAGTCATCAGAAAAAGGCACGAAATCTATAAAAAAATGGATTCCGTTTATTATTATAGGATTTATTACAGTTTTATTATTAATCTTATTTTTACTGTTGCGAAATTTTAACTCTCCAGAAGCACAGGCTAAAATTTTAGTGAATGCGGTAGATAACAATGATACAGCAAAAGTCTCAAACTTGATCAGTACGAAACAAAATAAAGTTGGACGTCAGGAAGCAGAACGATATATTTCATATATTAAAGATGAAATGGGTATCAAATCTTTTGAAAAGAAAGTACTACAACATGTAGAACAATTCGATGAAGGTTCCCCTGTGTCGTATGTTGTTAAGACTGACAAAAATCAAGAAATCTTACACATCAGTAAAAATGGGCGTCGTTATTTAATTTTTGATAATTTAAGCTTTCAAGCACCGATGAAAAAAGCTGTATTAAAACCAGATACAGAAGCCACATATGAGTTTTCTGCGAACGACAACAAAAAGAAAGTAATGGGTAAAGGGAAAGAAGCGGTTGAAATCGGACATTATATTCCCGGTGACTATGTATTGGACGTAACAAAAACAACATCACGTGGTACATATAAAGGCAAGTTAAAGTTTAATACTGGCTCAAGTGATCATGACACAGTCAATGTCGCAGAAGATTTTGAAGAAACGCGTGTGAAGGTACATTTGAAAAATGGGGATGCACTAGATGAAGGTACGCAAAAAGTTGTGATAAATGGAGAAACTTTAAATGTGACGAAAGATGATACGTATGGCCCATTTCCATTGAATAAAGACCTAACAATCACTGCGCAAGGTGAAATACAAGGTAAGAAATTTAAAGCGTCATCTCAAACGATTGCAGAGAAAGATGTGAAAGATTCCAATGAAGTCACTGTGGCATTTGACAGTGAAGCAATTGAAAAATATAAAAAAGAGCAAGAAAAAGATATGAAAGATAAAGTCAGTGATTTTATCAAAAAATATATTTCTGCACGCAACAAAGCAACTCAAAACAATCGCATCGAGGACATCAAGCCATATTTACTGGAAAACACTACATTTTATAAATCAATGACGTCGGATTTATCAAAACAAAAACCATTGCAAGATCCGCAAGTGACATATATTAATAAGTCTAAAAACTTTTATTCAGTCATTGTAGAAGCGGACACGAAACAAGGAGATTCTGTCCGTTCACATTACTTACTACAAGATGGTGAAAATGACAAAAACTTTAAAATCGTCAACTACGAAGCGTATTAAAAATCGTAGTGACGATTTTTTTATACAATCATTTCTTAGTTTCTGCTTGCATTTTGTAACGACATTTGAGATGTTGACATTGTTAAGATGAAAAGGGGTTGAAATTTATGACAACATTTACGGAAAGGTTGTTTAATCGTGTTGAACCAATTTGGCAAAGTTACTTGGAACATCCATTTGTAAAAGGGCTTGGTGATGGGACGCTTGACAAAGAGAAGTTCAAGCATTGGTTAAAACAAGACTATGTGTATCTCATTGATTATACACGTCTGTTTGCTTTAGGCGTTGCAAAAGCACGAGACTTAAAAACAATGACGCTATTCGGCACACTCGTTCATGAAACGTTGCATACCGAAATGCAATTACATAGAAATTATGCGGCAAAATTCGGGATTTCTGAACATGAATTAGAAGAAACATCGCCTGCCAGTACGACAACAGGTTATACGAGCTATATGTTAGATCATGCACAGCGTGGTGATATTGCACATGTCATTGCGGCAGTACTCACGTGTACTTGGAGTTATAACTATATTGGTCTTGCGTTGAATCAAAAAGAAGGCGCATCAGATCATCCGTTTTATGGTGAATGGATTCAAACATATAGTGATGATGCATTTACCGAACTTTCAGATGAATTGATAAAGATGATGGATTGTGTTGTTGAAGGTAAAAGCGAAACAGAATTGCAAGCGTTAGAAGATATTGTCGTGCGAACAAGTTATTATGAGTACATGTTTTGGGATATGGCAGAACATAAAGAAATGTGGCCAGTAGAAGATTAAATCACAAAGTCGAAGCGGCATCAATTCGGTTCGACTTTGTAATGTTTATAATCGTGTTCCAATTTTTCGATTGCGGAAGAACAAACTAATGAGATATAGAAAAGCAGCAATACCTGTATAGATAATCGCGTTGTGAACAGCATTTGATTCGGCAAGTAATGAGGTTGCTTCTATATTTCCAACTAAAGATTGTAATGGTTCAAGTGCACTTGCTAATTGTGTAGCGGCGTCACGAATGATGTATAGCAAGATAACTGGAATCAATAATACGCCTAATGACACAATAAAATTTAAAATTTTGAGTAATGTGCGATTAAATACAAGCGTTAATATCGCTAAAATAATATTGACGAAACATAACACGAAAAAGATATTGATCATTGATAATAACCGAGATAATTCTTCTTCAAAACTTGATACATCGATAAGCCCTTGGCTGCCTAGTTGTTGTGTGAACTGTTGGAATTGATGATAATTCACTTCTTGATTGAGAAAACTAGATGTAAACAAAGGGTCTCGGTACATACTGTAAGCGGCCATAGCAGTAAGGACCATGGCAATTAAAGTTAGAATAAAGCTCACCCACGAGCGTCGTTTTTTCGGTTGTCGCGTGTAATAAACCCTCTGTGTATCATTTAAGGTTGATTGATTCATAAATAGCCTCTTTTCTGTAAGCTGAATAGTGTAACAGCCCACAATAATGTATCATTATATTATAAGATATGAATCTTTCAAAGTTATTATATAAGATTCATCGAAAATGAAAGACAATATGATAAACTATACAAGAATCATAGCTATATTAGAGCGTGTACATGCGTGAATAAAAGCATAGATTTATCCTTAACACGCTTTCATTTATAGATATAGCTCATTATAATGTGTTTATAATAAAAAAATAAAGTGAGGGATCGTATTGAAACGAAATATTATGAGTAAGTTAATGGGGCGTTATTTGTCTCATCAACGACATATGAAATTTAAGACAGAGCCAGAGATAGAAGCTTTTTTAGATAAACGTCGCGCGTTAAACGAAGAAAAGCATAAACAACCCGACCAGATTAATATTAAATCTAATCTTGTTAAAGATAAATTTGATGAGATGCAAGTCTTTCGTTTTAATTTCGGTCATCACATTAAAAATAAAATTTTATATATTTATGGTGGTACGTTCGTATTACAACCTTCTGCATTTCATTGGCGTTTTATGGACAAGTTGGCATACGAAACATTACATGAAGTTGTGATGCCAATCTATCCGAAAGCACCAACTTACACATATCGTGAGACACACGCTGCCATTGAAGAAGCGTATCGTCGTTTATTGAAAGAAACAGAACCTGAAAATATTGTCATCATGGGTGATGCATCTGGTGGAAATATGGGGTTGAGTTTTGTTCAACATTTATTAAAACAAGATGAATTACCATTGCCAGGTAAACTATATTTAATTTCACCATGGTTGGATTTATCATTATCTAATCCCGATATTACAGAACAAGTACAAAAACAAGATCCAATTCAAAACATCTTCACATTACAACAAATTGCGAAAGTATGGGCAGGTGATTTAGAACGTAAAGATCCACGTATTTCCCCAATGTATGGTAGTATGCGCGGATTACCACCTGTGTATATGTTTGGGGGAACAAGTGAAATCTTTTACCCTGATATGTGTCAGTTACGCAACTATTTTGATGCAGAGCAACAGCCATTGCATTTCTATGAATACAAAGATATGGTAACGGCATTCCCACTTTATCCAATTGTGGAATCACATAAAGTATTGAAACAAATTCGCAAAACAATAGATCAATAAATAAGTTTTAAAAGAGCTGATCATACGTTTTTACGTATTTCAGCTTTTTTCGAACCTTTTTATGAAAAATTCAAAAAATTTCCGTGCAATTAATAAAAATATTTAGTAAAATAACTCTTATATAAAATTTTAGAAATAAAGTAGTTAATCAGTGGAAAAATTGTCAAAGGATATTTTCACTTTAGTAACCAAGCGGTTGGGATAAAAGCCTGCTTCTCAATCTCTTGAATTTTAAGACTAAGAGGAGAGATTCTATGGATTTATTGATTGGTACATTATTTTTGATTTTGGTTTTAGTTATTTTTACGTTATTTACTTATAAAGCACCGAATGGGATGCGCGCGATGGGGGCGTTAGCAAACGCTGCAATTGCGACTTTTTTAGTTGAAGCATTCAATAAATATGTCGGCGGTGAAGTGCTAGGTATTAAATTTTTAGGTGAACTAGGAGATGCGGCAGGTGGTTTAGGCGGTGTGGCAGCAGCCGGATTAACTGCCCTTGCGATTGGTGTGTCGCCTGTATATGCGCTTGTTATTGCTGCGGCATGTGGTGGTATGGATTTGTTACCCGGATTCTTTGCAGGGTATGTCATTGGTTATTTGATGAAGTATACAGAAAAATATGTGCCAGATGGTGTGGACTTAATTGGGGCAGTCATCGTTGTAGCTCCGCTTGCACGTTTAATTGCGATGGGCTTAACACCAGTGGTTAATAATACACTATTAAAAATAGGGGATATCATTCAAAGCTCGACAGATACGAACCCAATATTTATGGGAATTATGCTTGGTGGTATTATTACCGTAGTAGGAACGGCGCCACTGAGTTCTATGGCGTTAACAGCGCTGTTAGGCTTAACGGGTGTGCCGATGGCGATTGGTGCGATGGCAGCCTTTAGCTCAGCATTTATGAACGGGACATTGTTCCATCGCTTACGACTTGGTGATCGAAAAGATACCATTTCAGTGAGTATTGAACCACTATCACAAGCGGATATCGTATCAGCCAATCCGATTCCAGTCTACTTAACGAACTTCGTCGGTGGGGCAGCCGCAGGGCTTGTGATTGCGCTATCAGGTTTGATTAATGATGCCACAGGGACTGCAACACCGATTGCCGGCTTTCTCGTGATGTTTGGTTTTAATGACTGGTCAACAGTTGTGATGTACGGTGTTGTAATGGCAGTGATTGGCTTCATTTCAGGATTGTTAGGCGCTATTGTCTTCAAAAATTATCCTGTTGTTACAAAAGGAGAGATGATTGCGCGTGGTGAAACTGACGCGTAGTATGAAAAGGTCGATTGCCGTGTGGTTAATCGACCTTTTTTGTATCAAAATTCATCAAAAGCTTGTATTGGCGGTGAAGATTGTTATAGTGTAAATAAAACCAATGTCAAAGAATGAAGGGGATGTTAATGATGAAATTAGGATTGATTGGTATTGGAAAAGTAGGAAGCCAAATTCTAACAGATATTCAATATTTGAATTTGTTTTCTGAAATTGTTGTCATTGATACGAATGAACAGTTAGCAAGGGGAGAAGTTGTGGATCATCAGCATGCACAAGGACTAAGGTCAACAAATCATATTCAGATTAAATGTGGAGATTATCAAGACCTATCTGATGCGGATGTTGTAGTTGTGACAGCAAGTGTTGAAACCGATCCAAATATGCCTGATCGAACGGCGCTGACAAAAGGGAACGTTACAGTGGTTACGGACATTATGAATCATATCAATAATGTAACTCAGCAACCATTAATTGTTTTTGTGTCGAACCCAGTAGATACGGTGACGTATATCGCAACACAAGTCAATGATTATCCAAACGACAAAATTATGGGGACAGGTACGTTGTTGGAAAGTGCGCGCTTTAGAACTTTAATTGCGAATCACTACGAAATTGACCCGAAAAGTGTAGAAGCCTTTGTGATCGGAGAACATGGGCAACATGCGGTGCCTGTGTGGAGTAAAACAACAATTGCGGGCATGCCATTGGCAGAGTTTGAGTCACTCTCTAACAAACCTAAAATTGACCGTACACATATCACGCAACAGATTGATAAAGTATCTTTTGATGTGTTTCACGATAAAGGATGGACGAATGTAGCAATTGCAAAGACAACGGTGGAGTTAGTGAAAAGTTTGATGTTCAATGAAAAGTCAATTCTGCCACTGACATCTTTAGCATCGAATGGCTGTTTAGCGGTGAGTTTACCAACATTAGTGACACGTCAAGGTATCGAGTATGTCTTTGAGATTACATTAGATGAAACGGAACGAGAACAGTTTGAACAGGCACAATCCTATATTCAACAAACGATTGACACGCATTATCAACGTTAACATAAAAACACCGAAAATGAGCGGTTCTGTTCATTTTCGGTTTTTTTGGGTCTTAATCTTTTGTGGTGGGATGGCATGAACTGCTGTCCCGCCCTTTTTTGTTTTTTAAATCATTTTGATACAAAAAAAGCGCTCATGCCTCTATAATTTTAAGTGCCTAAACAAAAAATGAGAGGAGACATGATGCGCCTATGTGTAATGATATATTAAAACTATTAAAAATAAAAGATGAAAATATTCAAGTTCTTAAAGTGGAAGAAGATGTAGAAGTGCGTGGTCAGCTTTCTACGGTTGTTTATGGAACACTTTCTTATACACCAAAGGCATGTATGAAGTGTGGTTGTGTCAATGACGGACAAATACATAAGCACGGTAAACGTGTTTCGCGTTTAACACTATTAAAATCTCAAGAGTCTAATGTTTATCTTAATTTAGCGAAAGAACGCTTTAAGTGTCTACATTGTTTAAAGACTTTTACGGCTCAAACAAACATTGTTGATAGTAATTGCTTTATTACTAACCGTGTGAAATTAGCGATTCAGGACAAACTCACACGTGTACAGTCTGAGATAGACATTGCTAATGATTGTAGTGTTTCACCAAGCACAGTTAAGAGATGTATTCACCATATCTCACAATCATTAATAGTAAAACCTTCATCTGGATTGCCTAAACATCTCTCCATAGATGAATTTAAAAGCGTTAAAAATGTGACAACAGCGATGAGTTTTCTGTTTATAAATAATGAAACGAATCAGATTATCGATATCTTAGAAGATAGACGTATTCACAAACTTAAAGAGTACTTCTATCGTTTTGATCGTCGTGAACGATTAGCTGTCAAAACGGTCACAGCCGATATGTATGAACCCTACATTAACTTCATTCATGAAGTATTCCCGAATGCGATTTTAATCTTTGATCGTTTTCACATTGTTCAGCACCTTAACCGTGAACTTAATAAGCAACGTATTTCTATAATGAATACTTGTCGCTATAAGTCATCAACAGATTACACGAAAATGAAAAAAACACTGGAAACTTTTCCTTTCTGACAGACAAGATATCAACAGCTATGAATACTTTTGGTCGAAGTCCTTCAAAACGTATACGACATCAAGAGATATTTTAGAGTATCTATTAAATCTTGATCAGCAGCTCTATGACACATATATGTTAGTTCATCACCTTCGAGAAGCATTAAAACAATGTGATTGGTTACGTTTCAAAGAAACTTTAATGAGTGTTGAAAAGAAGCATGTATCACGTGGTGTTTGGCGTGTCATTCGGTTCTATAAAAAATACGAGTATATCCTTTATTCAACAATTAAACACCCTAAGTTAAACAATGGAGCGATTGAAGGTATCAATAATAAAATTAAGCTTATTAAACGTGTATCATATGGCTATCGAAACTTTAATAACTTCAAGGCAAGGATACTGATTATTTTTAAGCTATATCAACGACGTAAAAAGGATAGTTTACTAATAAATAACGCTGCATAAATATATTACGTAGTAATCGCTATCTAATATGTCCTAACACACTTAGAGATGTGTATCTAAAATCATTTCTAATACGAGACGCCTAAGGCAACAAGCCGAACGGAAAATCCATTTTGGCTTCTTTTATTCAATAAAGCCAAAATTAGTTGAAGTGAGGCGCCTTGGCAAGCGAGTATTAAAGAAATGATGGTATAGAAAAAGCGCACAATTAATAATTAAACTGTACGCTTAAATGAATGTAGAGATGACTACATGTTATGATTAAGTTAAAAATAAAATTAGTTACTTTTTATTATCTGCCCACCACAAAAAATGGACTTCCGTTTTTTTATACTATTTGCGTGGAATACCAATTTGATGACCACGTTGGTTTGGCCATTCTTGTTTACCTTGAGATGTGTAATAATGCGCCAGTTGTTCATAAATATCATCTGGATAAGGTGCTGCACGACGTGTTTCATTATCAATTCCCATCATCATCGTTTCACCAGTTGCACATAATGTGTCTGTTTCGATATCAAATAACTCCATAAAAAAGTGTGTGCGTTTATCATCATAATCATAAATACGTACTTTTATATCCAACGTATGATCTTGTTCAACTTCGCGCAAATAGGTGATGTGTGTCTCGAGTGTAAATACGGTGTAGTTACGTGCTTTACGCTCAGGGGTTGATAAGCCAATTTGATCATGAAAATGATCGATTGCAAGACTGAAAACACGTGCATATTCCGCATCGTTCATATGGCCATTTCGGTCAATCCAATCAGGTTCTACAAATGTATGGTCGATAAAAGGATAAGTTAACATAACAATCACTCCTTCTGTTTCACTGTATTTTAAATATAGCATGAAGCAGTATGAAAAAACATTAAAGGTTGCGCTAGCTAGGAACCGTGTTATATACTTTAAAACGTAACGATTACGATTTAATAAAGGTGGGCTATCAATGATAGAGAAAAAAGTACCAGTCACGGTGTTGAGTGGTTATTTAGGTTCTGGAAAAACAACGTTACTCAACCATATTTTGAATCATCGTGAAGGACGCCGTATTGCGGTGATTGTTAACGATATGAGTGAAGTCAATATTGATAAAGACTTGATTGCAGATGGTGGTGGGCTTTCACGTACGGATGAAAAGCTTGTTGAATTATCAAATGGTTGTATTTGCTGTACGTTGCGAGAAGACTTATTACGAGAAGTAAAAGCAATTGCAGAACGTGGTGGTATCGATCAAATTGTGATTGAATCGACAGGAATCTCTGAACCGGTACCTGTGGCACAGACGTTCTCTTATATCGATGAAGAAATCGGTATTGATTTAACAGAGTTATGTCAATTAGATACGATGGTAACGGTTGTAGATGCACACCGTTTTATGAGAGATTATCAGTCAGAAGACTTGTTGTTAGATCGAGATCAAGCAGTTGCTGAAGAAGACGAACGTACGATTGCAGACTTACTTATTGATCAAATTGAGTTCTGTGACGTACTCGTACTCAACAAAACAGATTTAGTTTCTGAAGATGAAATGAATCGATTAGAAGCAATGTTGAGAAAGTTACAACCAACAGCTAAAGTGATTCGAACAGTTAAAGGGCAAGTTGACTTAGAAGAGGTATTGGATACGGGACTATTTAACTTTGAAAAAGCTAGCCAATCTGCAGGTTGGATTCAAGAGTTAGAAGCGGGTGGCCATGAAAATCATACACCTGAGACAGAAGAATACGGCATTTCATCATTTGTATACAAACGTCGTCTACCGTTCCATGCAGAACGTTTTAACGATTGGTTAGAAGGTATGTCTAAAAACATTGTACGTGCTAAAGGGATTGCATGGTTAGCGCAATACAATGAAGTGGCATGTCTTGTATCACAAGCAGGTAGTGTTGTCGATATTCATCCAGTAACTTACTGGGTGGCAGCGATGCCAAAAGCTGAACGTGGAGCAATTCTTCAAGAGCGTGAAGATGTACGTGCAGATTGGGATCCAGAATATGGAGATCGTCAAACGCAACTTGTTGTGATTGGTATTGATTTAGATGAAGCAGCGATTACGAAAGAACTTGATGATTGCTTGTTGAAAGCACATGAAATCGATGCAGATTGGTCACAATTAAAAGATCCATATGGTTGGCAGATTAGACGCCAAGCATAATAAATTAAAAGCACGATGCCACTTATACTGGCATCGTGCTTTTTAAATTTACGGTCTGAATGATTCAATGAATAATGTAATAATTGGTACACCAAGTAAGTCTACAAGGAAGGCACCTACAATTGGTACAACCAAGTATGCACGTGGTGAGTTACCAAACTTTTTCGTAATGGCATCTAAGTTCGCCATCGCGTTTGGTGTTGCACCAAGTCCGTGACCGATGAAACCACCAATCATTACAGCGGCATCGTAGTCTTTGCCGAGTAAGCGGAAGACGACGAAGATAGAGAATAATGTAACGAAAAGAATTTGGAATAACACGATAATTACAAGTGGTAGAGCAAGGTTGTAAATTTCAGTTAATTGAATACTCATCAACGCAAGTGATAAGAATACGCTTAATGAAATATCACCAATTTGGTTTGTTAATTTCAAATCAACAAGGTTTAAGTTGAAGAGTTCTGAAATATTTCGAATAATAACAGCGATAAACATAGATGCGACATAAAGTGGAATGTTAAATCCAGTTGCAGCACTGAATTGCTCACCAAGGTATGTCCCTAATGCCATACAGAATAAAATAATCGCCATTTGAATAAAGAATACTTCGTTTAATGAAAAGTTTTTGTGTAAACGTTTGTTAATATCAATTTCTGAATAATCTTTTTGAACTGCATTAATGTTGTTCGGTGCTAAATCATATTTTTTGATGAGATAGCGCACAACAGGTCCGCCTAATAAACCACCTGCAACAAGCCCCAATGTTGCAGCAGCGAGTGCGGCTGTTACAGCCGAGTCAATCCCGTAGTTTTGAATTGTTTGACCGTAAGCCGCAGCATTACCATGTCCACCTTCCATAGACATTGCCCCAGCAGTTAGACCGAGAAGTGGATCAATATTTAATAATTTTGCGACAGATACACCGATGACGTTTTGGAATGTTGCGAGTACACCGCATAGAATCCAGTAGACGATCAGTACTTTTCCACCTAATTTTAATAGTTTAAATGATGCACCAAGCCCGATTGTTGTGAAGAATGCTAACATAAAGAAGTCTTGGAAAAATTTACCGTCTAATTGAATTTTAAGTACACCTGTTGACGATAAGATAGCTGAGATAATCGCAAAAATTAATCCACCAATAACTGGTGCTGGAATGCTCAAACGATTAAAAATCTCCACCTTATTGATGATTGCTTGTCCGATAATAAGTAACAGACATGCGATAAATAATGTTGTAATACTATTTAATTCGATCATACTATGTATTCCCCCTTAGTTGTGAATTGAGAAAAGGCTTACAATACCACACGATATCATTATACTTTTTAACAAATAAAAAATCTATATCAAAATGAATATTTGGTATAATTATGTAATTTGTAAAACTAAAATACCTAGTCATCAAATCATACCATAAACATATGCACGTCATTTGAATACTCAAAAACAAGGCGTTTTTTTCCAATTAGGGTGTGTTGTGGATACCTTTCTTTTTGCGATACATCGTAGGTGTCACACCGAAAAACTTTTTGAATGCTTTGGAGAACATCAATGGTTCATGATAGCCAACACGTGTCGCAATTTCTTGGCAATGCAAAGATGTTTCGTGAAGTAGTTTTGCTGCTTGAGACATGCGGAGTTGCATCAAATAACTTTGTGGTGATTGATCGAAATTCTGTTTGAACAACTTATAAAGATAGCTGCGACTGATATTGACGTGACGAGCGACTTGTTCAATTGTGATGGACTGCATGTAAGACCGATTCATATAGCGGATAGCTTCTTTTACATTTTCGTAGATATCTGCTTCTTGTTGATTGAACTTTTTAGGTGATGCTTGGTAAAGGGCGTAGAGTAAATTGTATAAGTCACTCATATGTTGAATGTCATCAGATTGCTCAATTGTGTAACTCTGAGCCGTGTAACACATACGTTCTACTAATTTTGAAATCTTACTTGTGTCAGTATGTGTAATGACAGGATTGTCGATAAGTTGTGTACGATTCAAATAGTCAGTTACGAGTTGTCCGCTAAAACCAACCCAATAGTATATCCAAGGGTCGTCTAAGGAAGCGGTGTAGTTTACATTCATTCCACGTTGTAACAAAAAGATATCGCCCGTTTCTAAAAAATGCGTTTTACCATTGTAACTGAAGGTACCACTCCCAGACATGACAACATGGAGTACAGCATGTTTAGTCACTTGATACTCATAGCCTGTGTACGGGGCACCTACTTCGATGCCACACTCATCAATATTTGCTTCTATGTATTGTTTTTTAAATTTTTTCCATAATAATTGCATTCACTCTACCATCCTGATCCATCCATCATATGGAAACATTTTAGTATATATTTTCATTATAATTGAATATAACTTTTAATATTTTTGTGCTAAATTTCTATGGTAAAAAAATAATTAAAAGCAATGATGCAGGAGAGAAATTTATGGTTGAAAGACAGTTTAAAATGTTAAAAAATATAAAAGATTATAGTTGGATGGAAAGGTATCGTCTGCCTTACAGTAGTCATCAAGAGTATTATAATCATCCCGCCATTCAGCAAATACATGCGATTACGCCACTGTATGGAGAATGGAAGTCACTGAGTAATCATGTAGGACAATCAATAGGGTATACAAAGAAGTTTAAAATCAAAGACTATGACCATAGCAAGGACTACTTTTTAGATACACGTCTGTTATCACAAGAAACACAGCTTTGTGTGAATGGAACCCCCCTTAATAACACGAGTCTATCTAGAGAGATGTATAACATCACACACGTTGTTCATGCTGGGCTTAATACGATTACCGTCCATGTGCAATCTCATTTTATGTTAGAACAGTTGTTACAAGAGTTGGAAAAGTTATGGGTAATTGAACGGGCTAATGATCGAATTGTTAGTTTTGATGTAACAGTTGAGAATGTGTGCGAAGCCAAATGTTTGCATATTAAATTGAAAATTACAAATATTGAAGGTGCACCGATTCCGACGTATATTTTAGTTAATTCTAAAGGGGAGACAATGATATCAGGAGACATTCGTTTAGATGGTATCAATGACATTATTTGGATGTATGGTGAAGATGAATTACAAGGGGAACGTTATCAACTGTTTATAGACACAGAAGATGAAACACTTGTTCATACGATTGAAATATCTGATTAAGATAATATTTTAGAGCGTTACAATGAAACTTTTTATAATTTTTCGGCGTACGCTTAAATAATGACATAC
Source organism: Staphylococcus sp. IVB6214 (assembly GCF_025558585.1). Taxonomy (NCBI): domain Bacteria; kingdom Bacillati; phylum Bacillota; class Bacilli; order Caryophanales; family Staphylococcaceae; genus Staphylococcus; species Staphylococcus sp. IVB6214. Next base: position 1,870,149 of record NZ_CP094723.1, on the reverse strand, counting down.
TATATTGCAATGTATAGTACTGGGTGATATAATTTACTTAAATTCACTACTATATATTAAATAGTACTGATTAATGCATATTGAGGTGAAAATATGAATGTACAGTTTAAAAAAGGTGCGCTAGAGATGATTGTTCTGCTTATTATTAAGCGTGCACCACAATATGGTTATTCTTTAGTACAAAATATTTCAAGGCATATGTCCATTGCAGAAGGGACGGTTTATCCGATATTAAGAAGATTGGTGAAGGAAGGTTACTTATCAACTTATTATCAACCCTCTTCTGAAGGACCGGCACGAAAATATTATGAGATGACACCGGAAGGATCAGAGCGTTTGAAAGAATTGCGTATGCAGTGGGAAACATTTGCTGAAATTGTATCAGTATTTATCAAGGAGAGTGAGGAACAGTGACGAAGAAAGATTATTTAAATACACTATATTACCATTTGAAGCGACTTCCAGAACAAGAAAAGCAAGACATCGTTGCAGAGTATGACAATCATTTTGTCGAAGGGATGCACGATGGGAAGACGGAAGAAGAAATCATCGCAACATTAGGAGATCCAAAAACGATTGCCAAAGAGTTAGTGGCAGATTCAGCGGTAACACAAGTGGAAGAAACAGGTGGTGCACGTAATATGCTTGGGGCAATCTTATCAGTGATTGCATTAAGTTTTCTCAACTTTGTCATCGTGTTAGGGCCTCTATTAGCAGTATTAGGTTGTTTAGTTGGATTGGCAATTGCAAGTATCGTAATGATTGGATTGCCTGCATTTTTACTCTGGGCAAACTATTTTTATGACCATATTCAGCTTATCACGCCAGATTGGTTTGCAGCTTTTGGTTACTTTGGCTTAGGGTTAATACTGTATGTTTTATGTTTCTACCTAACGAAATGGACATTTATTTTATTAATTAAGTACTTAAAATTCAACGTCAAAGTTGTGAAAAGGAGTGCACGAGGATGAAAAAATTCAATCTTATTATTTTAATCGTTGGAATCGTATTCGCACTCATTGGAACAGTCGGCGCATTTTATTATTCTAAAGTTGATAATAAATATGAAGAACAAACAGTTCATGTATCACAAACATTTGATGGAAAAGCAATAAAAAATATCGATATTAACTTGAAGAAGACAAATCTTAACGTGGTTGCTGGAGATGAGTTGAAGATAGAAGGACATAATGATGGAAAGAAACCAGTTATTACAGAAAAAGGAGATACGTTGACGCTTGGGTTAGAAGGGGAAGAAAATCCGCAAGTGAATGTGAATGTCAATCCATTTCATATTAATAAAGGGGCGAATTACACATTAACAGTGCCACAGTCAGAATTATCTCGTTTGAATGTAACGAGTGAGTGGGGAGCGGTTGATGTTGAACATCTTAATACGAAACAAATGGTAGTTAAGATGAACAAAGGTTCTTTTGATATGGAGAATAGTCGAATTGGCAGATTAGAAGGTCAATTGACGTACGGTGCTTTTGACTTGAGCGCCTCACAATTGAAAGAAGTAGCGATGAAAGTGCGTAAAGGCGATGCGACGCTTGATGATGTACCTGCTGATATTCCAATGACATTGGACAATCAATTTGGGAACATCGACGTAACATTTGTGAAAGTACTTCAAAATGTTAGTATCACAACGAAAAATAGTGACGGGATAATAGATTTGGAAGATCTTACTAATTACACATCTATTATGCAACAAAGTGAAGAACAAAGTAACGTCATTAAAATTACAAATAATAAAGGTACTGTAACATTGTTAGATTAAAGGGAATGTAACGCAAGAACTGGTATTTTGAAAAATTGATAAGCAATATGTCAGGAACAAGAATCTCGGCAGAACTTGGGGCACTACAACGAAAATGATGATGAATCTCGTTGTAGTGCCCTTGTAAGTGTGATTAGAGATGTGAGAAGCCTATAAAGCATAGGCACATATGAATCACCTATTACTTGCAATTCCACAAAATAAGAAGCAATTTTGATTGCCATTTTGGTTCTGCTCAATCCCTAAGCGCTTCTCTCACAACCTCGTTTTTCGCCAAGTTTCGTCGGGATGTTGACGATCACGCACACGCATATGAGATACAAAAGGGTTGCCTTTCACTGTGAAGCGTAAAGGTGCGTCGGTCCATTTGCCTTTATTTGGAATACCAATCCGTGGACTTTCTTCAATTTCTCTCGGGTATTTTCGATTTTTCGTATCAATTTTTAGGCGACCTTCATTAAGCCGTGTGCCGTCAATCGTTCGAGGGATAGACATAGCTGTCGTAAACTTACCCGGTCCATTGGTAACTTCATAGCCACGCTTACCACGATTACGTATCATTGCTTCTAGCCCTTCTTCTGGCTCAATCGCACGTATTAAAACTCCTTCAGGAATTCCTTCGGGTTGTGTGACGAAGTTGATAAGCAAATAGCGATGCATCATATGACCGTAAATCGTGCCACCTTTACGATATAATGAGTGAACACGAGGTGTATGTTTACCTTGATAACTATGAGCAGCTTGATCGATTGTACCAAGATAAGCTTCTGTTTCTACAATATAACCAGAAAACGTTTGTGTAGGGGATTCGTAAACCAGTTTGACACCAAGCAATGATTTGGCGATATCTGTTGTAGGGCGTGTATTAAAATTCATAATTGACTCCTTAAAACCATATTTATACTGATTGTATCGAATATACGGTGTGTTTCCAATAAGTACAAACCATTCATCACTTTATAATTATTGTTTTTTATGCGAAGAAATATGATAAAATCTGAAATGTAAAAGGTAATGAAGGAGGAAAATATGATGTATGAATTTCCAAGAGTAGGGTTTGTAGAAGCATTCAAACTTTTTTGGATAAACTATGTGAATTTTAAAGGGCGTAGCCGACGCAGTGAATATTGGTGGGTGGCGCTATGGCACACGATTATTACCGTTTCAATCTCATTAATTGCAGTCATCATGATTTTCGTTCCAAAGATTGGCCCTTTTATTGCGTTATTATTATGGCTTTTAATCGGATTGTACAGTTTGGCTGTCATTATTCCTAACTTGGCACTGCTCGTACGTCGGTTTCATGATCGTAGTATGTCGATGCTGATTCCTATGTTAGGGTTAGTTTTATCTATTATTTATAACGTGGTATATTTTATTGGCATGTGGGATTCAGGGATTTTATTTTCACCTGAATCGGTTAATGAATCGCCATCAATGCTTCCTGCAGAATCAGGTTGGTTTATTGTTGCAGGGATAGTGATTGTTATCTTGTTTATCGTGCAAATTATTACATTTATTATTACGTTGCTAGATAGTAAAAAAGAAGCCAATCAATATGGTCCATCACCAAAGTACACAGAACAAGCCACACAGACTAACAATTCTCAAGATGAAATAACAACAGACAACACTGCATCACTTGATAAAGATGACAAACCTTTGGCTGACTTGGATGAATTGGAAGCACAACATAGAAAACCACAAGATGATCCATATAAATATTGAACGAGGTTGTGGAAGAAGCGTTTAGGGATCGAGCAGAATTCGAGCAGTGATCAAAATCGCTTTTTGATTTTGTAGAGCTGCGAAATTCTGTCGAAAGCCCTGCTTCTGTAACACTGACAATCAATTGCTCGACACACAATTTGAATATGTCTTAGCCGAATTACAGCAGGTTACAAACAAATTGTTTGGCCTGCTTTTTTATTGAGAGATGTGTCGTGTATATTTGACATGAAAGTGTGATGTCGTGTATATTTGACACAAAGGGAGTCAGTGACTCATCGTAAATGGCAGAATTGGGAGGTCATCATGACACTGGTGAATAGAGTGAAAGCATATCGTGTCGCAAAAGGTGTATCGCAATTGGAACTCGCACGACGTGTAGGTGTATCGCGTCAAACGATTAATATGATTGAGAATGATAAGTATAATCCAACCTTGAACTTATGTATTCGAATTGCAGAAACGTTAGATGTGACTTTAAATGATTTATTTTGGAAGGAGAGATAATATGCGTATGTATAAAAGATTTGTTGGTTTGACAACAGAACCGGATGAATATCAAAAAAGTAAAATTGATGAAATACTCGCATTGGCTAATATTATGGGAATGGTTGGCTTAGGATTGTTAATCCTACTTTCATTTGCGATTGATATAGAGACAAATCAAATTTCTGCTTTCACAATTGGAGGGCCTATATTATTGATAGTTATTGGGATGCGTAGTGTGACATTGTTGAAAGACTATACAGATCATAAATACTATGTTGATACAGAAGAAGAGGCACAACAATTGAAACGTCATTTGAAGCGAAAATACTTTATTTATATGATTTTATTGTTTTTGTATTTAATCATTTCTCTGAATGTAATAGCACCTATATTAACAGGACAATTGCCATATTGGCACAGCACTGAATCAATTTATGTACTTTTATTCATTGTACCTACTATTATATGGGCTTCTTCAATAAAAAAACGCGTTCAAGTGAGAGGGGATGAGGATGATGGGATTTAAACAAGAATTGTTAAATACATTTAATGGTGAACAAGTTAAAGATGAATATGAAATTCAACATTCTCGACATGTGCAAGCTGGAAATTTTCTTTGGTTTTTCTGGGGACTTATCATTCTCCTTAACATCTCTATTTGGATAAAGATTTTCTTGCAACAAAACATTGCAATCGAAGCGTTAGGATTGTTGTTGTTTCTTAGTATTACTTTTTGGATAGAACTCAATTTAAGGAAATATCGCGCAAATAATACAGAAGTGGATGATCCACAAAGTTATGCGCAAATGATCCACAAGTTACGACGTGGTGCGGCACTTTTTGGTGTCTTGATGTTCGTTGGGATGACATTCGTAGGAATTTTAGTTTATATGGGATTATCTGACGATCCATTATCACTTCAACACATCATGTTGGTATTGGCAGTCATGATTCCCTATTCGATATTAAGTTCTATCGCCATTTATATGTATGGTAAAAAGAAAATAGACAAAACTTATAAAGATAAATAAAATTGTCTTTTTGACAAATTCAATTGTCAAAAGGTTAAATTTTATATACAATAATAAATAACAAAGTGAAGGAGGGAAGACAATGTCATTAAATATTTCTCATGTGACAAAGAGATTTAAAAGCTTTACAGCCGTTGATGATATCAATTTGACATTAGAAAAAGGAAAGATGTTAGGTTTTCTCGGGCGTAACGGTGCAGGTAAAACGACAAGCTTCCGGATGATTTTAGGGTTGATGGAGCCGACAGTAGGAGAAATTACATATGAAGGTAAACCGATTACATCAGATATGTATGATGTGATTGGCTATTTGCCAGAAGAACGTGGCTTACATCCGAAACTGACTGTCAATGAAGAACTCACATATCTTGCGACGTTAAAAGGAATGAAGCCGAAAGCAATCAAACAGGCAATTGATACGTGGTTGACACGTTTTGAAATTACGGAAAATAAAGATAAAAAGATTGAATCACTGTCGAAAGGGAACCAGCAAAAGGTCCAATTGTTGGCGAGTATTTTACATGAACCTGAGCTATTAATTTTGGACGAACCTTTTAGTGGCTTGGATCCTGTCAATGTGGAATTACTAAAAGGGGCAGTGAAGGAACTCAATGCGAATGGTTCGACGATCATTTTCAGTTCACATCGTATGGAGCATGTTGAAGAACTTTGTGATGATATCTGTATTTTGAATGCAGGGAAAATGGTGGTTCAAGGGTCGATACATGAAGTGAAGGAAGCATTTGGTTATAAGCGTGTGGCGATTGAAGCAGATTATGATTTGACAGCACTTGCGGCATATCCTGGTGTAGTGAAGTATGAGCAACAGGGTGAAACAACTTATTTAACAATTGATGATGTGGCCGTAGCAGAGTCATTGTTTGCATATGTACAACAGCATGGATTTGTACGTCGCTTCCAAGTATTAGAACCAACAATCAATGAAATATTTATTCAAAAGGCAGGTGAGCAACATGTCTAAATTTTTAGCAACTTTTCGACTCACATATATGAATAAAATCAAAGCGAAGTCTTTCATTATTACGACACTTCTTATGATGTTATTGATTGTGGGTGGCGCAAATATTGATAAGATTGTCGGCTTGTTTAATGGTGGAGATAACGCAGAGCAAGTAGCGATTGTGACACAAGATGATGGCGTGTATCAAGCGATTAAAACACAAGGTAAAGTCATCGATGAAAAAGTTGCTTATCAACATTTAACGAAAGACAAAGCAACGAAAGCACTGAAAGATGATGACATAGACTATATTGTCGAAGTGACACAAATAGAACAGCAACAACTTAAAGGAACGATTATTGATACGGAACATGTATCTGAAAAGGACAAAGCAATGTGGCAAGCCACGCTCTCACAAATTCAAAAAACAATGGTTGCGCAAGGCTTGGATCTGTCTCAAACAGAGTTACAGCAGTTACAGGCTGAGAGTCAAGTGACAGATAAGATGATTGGTGAAAATGGCAAAGGTGCCGATCAAAACGTATCAGAGATGGATGAAGTGATATCCAGTGTGATGGTAAGTATCCTGAATGTATTAATGTTCTTTATTGTCGTAAACTATGCTAACCAAATAGCTATGGAAGTGGCGACAGAAAAGACATCACGTGTGTCTGAGATGATTATTACAAGTGTGAAACCTGTCGTCCATATTGCTGCAAAAGTATTGAGTGTGATTGCAGTCTCATTAACACAATTGCTTATTATTATCGCAACGGGCATTGTGAGTTTTTATGCATTTAACTTAAGTGAAAAGCTAGGGAAAATTGATTTTGAATGGACAGCGCATTTAACACGTCTGTTAACGTTTGGCATTATCTTTTTTATCATCAGTATCATTGCATTCATTATACTTGCTGCGATACTTGGTAATATGACAGCACGTATTGAAGATATCTCTCAATCACTTATGCCGATGACGTTATTGATGATAGGGGGCTTTTACGGCGGCTTCTTCGGTGCAACGAATCCAGATCATCTCATTGTACGTATATTGAGTTATGTCCCATTCTTCTCTCCATTTGTGACAGTGACAAGATTATCACTACCGAGCACGCCAACGATGGAGGGTATCATTGCAATTGCAATTCATATCGTATTAATTGTTGTTCTCGCATGGCTTGCTGCGAAAACATATAAAAATGCTGTACTTACATTTGAAAAAGGAATCGTTGCAACCTTTAAACGTGTATTCCAAAAAGAAAATCATTCATAAAGATGAGCAAACACCCAATTTCGCACATACAGATTGCGGGATTGGGTGTGGTATTATATTGACGTATTTCAGGATATTACAAATCATCAGAAGCTGATATAATAAGGTTAAAGAATATGAGGTGATAAGATGCATTTTGTCTACGCAACGGCAATTTTTATTTTAGCGGGCTTATGCGAAATAGGTGGTGGTTACCTCATATGGTTATGGCTGCGTGCGGATAAGCCAATGTGGTTAGGTTTCTTGGGGGGCATCGCATTGATACTATATGGTATCGTTGCAACGCTGCAAACTTTTCCAACATTTGGACGTGTCTATGTGGCATATGGTGGTGTGTTTATCGTCTTAAGTCTCATGTGGGCTTATTGGGTCGATAAGGAGCCACCAGATAAGTTTGATATCATTGGCGGTATCATTTGTGTGATTGGTGTGCTAGTGATGGTTTTACCTTCTAGGGGTTGAGGAGTGAAAAGGAGTACGAGTCTGTATGGATGTTATTATTGAGCAACAAACGAATGGAATTGAACTGATCAAGATTAGTACGAAAAAAACAAAAGTCGTCTTCTCGAACTACGGTGCAAGTATCGTGAGTTGGAAAATAGATGACAACAACATTGTTCTAGGGAATGCAGTCGAAGCGGATGAATTTTACCCATCACATCCGTTCTTCTTTGGTGCAGCAGTAGGACGTTATGCTGGTCGTATTGAGAATGGAGAATTTACACTGAACGGACAGTCATACCGTGTGGAACAAAACGATGCACCACATCATTTGCATGGAGGCAGTCACGGCCTATGGCAGCACCTTTTTGAATATGAAGTACAAGAAGAAAGTGACGAAGTACGTGTGATTTTTACTGCAACCTTGCAAAGTGATCAAGACGATTTCCCGGGTGATATTGAAGTAAAGATTGTGTATACATATGACACAACAGATACGTGGACGATTGAATATTTTGCGGAGTCAACAGAAGATACGTTATTTAATCCAACGAATCACGTTTACTTCAATCTAAATCGAGATAACAAGGTCATTGATAACCATGAAATAACGAGTGATAAGCTCTATATGTTCCCTTTGAATGCAGTTGGTATGCCGGAACAGGATGTCATTGATTTGGGACGTTACTTCAATACGCAATCGCTCAAACTGGATACGATTTTTACGTCAACCAAACCAGCAATTGCAGAACAAGTTGTGAAGGTAGGCGGATTAGATCATCCTTTTGAAGTACATGAAGGGAAGTTAATCGTGTCTAACCATGATTGTGCGCTTTATGTGGAGACGGATATGCCACAAATGGTACTTTATACTTTCAACGACCCAACTGGTTGGGAGAGTCAAATGAATATCTATAAACCACATTCAGGGATTACGATTGAAACGCAAAGTTTACCAAATGATATCAATATATATGGTGGAGAAGCGGCATCAATCTTGCCAGCACATACGCCATTTTACTCAAAAACATCTTATCAATTAAAGATGAAGTCTTAAATTGTCAGTACAAGTATTGTAAGGGGATTTTACAGAAAGAGGTGACATAGATGCGCAATCGACTTAAAGAGTTGCGAGCGAGAGATGGTTATAATCAAACACAACTTGCACAAAAAGTAGGCGTTTCTCGTCAAACCATTTCGTTAATAGAACGTAATGTATTTGTGCCATCTATTGTGACAGCCATGAAAATTGCACGTGCGTTTAATGAACCGGTAGAACGTGTGTTTATTTTTGAAGAGGAAACAGTGGAATAAAATTTTGGTAGAACGGAATGGGAGGGCCATATGGATACGAAACAATTGAAACGAATGACATTAGAAGAAGCGGTTGCACGTATTGAAGATGGTATGGTACTAGGCATTGGGACGGGCAGTACAATCGAGTTGCTTGTACCAGAAATTGGGAAGTTAGTCAACGATAAAGGGTATCAATTGACGGGGGTTTGTACGTCAAAAAGAACGGAAACACAGGCGAAATCACTCAATATACCTGTGATACACGTCAACGATGCGACACATATTGATCTTGCGA